>NZ_JBIAMB010000023.1:0-144453 GCF_042873895.1 Streptomyces sp. NPDC004435 | reverse complement strand
AGTCGACGGGGAGTCCGGCGGCCCACAGGCGCCCCAGGGCGGCGTGCAGCGCGGTCAGGTCGGCGCCGGCGTGGGGGGGCCCCCGCCCCGCCGGGGCCGCAGGGGGCCCCCCCCCCCCCGCGGGGGGGGGGCGGGGGGGGGGGGGGCCGGGCCCCCGGGGGGGGGGGGGGCGGCCCCCCCGGGGCGCCCCCCCCCCCGCCCCCCCCGCGGGGCCCCCCCCGGGGGGGGGCGCGGGGTGGGTGACGACAGGACCTAGCTCACGCCGGTCCAGTAGCTTCCGCGCACCATCGCCGCGAGGGTGGCGTGGTGCAGGATGAGGCGGTCGGGGTCCGCGGGGACCTCGACCTCTCCGAAGTACGCCTGGCGGTAGGCGATCCTCAGCATCACGATCGCGTGCCGCAGCGCCGCGTAGAGGGTGTGGAACTCCATCGCGCGCGGGGTGTGCCCGGTCAGTTCGGCGTACCGGCGCTCGACGGCCTCGCGGCGCAGGAAGCCCGGCAGGCCCGGCTGACCGAAGCCCACCGTCAGGTCCTGGAAGAAGCGGTGCAGGTAGACGGTCCAGCCGAGGTCGACCTCGCGGGGCGCGCAGGCCGCCATCTCCCAGTCGAGGACGGCGGCCGGCGTGAAACCGTCGTAGACGATGTTCCCGATCCGGGCGTCGCCCCAGCAGAGCACGGCGGGCCCTTCGTCGTCCGGCCACAGCTCCTCCAGGCGCGCGAAGGCGGCCTCGATGAGCGGTGAGGGCGCGAGCCCTTCCACCACCCAGGCGTAGTAGGCGCGTTGGGCGTCGACGTGACGGCGCAGCGGGCTGCCGGAGCCGTCCGGGAGCAGGAACGCGGCCTCCTTCGGCGGGACCTGATCGTGCAGCCGGGCCAGGACCGCCACCGACTCCGCCTCCAGCGCGGCCCGTTGGGCGTCGGAGGCGGAGTGCAGCCAGTTCCCCTCGTACGTGTAGGGCATGACGTCCGGCGGTACCCGGCCCTCGGCGCGCGCCATGACGAAGAAGGGGGCGCCGAGCGGCTCCGGGTCCTCCTCCAGCCAGAGGACCCGCGGGACGGGCACGTCGGTGTGCTCCGCCACCAGCGCCATCACCCGGTGCTGGCGGGCCATGTCGTACTCGGGGAAGACGGTGTACGCCGCCGGGTCGGCGGCCAGCCGCAGCGCGCAGCCGCGCACCGGGGCGTCCGGGTGCTCCAGGTCGAAGAGCAGGGTCTCGCTGGACATGCCGTTGGAGCCGGGGACGGCGAGTCCGGAGACGGTCGCGCCGGGCAGCCTGCGGTCGAGCCAGGCGGTGAGCCGGACGGCCAGTTCCTCGGGGTCGCGGGTGGTGGTGCGGGGACGCGGTGCCGTGGCCATGGGTCTCCTCTTGCTCGGGGCTCGATCCGCCTCCGGGGCGCTTCGAGCGGGGCTCACGCCCCCGGCCGTGCTCGGGGCCGTGGGCCTCCGCACCCCTTCGGCCCGCTCGCCGGGCCCTGCGGGGTGGGCTCAGCGGGCGGTCGAGGTGAAGTCGGTGAAGCCGCTGGGGTCGTGGCGGCCGAAGGAGCCGTGCTCGAAGATGCCGTGGCCGGTGCGCCCGTCGAGGGTGAAGCGGGCCGCGTGGTCGGTCACGCCGTACGCGGCGAGGGGGTGGGCCGACGGGTCGGAGAGGTCGTAGACGCGCCGGTCCGTCCAGTCGCGGCCCCGCCAGGTGCCGTGCTGCCAGTCGCCGGCCGGCGGATAGCCCGCGCCGACGGCGAGCGGCGACGAGGCGAGGATCTCGACGCCGATCTCCAGGGGCTTGCCGCCGGGGTCGGTGAGGTGGACGACCGCGCTCTCGGGGTGGCGGGTGCCGGCCCGGTAGGCGATCTCGGTGCGGGGCCAGCCGAGCTGGACGTCCCGGTGCCCCGCGCGGACGAGCTGGGCCTGGTTGAGGGTGCGGTAGCCGTCGGCGTCCTCCTGGGCGACGACCATCAGGAAGCGGTCCTCGAAGCGCATGGGGATCCAGAGCCAGTGGAAGCCCTCGGGGCGGGACTCGGCGGCCCGGCCGGGCTCCTCGCCGGGGATCGGGCGGACCCCCCAGCTGCGGTCACGGGTACCGGTCCACTCCCCCGCCGTGACCTCGAACCGCTCGCCGCCGGCCCTGATCACGCCCTCGCAGCGGCCGGCCTGGACGAAGCGGCGGCCTTCGAGGGTGAGCCGGTTCCCGGTGCGCTGGAAGTGGTGCGGCTCCCAGAGCGCGGGGAAGTCGGCGGTCCAGGTGAGCTCGAAGGAGAGCCCGTCGGGGTCGGCCGGGTCGGCGGCACAGCTCAGGGTGAAGCGGCGGAGGGGTTCGTCGACGGTGATCCGGAGCGGGCCGACCTCCAGCCGCATCCGGTCGTCGCCGAGCGCGTCGGAGGCGCGGACGGCGTGCATACGGTCGCCGGTGCGCAGGGTGGCGTAGGCGTCGACGACCCCGGTGTTGGGGTAGACGCCGAGCCCGGCGACGAGGAGGGCTCGGCCGGTGTGGTCGAGGACGTGGAAGATGCAGCGGTCGTAGACGTTCCGGTCGCCGCTGACGTGGTGCTTCATCGACAGCGGGGCCTGGTGCACGGGGTATTCGTCGAGCGGGACGGGCCGGTCGTCGTCCACGGCTGACCTCCTGTTCCTCGAAGAGGATCTGACGGTACGTCAGACATCAGGGCGAGGACCAGAGGTGTGCGCGGGGCGGGGGGGGGGGGGGGGGACGGGCGGGAGCGGGTAAGGGGCGAACTGTCGCCCGAATCCGTCCGGCGGTGACCCGGGCGGCCCGGGACGCGTTGGTCCGGGCATGACCACGCTGTACTCCACACCCAGCGGAGTCGGTCGGCATCGGCAGACCGAACCATGCGGTGAAGAATCGGTTCCGCACGTTCCTCACCGGCTTCCGGAGGCACCCGCCGCACCCGGCCCCGCACCCGGGGGCGCCGCACCGGCACCGCTTCCCGCGCAGGCCACGGCTCCGGACCCCACCCGCGCGCCCGCTCCGGCGCCGGCGGTCCAGACGCCCTCGGCCGTCGTACCGGTGCCGGTGGCGGTCCCCGTACCGGTACCCGTGGCGGTCCCCCAGCCCACGGCCGTCGTACCGGTGCCCGTGGCGGTCCCCGCGACCGTAGCGGTGCCGGGGCCGCTGCCCGCGCCCGTACCGGTGCAGGTCCTTCCGGACCCCCCGATCTACCAGGCCCTGTACGCGCTCTGGGCCGGCCAGGGGCGCGCCCTTCCCGGGCGCCGGGACGCCGAGTGGACGCGGCTGGCCGCCGCGCCCGTCTGGGCCGACCGGACCGTACGGGTCAGCGGGGTCCTGCTCCCGCCGGGCGGGGCGCGCTGACCGTCGGCCGGGTCACATGAGACCCGCGCGGGTGACCAGGACGGCGAGGAGGACGACGAGGGTCCAGCCGAGGACGTGCTCCAGCAGCTCGGGACCCTTGTCGTCCTCGGGGCCGCCCGTGCGCGTGCGCGAGCGGAGGCGGCCTGCGGGGGTGGTGGTGGCGCTCATGGGCACCACCATGAGGCACGGCACCGCTCCCGGACCAGAGACGTCCCTCACACCCCCGGCCCGCCCCCGGGCGCCTCAGACCACGCCGACCGCCTGAAGCGCCTTGCGCTGCGCGGCAGTCGGCCGTTCGGGGAAGTACAGGTAGCAGACCCCGCCTGTGCCGGAGACCACGTTCCCGCTCGCGTTGTACCGCTTGGTGCGGAGCCAGACGTTCTCCCACTCGCGGCGGCGGTAGACCCGGCGGACGGCCTCGTTGGTCGGGGAGGCCGGGTCGTTGGCGATCACGTCGCCGGCGGCCGTGAAACCGATCACCGTCATGAGGTGGCCCGAGGTGCCGTAGCCGGCGCCGGTCAGCTCCTCCGCGCGGAAGGACTGGGACGTCATGGCCGGGATGCCGGCGCGGATCAGGGTCTCCAGGTCGGTGAGCGAGCGGAGCCGGGTCACCACGGCGTTCATGGAGGGGTAGCCGGCCGCGTAGGCGGCGTTGAAGGGCCAGTTCCCGCAGCCCTCGTACTGGTGGTCGTAGGTGTACCGGGCCGCGTGGCAGACCTGCGGGTCGGCGTAGTCGGGGTTCACCCAGGCCAGCTCCGCGGCGGAGGGCCGCCGTCCCCAGTACTCGAGGATCATCTGCGAGGAGGTCGGGCTGCACCACGCCTCGCCGCCGTTGTCGTACTCCGGGTACTGGCCGACGTGGGTGTTCTGCGAGTAGCGGGGGACGGCCAGCTCGCGGGCGAGGCCGGGCACGGAGGCCGGGACCGTGAAGCGGTCCGGGACGTCCGAGGCCATCGCGCCGAGCCGCCAGACGGTGGGCGTGAGGGTGCTGCCGGGGCGGCGGTGGAGGGTGAGGCGCAGCCGGTACGCGACCAGCCGGAGGCCGCTCGCCGGGTCGTCGACCGCGAGGGTGTCGGTCCAGACGCTGCTCCGCCCGTCGGTCTGGCCGTCCACCGAGGTCCGCCGGATGTCGGTGTCGCCCGAGGCCCACCGCCCCATCACGAACCACGGGGTCGCCGTGCCGTCCGCGTACCGGCCGGCCAGCTCGACCTGGAGCCAGGTGCCGGCCGGGGTGCGGGCGTTCCAGGAGGCGATCACCTCGGTGGCCGGCACCGCCGGGGTGTGCGCGGGCGAGGTCCAGCGGGCGTACTCCCAGGAGGAGGTCAGCCCGGTGTGCGGATCGGTGTAGTCGGTGACGCCCAGGGGCGCGTCCAGGACCAGGCCCGGGCGGCTCCCGGCGACGGCCCGGGTGCCCTCGGCCGCGCCGGACCGCCAGTCGGTGAAGGTGGACCAGAAGCGGTTGGCGACGGTCGCCGGGGCCGCCGCGCCGGCGCCCTCTCCCGTACCACCGGGTTCGGACGCCGAGGCCGGTACGGCTCCGGCCGCGGCCGTGCCCGCGGCGGCCGCGAGCGCTGCGGCGAGGACGGTCCGGCGTGAGGCTGATCCGGGCATGGCGAGGACCCCCAGTCGAGGACGGAACGGCGATCGGGCGGGGCTGCGCGGGCCCACTATCCCGGCTGGAAGGGGGCTCCGCCAGCACTTCGGCCCGCGTCGCCGCCATCGACATGGGTAGAGACCACTGACGGCGGCACCTCGCTGACCTGCGACGGCACCCCTGGCCTACCCTGGGCCGCATGGACGACCTCGACCGCGCGGCCCGCGCGCTGCGCCGGCTGCCGCCCTCGCTCGGCCCGGTCCGGCTGGTCGCGGTCGACGGACACGCCGGCTCCGGCAAGTCCACGCTCGCCGGCCGGCTCGCCGCCGCGCTCGGCGGCGCGCCCGTCCTCCGCCTCGACGACCTCGCCACCCACGACGAGCTCTTCGCCTGGACCGGCCGGCTGCGCGAGCAGGTCCTGGAGCCGCTGGAGCGCGGTGCGACCGCGCGCTATCACCCGTACGACTGGACCCTGCGGCGCTTCGGCCCCGCCCGCGAGCTGCCCCCGGCTCCGGTGGTGCTGGTGGAGGGCGTGGGGTCCGGACGGCGCGAGCTGCGCCCGTGGCTGGCGTGGCTGCTGTGGATGGAGCGGCCGGCCGGCGCCTCGTGGGACCGCGGCCGGCACCGGGACGGACCGGAGCAGGCGGAGTTCTGGGACGGCTGGGTGGTGGCGGAGACTCGCCATTTCGCCGCGGACCCCTCGCGGCCCTTCGCCGACACCCTGGTGCGGGAGCGGAAAGAGGGCTACGACTGGCTCCCCGGGCCTGGTGTGACAGCGGGCCCGGACCAGATCATCACGCACCGTGACGGCGCGATGGCGGTGAACTGAGCCCCCGGAATTCCGCTTCCGCAAGTGCCTCAACTGCGCTTGACCCCAGGGGCGTACAGGTCTTACGTTCTCAATGTGCGGCTTTTCGACAGCCGCCGCGGACACGAAGCCCCCGGTTGTTCCCCCGTGATCGGGGGCTTCGTTCTGCCCTCAGCACCCCTTCCCGGACGGCTTCCGACCCCTCCCGCTCACCCAGGGTCACCGATTCCGGATCTTGCGCTTCTCCTTAAGCGCACCACCCCTGCGCAGGTACGATGCCCCCAGGTGCGGTCAAATCCCGTCCATACGCCGACGGTTGTGGGGGACCCGATGGACATCGGCACGCAGGGCGGGCAGGCCCCCGCCGAGCTCGCCTGGCTGCGCGGAGTGGACGCCTACACGATGGGCGCCTATCCGCAGGCCGAGGAGGAGTTCCGGGCGGCGGTCAGGAGCGACCCCGGCATGGCGGACGCCTGGCTGGGGCTGCACGCGCTCCGGGTGGACACGACGGCCGCGCTGCTGCGCATGTACCGCAACCGCGAGCGCTTCGGCGAGCAGCGCACCCGGCACCGCCGCACCCTCAACTCCTGGTACTGGCTCGGCTGGTGGGTGCAGCCGGTGCTGGAGAGCCCGCGCGACCTGCTGCTCGCGCACGCCTCCCACTGGCTCGACGGACGGCACGTGCCGGAGCTCGACCGGGCGCTCGCGGAGCTGCCGCCGGTCGACACCGACCCGCAGGTCCGCTTCCTGCACGCCTGCCGCGCCTATCTCGTCAAGGACTGGGAACAGCTGGTGCGGCACACCGAGCCCCTCGTCGACGACCCGCTGCTCGGCATCGAGGCCGGCCTCTTCGGGGGCATGGCCCGGGTGCGTCTGGAGATGTACGGGCAGGCCGAGCCGCTGCTGTCGGCGGCGCTGATGCGCTGTCGCAGCGAGCAGCCGCAGCGCAAGGAGCTGCGCTACTGGCTCGCCCGCGCCCACGAGGGGACGGGCCGCAGCGCCGCCGCGCTCCCCCTCTACCGCGCGGTGCACCGCGTCGATCCGGCCTTCATGGACACCGCCGCCCGGCTCGCCGCCATCGCCGAGTACGACGGCTTCGAGGGGCTCGACGGCATGGACGAGCAGGCCGGTCTCGCCGCCGTCGCCCTCGGCACGGCCGGCGTCGGCCCCGGCCAGGACGGCACCGACACCGCCGCCGGACCGGAGACCGAGCCCGGTGCGCCCGGCGGCGACGGCCTGCGCCGCTCCCCCGACCCGGTGCCGCCCGGCCCGCCCGCCGCGCCGCCGGAGGTCGTACGGCACAGCTCGCCGGTGCCCGCGCAGCCCGGTCCGCCCCGCTTCCCGGCCGGGCCGACCGATCCGGTGCTGCTCGCCGAGGCCCTTGCGGAGCTGGAGGGCATGGTCGGGATGGAGCCGGTGAAGCGGCAGGTCAAGGCGCTCTCGGCGCAGCTGGAGATGGCCCGGCTGCGCGCCGGGCAGGGGCTGCCGGTGCAGCCGCCGAAGCGGCACTTCGTCTTCTCCGGGCCGTCCGGCACCGGCAAGACGACGGTGGCCCGGATCCTGGGGCGGGTCTTCTACGCGCTCGGGCTGCTCGGCGGCGATCATCTGGTCGAGGCCCAGCGGGCCGATCTGGTCGGCGAGTTCCTGGGCCAGACGGCGGTGAAGGCGAACGAGCTGATCGACTCCGCGGTCGGCGGGGTGCTCTTCGTCGACGAGGCGTACGCGCTCTCCAACTCCGGCTACAGCAAGGGCGACGCCTACGGCGACGAAGCCCTCCAGGTGCTGCTGAAACGGGCCGAGGACAACCGGGACCACCTCGTGGTCATCCTGGCCGGATACCCGGAGGGGATGGACCGGCTGCTGGCCGCCAATCCCGGGCTCTCCTCCCGGTTCACCACCCGCGTCGACTTCCCGTCCTACCGGCCGCTGGAGCTGACCGCCATCGGGGAGGTGCTGGCCGCGGCCAACGGCGACGGCTGGGACGAGGAGGCGCTGGACGAGCTGCGCTCGATCAGCGCCCACGTGGTCGAGCAGGGCTGGATCGACGAGCTGGGCAACGGCCGCTTCCTGCGCACCCTGTACGAGAAGTCCTGCGCCTACCGGGATCTGCGGCTCTCCGGCTACCCCGGGAGCCTCACCCGCGAGGACCTGGCGACACTGCGGCTCGGGGACCTCATGCAGGCGTACGGGGAGGTCCTGTCGGGCCGCGGTCCGGCGGACCGCGGCCCTCAGCAGGAGCCTCCGTTCTGACGCCCTATCCGGCGACCGGCTCCGGGCGCAGCCGGTGGGCGGGGTCGCGGACCTCTCCCACCAGCGTCTCCAGGACGTCCTCCAGGGCGACGAGGCCGAGGATCCGTCCGGAGGCGTCGGCGACCTGCGCGAGGTGGGTCGCCGCCCGGCGCATCACGGTGAGGGCGTCGTCGAGCGGAAGTTCGGCCCGGAGGGTCGCCATCGGGCGCCACAGCTGCCGCGGCACGGCCCGCTCGCGCTCCTCCGCGTCCAGGACGTCCTTCACGTGCACGAAGCCCAGGAAGACGTCCGGGTGGCGGCCCTCGGCGCGGACCGGGAAGCGCGAGTAGCCGGTCCGTACGGTCAGCTCCTCGATCTCGCGCGGGGTGACCGACGGCGGGACGGTGACCAGGGCGGCGGCCGGGAGGAGGACGTCGGTCACCGGGCGGCTGCCCAGCTCCAGGGCGTCCTCCAGGCGCTCCTGCTCGGCCGGGTCGAGGAGTCCGGCCTGGCCGGCGTCCTCGACGAGGCGGCCGAGCTGGGCGCTGGTGAAGACGGCCTCCACCTCGTCCTTCGGCTCGACCTTGAAGGCCCGCAGGACCAGCCGCGAGCAGGCGCCCAGGGCGGCCGTCACGGGCCGGCAGAGCCGGGCGAAGCCGACGAGGCCGGGGGCGAGCAGCAGCGCGGTCCGTTCCGGCGCGGCCATCGCCAGGTTCTTCGGGACCATCTCGCCGATGACGAGGTGGAGGAAGACGACCACGGCGAGGGCGATCACGAAGCCGAGCGGGTGGATGAGTCCGGCCGGGACGCCGACGGCGTGGAAGGCCGGCTCCAGGAGGTGGGCGACGGTCGGTTCGGCGACCGCGCCGAGGGTGAGCGAGCAGACGGTGATGCCGAACTGGGCGGCGGCCATCATCTGCGGCAGGTTCTCCAGGCCGTACAGCACCCGGGAGGCGCGGGCGCCGCCGATCGGCTCGATCTGGCTGCGGCGGACGGAGACGAGCGCGAACTCGGCGCCGACGAAGAAGCCGTTGGCCAGGACCAGGAACAGGGCGAGGAGGAGGTGCAGGGTGCTCATCGGACGGCCTCCGCCATCGGTACGGGGGCGGTGCGCACGATCCGGACCCGCTCGGCCCGGAAGCGGTCGACGCGGCGGACCGAGAGCCGCCAGCCGGGCAGTTCGGCCCGGTCGCCGGGGGCCGGGATCCGGCCGAGGAGGTCGGCGACGAGCCCGGCGACGGTCTCGTACGGGCCCTCCGGCACGTCGAGGCCTATCCGGCGCAGGGTGTGGACCCGGCAGGAGCCGTCGGCCTCCCAGGCGGGGCGGCCGTCCTCGGCGGGCGCGGCGGCCAGCTCGGGGCGGGAGTCGGCGGCGGTGTCGTGCTCGTCGCGGACCTCGCCGACGAGTTCCTCCACGATGTCCTCCAGGGTGACCACGCCGGCCGTGCCGCCGTACTCGTCGACGACGACGGCTATCGGCTGCTCGCGGCGCAGCCGCTCCAGGAGGGTCCGGACGGGCAGCGACTCGGGGACGAGGAGCGGCGGGACGGCGATCCGTCCGACCGAGGTCCTCGGGCGGGCGCCGGGGGCGACGGCGAGGGCGTCCTTGAGGTGGACCATGCCGACGATCTCGTCGATGCGGTCCCGGTAGACGGGGAAGCGCGAGAGACCGGTGGCGCGGGTGAGGTTGAGGACGTCGGCCGCGGTGGCGTCCCACTGGAGGGCGCTGACCTTCACGCGCGGGGTCATGACCTGCTCGGCGGTGAGGCCGCCGAGGGACAGGGTCCGTACGAAGAGATCGGCGGTGTCCTGTTCGAGGGCGCCGGCCCGGGCCGAGTGCCGGGCGAGGGATTCCAGCTCGCCGGGGGTGCGGACCGAGTCCAGCTCGTCGGTGGGCTCGACGCCGAGGGCCCGGACGAGACCGTTCGCCACCCGGTTGAGCAGGGCGATCACCGGCCGGAAGAGGGCGGAGAAGCGACGCTGCGGGGCGGCGACGAAGCGGGCGACCTGGAGCGGCCGGGAGACCGCCCAGTTCTTGGGGACGAGCTCGCCGACGACCATCTGCAGCGCCGAGGCGAGCAGCATGCCGACGACCACGGCGACCGCGGAGACGGCGCCCGGGGGGAGCCCGGTGGCGGTCAGCGGGGCGCGCAGGAGGGAGGCGAGCGCGGGCTCGGCGAGCATGCCGATGACGAGCGAGGTGAGCGTGATGCCGAGCTGGGTGCCGGAGAGCTGGAAGGAGAGCTCGCGCAGCGCCGAGACGACGGTGCGGGCGCGCCGGTCACCGGCGGCCGCGGCCCGCTCGGCCTCCGCGCGCTCGACGGTCACGAGACCGAACTCGGCGGCGACGAAGAAGCCGTTGGCGAGGATGAGGAGGAGGGCTGCCAGGAGGAGCAGCAGGGAGACGATCATGCCGCCGCCTCGGACGAGGGGGCGGCGCGGGTATTACCGGACGATCCGTCCATTGCCGGAGGGGGTCACTCCTCGGGTCGAAGGGTGGCCTCGCCGGCCGCCGGCGGCGGCCCTGCACACGCGAGGCGGTGGTGCGCTCGGCACCACCGCCTCAAGAGTAGTCACGCGCAAGCCCCGTGGGGCAGGGGGACGCCCCGGATGGGGGACGGCCGGGGGTTCCCCCGGAGATCCGCCCGGGGGTCCGGGCGGGCGGCCCTGGGGGCCGGGTCGGGGTTCAGGCGGTCTCGACGCCGGTGCCGTGGCTCTCCGCGAGGGCCCGCAGGGCGCGGGCGTCGCGGATCGCGGACTCCTTCGCGATGCCCGGCTGGATGCCGAGCGCGGGGTGGCTGGTGCCGTCGCTGAGGTCGAGGAAGACCCACGGGTCGCCGGGACGCAGGTTGACGCGGAGGATCTCCGCCCAGGCGAGGCGCCGGGTGCGGGTGATGTTGACGACGGTGACGCCCTCGCTGTCGGCGACGACCTTGGGGCGGCTCAGCATCACCAGGACGAGGAGGAAGAGGGCGGCGGTGAGGACGAAACTGGCCCGCTCCCCCGTTCCGAGCCGTTCCAGCATCAGCGCCACGGCGGTGATCGCCGCGAACATGACGACGCCGACGGTCAGCAGGACGGCGCGGGTGCGGCCCGGCCGGAAGGTGACCGGGAGGGCGGGCGTGGGCGACTCGGACATGGGGGTTTCCTCGGTGCCTTGGTCGTACGGGTGCCGGGGGCCGTCAGAGACGGCAGGCGTGGATCGCGGTGGTGAGGATCGCGCGGGCACCGATCTCGTACAGGTCGTCCATGATCCGCTGCGCCTCCTTGGCGGGGACCATGGCGCGGACCGCGACCCAGCCCTCGTTGTGCAGCGGGGAGACGGTCGGCGACTCCAGGCCGGGGGTGAGGGCGACCGCCTGCTCCAGGTGCTCGGCGCGGCAGTCGTAGTCCATCATCACGTAGCTGCGGGCGACCAGGACGCCCTGGAGGCGGCGGAGGAACTGCTGGACCTGCGGGTGGTCGGTCTCGGCGCCGTGGCGGCGGACCACGACCGCCTCGGACTTCAGGATCGGCTCGCCGATGACCTCCAGGCCGGCGTTGCGCAGGCTGGTGCCGGTCTCGACGACGTCGGCGATGATCTGGGCGACGCCCAGCTGGATCGCGGTCTCGACGGCGCCGTCCAGGTGCACGACGGAGGCGTCGATGCCCTGGTCGGCGAGGTGCTTGGCGACGATGCCCTCGTAGGAGGTGGCGATCGTCATGCCGCCGAAGTCCTCCGGGCCCTTGGCGGTGCCCGGACGGGTGGCGTAGCGGAAGGTGGAGCGGCCGAAGTTCAGCGCCAGGATCTCCTCGGCGCTGGCGCCGGAGTCCAGGAGCAGGTCACGGCCGGTGATGCCGATGTCCAGCTTCCCGGAGGCCACGTAGATGGCGATGTCCTTCGGCCGCAGGTAGAAGAACTCGACCTCGTTGTCGGGGTCGATGACCACCAGTTCCTTGGACTCCTTGCGCTGGCGGTAGCCGGCCTCATGGAGCATGGCCGACGCAGGTCCGGAGAGGGAACCCTTGTTGGGGACGGCGATGCGCAGCATGGGTGGGGGCTTCCTTTGCCTGGGAGTGGTGGGGAAAGGGGGGTGTGCTCGGGGCCGGTCGGCTCAGAGGTGGGCGTAGACGTCGTCGAGGGAGATCCCGCGGGCGACCATCATCACCTGGACGTGGTACAGCAGCTGCGAGATCTCCTCGGCGGCGGCTTCCTTGCCCTCGTACTCGGCGGCCATCCAGACCTCGGCGGCCTCTTCGACGACCTTCTTGCCGATGGCATGGACGCCCTTGCCGACCAGTTCCGCGGTGCGGGAGGTGCTGGGGTCGCCGTTGGCGGCCTTGAGCTGGAGCTCGGTGAAGAGCTCTTCGAAGGTTTTGTTCGCCATGATGTCCTTAGAGTACGGCTTCACCCGGGGCCCCTGTCGCCAGGGTTCACTTCGTGGACTGTCGCCAGGGCTCGCTGACCGTCCGGAGGGTGGTGGCGGTGGCGACGGCGGCGGTGACCGCTTCGTGCCCCTTGTCCTCGTTCGACCCCTCCAGGCCGGCGCGGTCCAGGGCCTGCTCCTCGTTGTCGCAGGTCAGCACGCCGAAGCCGACGGGCACTCCGGTGTCGATCGACACCTGCACCAGGCCCTGGGTGACGCCCTGGCACACGTAGTCGAAGTGGGGGGTGCCGCCGCGGATGACCACGCCGAGGGCGACGATCGCGTCGTAGCCGCGCTCCGCGAGGACCTTCGCCACGACCGGGAGCTCGAAGCTGCCCGGGACGCGGAGCAGGGTGGGCTCGTCGATGCCGAGTTCGGACAGGGCGCGCAGGGCGCCGTCCACGAGGCCGTCCATGATTTTCTCGTGCCACTGCGCCGCGATGACCGCGACCCTCAGGTCGCCGCAGTTCTTCACGCTGAGGACGGGTGCGCCCTTGCCGCTCATGATTCTCCTTGCTGGGTGCGAAAGACGATCGGGGTTACTGGTTGCCGCAGGTGGGGGCCGGGGAGCCGTCCAGCCAGGGCAGGTCGTGGCCCATCCGGTCCCGCTTGGTGGTGAGGTAGCGGAGGTTGTGCTCGCCGGCCGTGACGGGCATCGGCTCGCGGCCCTCGACGGCGAGGCCGTGACGGGTGAGGGCGTCGATCTTGTCGGGGTTGTTCGTCATGAGCCGGAGGCTGCGGACCCCGAGGTCGGCGAGGATCTGCGCGCCGGCGGCGTAGTCGCGGGCGTCGGCGGGCAGGCCGAGTTCGAGGTTGGCGTCGAGGGTGTCCCGGCCGCGCTCCTGGAGCTCGTACGCGCGCAGCTTGGAGAGCAGGCCGATGCCGCGTCCCTCGTGGCCGCGGAGGTAGACGACGACGCCGCGGCCGGCCTCCTGGATGCGGTCCATGGACGCCTGGAGCTGGGGGCCGCAGTCGCAGCGCAGCGAGTGGAAGACGTCGCCGGTGAGGCATTCGGAGTGCATCCGGACGAGGACGTCGGCGCCGTCGCCGATCTCGCCGTGGACGAGGGCGACGTGCTCGACGCCGTCGACCGTGGAGCGGTAGCCGTAGGCGGTGAACTCGCCGTGGGCGGTGGGGAGGTGGACCTCGGCCTCGCGGCGGACGGTGGGCTCGGCGGAGCGGCGGTAGGCGATCAGGTCCTCGATGGAGATGATCGTCAGGCCGTGCTTGCGGGCGAAGGGGACGAGCTCGGGGAGGCGGAGCATCACGCCGTCCTCGCCGGCGATCTCGACGATCGCTCCGGCCGGGCGCAGGCCCGCGAGGCGGGCCAGGTCGACGGCGGCCTCGGTGTGGCCGGGGCGGGCGAGGACGCCGCCCTCGCGGGCCCGCAGCGGGAAGATGTGGCCGGGGCGGACGAAGTCGGAGGGCTCGTGGTGCCCGCTCGCCAGCATCCGGAGGGTGGTGGCGCGGTCGGCGGCGGAGATGCCGGTGGTGACGCCGTGCTCCGGGCTCGCGTCGACGGAGACCGTGAAGGCCGTCCGCATCGACTCGGTGTTGTGCTCGACCATCTGCGGGAGGTGGAGCCGCTCCAGCTCGTCGTGCTCCATGGGGGCGCAGATGAGGCCGCGGCACTCGCTCATCATGAAGGCGACGACCTCGGGGGTGGCCTTCTCGGCGGCGATGACGAGGTCGCCCTCGTTCTCGCGGTCCTCGTCGTCGACGACGACCACGGGGCGGCCCGCGGCGATGTCGCGGACGGCCTGCTCGACGGGGTCGAGGGCGAGGTCCTCGGTGTCCCAGACGGACGGCACGGTGCTCATGCGGGGGCTCCTTCCAGAGCGGGGGTGCGCGTGCGAAGCCACCAGTCGCGCAGGCCCCACAGGACGAGCGCGCCGTAGAGGACGTAGACGAACCCGGAGAAGGCGTATCCGTTGGCGAAGTTCAGCGGGACACCGACGAGGTCGACGAGCAGCCAGGCGAACCAGAACTCGACCATCCCGCGGGCCTGGGCGTACATGGCGACCACGGTGCCGACGAAGATGTACGCGTCGGGCCAGGGGTCCCAGGAGAGAGTCGGGAAGGCCTCGAAGAGCAGGGCGACCGCGACGGTGCCGGCGGCGGCCGCGGCGATCATGGCGCCGCGCTCGCGCCAGGTGGCGAAGCGGACCGCGATGTGGCCGTCGGCGCCGCCCTGCCTTCCGCGCTGCCACTGCCACCAGCCGAAGAGCGCCACGAGCATGACGACGACCTGCTTGCCGGCGCTGCCGGTGAGGTGGCCGAAGAAGGCGCCGAAGAGTATGAGGCCGGCGAGGAACTGCACGGGCCAGGTCCACACCGAACGGCGCCAGCCGAGGGTGAGGGCCACCAGCCCGAAGATGTTCCCGATCATGTCCGACCAGATGATGTGCTGGTCGAAGAGGGTGAACGCCTCGGAGTTGAGCCAGTTCACTGGACGTTCTCCCGTCCGTCCGTGCCGAGCAGCCGCTCGACGTACTTGGCGATGACGTCCACTTCGAGGTTGACCGGGGCGCCGGGCCGCTTGTGCCCCAGCGTGGTCAGGGCGAGGGTGGTGGGGATGAGGCTGATGGTGAACCAGTCGTCGCCGACCTCGACCACGGTGAGGCTGACGCCGTCGACGGTGATGGAGCCCTTCTCGACGACGTAGCGGGCGAGGGAGGCGGGGAGGCCGACCCGGACGATCTCCCAGTGCTCGGACGGGGTCCGCTCCAGGATCGTGCCGGTGCCGTCCACGTGCCCCTGGACGATGTGGCCGCCGAGGCGGCCGCCGACGGCCATGGGGCGCTCCAGGTTGACCCGGGAGCCGGGCTCCAGGGCGCCGAGGGAGGAGCGCTTGAGGGTCTCGGCCATCACGTCGGCGGTGAACTCGCCGTCACCGGTCTCGACCACGGTGAGGCAGACGCCGTTGACGGCGATGGAGTCGCCGTGGCGGGCGCCCTCGGTGACCAGGGGGCCGCGCAGGCGGAAGCGGGAGGCGTCGGGCAGTTCCTCGACGGCGACGACCTCGCCCAGCTCTTCGACGATTCCGGTGAACACGGTCAGGCTCCCTTGAGGGTCGGGACGGCGGTGATGCGGATATCGGATCCGATGTGCGCGGTCTCGGTGATGTCGAGGCGCAGCGCGCGGGTGAGGGTGGTGATCCCGGCGTCGGCGAGGGCGGCGGGGCCCGCGCCGAGGAGGACCGGGGCGAGGTAGCCGACGACCTGGTCGACGGCGCCCCCGGCGACAAAGGCGCCCGCCAGGGTGGGGCCGCCTTCGAGGAGGATCGAGCGGACGCCGCGCGCGTACAGCCCGTCGAGCAGTTCGCGCACGCCGATGCGGCCGTCGTGCAGGGGCAGTCGCAGCAGGTCGACGCCGGGCAGGTGCCGGGTGTCGGCGTCCTCGCCGACGACCAGCAGGGTGGGCGCGGCGTCGTCGAGGATCCGGGCGGTGGGGAGGAGGCGCGCGTGGGTGTCGAGGGCGACCCGCAGGGGCTGGGTGGCGCCCTCGACGCCGCGGACGGCGAGGTGCGGGTCGTCCGCGCGCAGGGTCCCGCCGCCGACCAGGACCGCGTCGGCCTCGGCGCGCAGCCGGTGGACGTCGGCGCGGGAGTCGGCGGAGCTGATCCAGCGGGAGCTGCCGTCGGCGGCGGCGATCCGGCCGTCGAGGGTGGCGGCGTACTTCCAGCGGACGAAGGGGCGGCCGGTGCGGACGGAGGTGAGCCAGGCGATGTTGCCTGCCTCCGCCTCGTCCTCCAGGACCCCGGCGACGACCTCGACGCCGGCCGCGCGGAGGGTGTCCGCACCTCCGGTGGCCTGCGGGTTCGGGTCGCCGACGGCGTAGACGACGCGGGCGACGCCGGCCTCGATCAGGGCCTGCGCGCAGGGGCCGGTGCGGCCGGTGTGGTTGCAGGGTTCGAGGGTGACGTGGGCGGTGCCGCCGCGGGCCTGGGCGCCGGCCTCGCGCAGGGCGTGGATCTCGGCGTGGGGGCCTCCGGCGCGCTGGTGCCAGCCTTCGCCGACGACGTGACCTGAGGCGTCGGTGACGACGCAGCCGACGACGGGGTTGGGGCTGGTGGCGCCGAGTCCGCGGGCGGCGAGCTCCACGGCGCGTCGCATGGCGGTGATGTCGGCCTGCCGGTCCACCGGGTCCTCCTGCCTCTTCGGGCACGGACTCCGGGGCCTGTCGATGACGACAGAGAGCGGGTACGACGACTGAGCACGAGGGTGCCGGAACGGCCGGAGGTCCACGGGTGCGCCGACGGAACGCGGCCACCAGCGGACGTACGGCCGGCACACCCCGGTCAGGGGTCGCCCGCCGCGCACTGCCTCCCATCCGGACTTTCACCGTCGGTCCAGGAATCTCACCTGGTCAACCGGCCGCTGGCTGCGGACGGGTCGCGGACTATACCGCCGGTTCGGAATTACACCGACCCCGGAGTGCGCTGCTGCTGATACAGGGCCAGTGTGCCACGCGCTGTCAACGGGCATGCACACGATCCCTGTGCGATCGCTCACAGGGTCCCACGGAATTTTCCGTTGGTCCAGACCTATTGACGCACTGGTCTAGTCCTCTTAATGTCCGTGTCACCTCCGAGGCACGGCTCGACGGTGTGCGCACACCACGGGCCCAACACGTACCACCCCCTTGTTCGTTGCGTGTTTCACCTCCCCGAGGAGGACCTGATCGTGCTGTCCCCCACGACCAAGAGAGCGTCGCTGCTCGCGTCCGGTGCCGCCGTGGCCGGCCTGCTGCTCAGCTCGCTCGCCGGTGGCGTCTCCTACGCCGCCGACAACGAGAGCTGTCGCCCCGACGGCCTGTACAAGACGCCCGGCGTCGACGTCCCCTACTGCTCGGTCTACGACACCGAGGGACGCGAGAAGATGGGCGCCGACCACCAGCGTCGCGTCATCGGCTACTTCACGAGCTGGCGGACCGGGAAGAACGGCCAGCCCGCCTTCCTCGCCAACAACATCCCGTGGGACAAGATCACCCACATCAACTACGCCTTCGCCCACGTCGACGGCGCCAACAAGCTCTCCGTCGGGGCGGACGGCCCGAACAACGCCTCCACCGGCATGACCTGGCCCGGAGTGGCCGGCGCCGAGATGGACCCGGCCTACGCGTACAAGGGCCACTTCAACCTGCTGAACAAGTTCAAGAAGCAGCACCCCGACGTGAAGACGCTGATCTCCGTCGGCGGCTGGGCCGAGACGGGCGGCTACTTCGCGGACAACGGCGACCGGGTGAACTCCGGCGGCTTCTACTCGATGACGACCAACCCGGACGGTTCGGTCAACCAGGCCGGCATCGACACCTTCGCCACCTCGGCCGTCGACTTCATCCGCAAGTACGGGTTCAACGGCGTCGACATCGACTACGAGTACGCGACGACCATGAAGGACGCGGGCAACCCCCTCGACTGGTCGATCGCCAACGGCCGCCGCGCGGGTCTGGTCAAGAGCTACGACGCCCTGATGAAGTCCCTCCGCGAGAAGCTGGACACGGCCGGCGCCGCCGACGGCAAGCACTACATGCTGACCGTCGCCGCCCCCTCCTCCGGCTACCTTCTGCGCGGCATGGAGACGTACCAGATGCAGAAGTACCTGGACTACGTCAACATCATGTCGTACGACCTGCACGGCGCCTGGAACGAGTACGTCGGCCCGAACGCCTCGCTCTTCGACGACGGCAAGGACGGCGAGCTCGCCGCCGCCAACGTCTACGGCTCCGCGCAGTACGGCAACATCGGTTACCTCAACACCGACTGGGCCTACCACTACTTCCGCGGCTCCATGCCGGCCGGCCGCATCAACATCGGCCTGCCCTTCTACACCCGCGGTCACAAGAACGTGCAGGGCGGCACCGACGGCCTGTGGGGCAAGGCCACCGCGGCCACCTGCCCGGTGGGCTCCGGCCTGACCAAGTGCGGTGACGGCGCCTCCGGCATCGACAACCTGTGGCACGACAAGGACGACGCCGGCAAGGAGGCGCCGGCCGGCTCCAACCCGATGTGGCACGCCAAGAACCTGGAGAAGGGGATCGTCGGCGACTACGTCACCCAGTACGGCTTCCCGGCGAACACCACCCTGACCGGCACCTACGCCCGCAAGTACGACTCGACCCTGGTCGCGCCGTGGCTGTGGAACGCCGAGAAGAAGGTCTTCCTCTCCACCGAGGACGAGCAGTCCGTGGGCGCCAAGGCCGACTACGTGGTCGACCGCGGCATCGGCGGCACCATGGTCTGGGAGATGGCCGGCGACTACGACTGGAACGCCGCCAAGGGCCAGTACGAGATGGGTGACACGCTCACCTCGCTGATGTACGACAAGTTCAAGGCCGCCACCCCGTACGGCGCCAAGAAGTCCGACAAGGCGCTGCCGACCCAGGCCGTGAACATCGAGACCGCCTTCACCGAGTTCAAGCTGGGCGACTCGAACTACCCGCTCACCCCGAAGGTCAAGATCACCAACCGGACGAACACCGCGCTGCCCGGCGGCACGGAGTTCCAGTTCGACTACGGCACCTCGGCCCCGGCCAACGCCTCCGACCAGTCCGGCTTCGGCACCAAGGTCATCAGCAGCGACCACACCGGATCCAACGTGGGCGGCCTGAAGGGCAACTTCCACCGGGTCTCGCTGAAGCTCCCGGCCTGGCAGTCCCTCGCCCCGGGCGCGACGATCGACCTCGCCTTCAACTACTACCTGCCGGTGTCCACCCCCTCCAACTGGACGGTGAACATCAACGGCACCACCTACGCCCTCGCCGGCGACCTGGCGCGCGGCACGACGGTGGTGGAGCCCGGCACGACCACGCCGCCGACCACCCCGCCGACGACCCCGCCCACCACTCCCCCGACCACGCCTCCCACCACCCCGCCGACGACGCCGCCCACCGGCTGCGCCACCCCGGCGTACGTGGCCGGCCAGGTCTACAACACGGGCAACGAGGTCTCCCACAACGGCCGCAAGTACAAGGCCAAGTGGTGGACGCAGAACGAGGCCCCCGGCACGACCGGCGAGTGGGGCGTCTGGCAGGACCTCGGCGCCTGCTGACGCACCACCCCTGAGATACCCCCGGCGGCGGTCTCACGGCCCTTGGCCGCCGCCGGGCCGCACCCTCCGCGCCGCGCCCCCCTGTCCGGGGCGCGGCGCGGTCGCGTTCCCGGTCCGGGCCCGGCCGCGCCCGCCGGTCCGGGCCCGGGTCGCGTGTCCGGGACCCGGCACGGCGGGGTCACGGGAAGAGGGCGTCCTGCGCCGCGTCCCGGGCCCGCAGCAGCGCGCCGCGGAGCACGGCCGCGTCGCCGAGGGTGGTGGCGCGGACCTCGGTGCGCAGCGGGGAGAGCGCGGCCAGCTCGGCCTCCACGCGGGCCGCGAGGCCGGGCCCGCCCTCGTGGCCCGCCTCCCCGGCGAGGACCACACAGCCCGGGTCCAGGACGGCGGCGACGGCCGCCGCGCCCACGGCGAGCCTGCGGGCGTAGGCGTCGAGGAAGGGTCCGTCGCCGGAGGCGAGCGCGCCCACCGGGTCGAGGCCGTGCGAGAGGGCGAGGGCCTCGGCGGCGGTGGTGCTCACCAGCTCGTGGAAGCCGCCGTCGCAGCCGGTCGCCGAGGGCAGCCCGGAGGTGCCGGGCACCGGCAGGAAGCCGATCTCGCCCGCGCCGCCGGAGGCCCCGCGGCGCAGTCGCCCGCCGAGGACCACGGCGGCGCCGACCCCCTGGCCGAGCCAGAGCAGGACGAAGTCCTCGCGGCCCCGGGCCGCGCCCTCGCGCAGTTCGGCGACGGCGGCGAGGTTGGTCTCGTTCTCGACGAGCACATGGGCGGGGAGGCGTTCCTGGAGGACGGCGACGAGCCGGCGGTGCCAGGCGGGCAGTCCGGTGGAGTCGCGGAGCTCGCCGGTGGCCGGGTCGATGAGACCGGGGGCGCCGACGGCCACGGTATGGAGCCGGTCCGCGCCCGCCTCCTTCGCGGTGCGCTCCAGGAGGGCGACCGCCTTCTCGACGGCGGGTCCGGTGCCGGCGTCCTCGCCGACCGGGGCGGCGGCCCCGGCGAGCGGGGTGCCGAGCAGATCGGTGACGGTGACCGAGACGGAGCGGGTGCGGACGTCGAGGGCGGCGAGGTGGGCGCGGTCGGCGACGAGCCCGTACAGCTTGGCGTTGGGGCCGCGGCGCTCGGCGCCGGACTCGCCCACGACATGGACCAGTCCCGAGCCGCTGAGCCGCTCGACGAGATCCGCGACGGTGGGCCGGGAGAGCCCGGTGAGGGTCTTGAGCTGGGCTGCCGTCAACGGGCCCTCGTCCTGGAGCAGGCGCAGGGCGAGCCGGTCGTTGATGGCCCGGGCGGTGCTCGGGGATGCGGCCATGCGGTGATCCTCTCAGACGTCTCCCCGCCCGCTTCGCTCCGGACCACTATTTATCAGGCAGGGTTCCTGATAGTTTACGGCGCGTCATCGGATCGATCGCGTCCCGGGGAGGACCACATGGCGGCGGAGACCGTCCTCAGCTCCGAACGGCTCCGGCGGGCCCGCTTCGCCGTCGCCGCCGTCTTCTGCGTGCACGGCGCCGTGACCGGCAGCTTCGCCACCCGGATCCCCTGGATCCAGGAGCACGCGGGGGTCAGCGCCGGCCAGCTCGGCCTCGCGCTCGCCTTCCCCGCCCTCGGCGCCTCGCTCGCGATGCCGCTGGCCGGCCGGATCAGCCACCGCTTCGGGGCCCGCACCGCACTGCGCGGACTGCTCGCGCTCTGGACGCTCTCGCTGACCCTGCCCTCGCTCGCCCCGAACGTCTGGGGCCTGTGCGCCGTCCTCTTCGTGTACGGCGCCACGGCGGGCATGTCCGACGTGGCGATGAACGCGCTCGGTGTCGAGACCGAGAACCGGCTGGGCCGCTCCATCATGTCCAGCCTGCACGGCATGTGGAGCGTCGGCGCCCTGCTCGGCTCGGCGGCCGGTACCGTCGCCGCCCATGTCGGCACCGACGCCCGGTTGCACCACCTGATCGGCGCGCTCGTCCTGACCGTGCTGGGCCTCGCCCTCTGCCAGGGCGTCCTGGACCCGGCCCCCGCGGAGGAGGAAGAGGCGCCGCCGCGCTTCGCGCTGCCGCCGAAGTCCGCGCTGGTGATCGGCGCCATCGGCTTCTGCGCGGTCTTCGCCGAGGGGGCCAGCCTCGACTGGTCGGCGGTCTACCTCCGCGACGAGCTGGGCAGTTCGGCGGGGCTCGCCGCCGCCTCCACCACCGCCTTCGCGCTCACGATGGCCGTGGCCCGGCTGGCCGGCGACCGGGTGGTGGACCGCTTCGGCGCGGTCCGCACCGTCCGGGTCGGCGGCGCCGCCGCCACCGTCGGCGGGGTCATGGTGGTCGCCGCCCCGCACGCCGCCGTGGCGCTGGCCGGATTCGGACTGATCGGCCTCGGGGTCGCGGTCGTCGTGCCGCTGGCCTTCGCCGCCGCCGCGCGCTCCGGCCCCAACCCCAGCCAGGCCATCGCGGGCGTCGCCACCATCACGTACACCTCCGGTCTGATCGCCCCGTCCGCGATCGGCGGCATCGCCGACGCCACCTCGCTGGTCTTCTCGTTCGGCCTGGTCACCGCGCTCGCCTTCGGCCTGATCCTCGGCGCGGGCGTCCTGCGGACCGCCCCGCGCGCGGCGACGGCGGAGCCCGCCGGCACGGACGCCGCGAAGAGCGCGGGCCCGGTCGGCTGAGCCCGTACCGGGGGCACGGCGGAACCCTGACCGAGCCCGTGGCGGGGGCCGGCGGGACCCGCGGCCGAGCTGTTCCGGGGCCCGGCGGGACCCGCGGCCGAGCCGTTGCGGGGCCCGGCGGGACCTGCGGCCGGGCTGTTCCGGGGCCCGGCGGAACCCCGGCCGGGCCCGTGGCGGCGGCCCGGCGGAAACCGGTCGGCCGGGCCCACGGCGGGGCCCGGCGGGACCCCTCCCCGGAGGGGTCAGGCGCTCGTGCGGGGGCGGCGCAGGCCGATCGCGATGAGCAGGGCCGCTCCCAGGACGATCGCCACGTCGATGACGATCACGGTGCGCACGCCGTCCATGAGGTCCGGCGTGGTCGTCGCCAGGACGCCGAGCAGCGGGATGCCGACCGTGATGCCGATCTGCTGGGTGGAGGTGACGAGGCCGGTGGCCAGGCCCTGCTCCTCGTCCGGCACGCCCGAGGTGACGGTCAGGCCGTACGAGATGATCGCGGCGAGGTGGCACACGCAGGCCAGGGCCAGGCAGACGGCGGCCACCCACACACTGTGCCCCGCGGTCCCCACGGCCAGCAGTCCGGCGCAGAACAGGCCCTGGCCCACGAGGGAGCCGACCAGGGTCGGGCCGCTGCCGAAGCGTCCGACGACCTTCGGGATGAAGCCGCCCGACACGGCCGCGGCCAGGCCCTGGAAGCCGAAGACGAGGCCCGTCTGGAAGGCGGACAGGTCCAGGACCTGCTGGAGGTACAGGCCCATCACGAAGACGACCGTGCTCATCATCGAGAGGGTGACGAGACCGCCCAGGTTGCCCCAGGCGACCGTCCTGCGGCGCAGCGTCGTCAGCGAGATGAGCGGGTCCGCCGTGCGGGACTCGACGACCACGAACACGGCGAGCAGGAGAACGCCCGCGATCAGCGCGACGATCACGTCGACGCCGCCGAAGCCCCGGTCGGCCGCGGTGGAGAGCGCGTAGATCACGGCGAGCAGACCGCCGGTGACGGTGAGGGCGCCCGGAACGTCCAGGCGGGGGCGGCGGGGGTTCTTCGACTCGGGCAGCACACCCGGTGCGAGCGGCAGCACGATCAGCGAGAAGAGGGCCAGCAGGCCCATCGTCGAGCGCCAGCCGAGGGTGTCGGTGAGGACCCCTCCCATCACCATGCCGACCGTGAACCCGAGCGAGAGCAGGGTGCCCGAGATGGACAGGGCGCGGTCGCGCAGGGGTCCCTCGGGGAAGGTCGTGGTCAGCAGCGACATGCCGGTGGGCACGATGGCGGCGGCTCCCACGCCCTGCAGGGCGCGGCCGGTGAGGAACGAGGCCGGGTCCCAGGCGAAGGTGGCCAGGAGCGAGGACGCGCCGAACACCACCAGGCCTGCGAGGAAGATCCTGCGCCGGCCGAAGAGGTCGCCGGCGCGGCCGAGGATCAGGAGGAAGCCGCCGGAGGGCAGGGCGAAGGCGGTGACCGCCCACTGGAGGGCGGCGGGGCTCATGCCGAGTTCGCCGCCGAGCGTGGGGAGGGCGACGTTCAGTACGGAGAAGTCGAGCGCGACCATGAACTGCGCGGCGCACAGCACGACGAGGACGAGCGTGGACCTGGCCGGGGCCGCGCCGCGTTCGGGTGGCGTCCCGGCGGTCGCGGAGGCGGTCTCGGTGCTCTGGGTCATCGGTCCTGACTTTCGGGAGGGGACGGGGTGGGATGAGCGGGGCGGCGGGGCCGGCCCCGCCGGGACGCGGGCCCGGGGGGTGGAACCCGCCGCCGGCGGGAGTCGGCCGGCGGCCGCGGGCCCAGGGCGTGGAACCCTCCGCCGCCGGGGTACCGGAAGCGAGTCGGTCGGCAGCCGGGTCCAGGGGGTGGAGCCAGTCGCCGGGGTCAGCCCGGCAGTCGCGGGCCCACGGCGTGGAACCCGCCGTCGGCGAAGACGAGGGCGGGGACCGCGGCCGGGCGGAGCGTCCGGCAGCGTTCGACGGCGCCGATGACGATGACGTGGTCACCGGCCTCGACGATCCGGTCCAGCCGGCAGGCGAAGTAGCCGACGGCGCCGCTCAGCAGGAGGCCCCCGCCGGGGGCCTCGCTCGTGCGGACCCCGTCCTGGAAGCCGGCCGCGCCCGTGGGGCGGTCGGGGTCGGCGAACCAGCGGGCGAGCTGCTCCTGTTCGGCGGCGAGGAGGTTGACGACGAAGGCGCCGGTGGCCTCGATCGGACCTCGGATGCGGGCACCGGTCCTGACCGAGAACGAGACGAGCGGCGGCGCGAGGGAGAGCGTCGTGAAGGAGCTGACCGTCATGCCGTGCGCGGCCTCGCCCGTGCCGCTCGTCACGACGGTGACACCGGTGGGCAGACGGCGTGCGACGGAGCGGAGCTCCTCGCCGGTGGCGGCCCCGGCGCTCCCGGTCCGGCCGGCCGACTCCGCGCCCCGGGGCGCGGCGGGGGTCGTGGGGGTGGTCGTCGTGGTGCTCAGGGCCCCGGCTCCGTCCGTGCGGGCAGCGGTGCCGCGCCGAGCAGCACCGCGGCGAGGTGGGAGACGCCCGCGCCGAAGAGCACCAGCGTGCCGTCCTCCGGGCCGGTGTGCTTGCGTTCCGCCAGGCGGTCGGCGAGGTTGATCAGCGGATCGCTGCCCAGGCAGTGCGCGACGCGGCCCACGTTGGCCCGGGACAGGCGGCCGCCGCCGAGGCGGACGTCGCTGAGGTACAGCTCCAGGACGTCGCCGGCGAAGTTGCTGGGGAGGACCGCCCGCACGTCGCCGAGCCCGCCCCCGTCCCGCCGGGCCGCGAGCCGGCCGAACAGCTCCCGGTGCGCGGCGACCCGGGCGAGGAGCTGCTGCTGCGGGGCTCCGGCCTGGTGGAGGCCGGCGTCCGAGTGGTGGGCCATGCCCAGGAGGGGCAGGCCGCTCGCGGTGGCGGAGACCAGGACGGACGCGGCGCCGTCGCTGGCGATCGCCGCTCCCCCGGCGACGATCCGCTGCCCGCCCGTCGCCTGGGCGGCGAGGTCGCCGGTGACGACGAGGACCTGCCGGGCGGTGCCGTCGCGGACGTAGGAGGCCGCCGTGCCCACGGCGACCATGGCGGTGGCGCAGTCCATCAGGCCCGTGGTGACGGCCGTCGCCCGCGAGATGCCCGTCTCCTCCAGGAGCTCGGCGACGTCGCGGTGGGCGGACCGGTCCCGGGGCAGCGAGTCGGTGGCGAGAAGGACCATGTCGATCTCGGAGGCCGGGACACCGGACTCGGCGAGCGTGCCGCGGACCGCGTGGGCCATCAGCTCGGTGACGGGGGCGTCCGACCAGTGGTACGTGTGGAACCCCGCGCCCGGGGCGGTGAGCTCGGCGGCGGCCCGGGGGTCGGCCAGCAGTTCCGGAAGCTCCGTCACGGGTTCGGCGTACTCCCCCAGTTCGTACGCGGGGGCGCACAGACGTGCGGTGATCACCGGTCCACCTCCTGGGCGGCGGCGCCGGCCAGCGCGGTGAAGCGCTCGGCCAGTGCGCGTGCGGTCGAGGCGTCGTAGAGGGCGGTGTCGAACTCCAGCCAGCCGGTGACGCCCTCGGGGCCCGGGTACACGGCCAGGGTGAGGTCGTAGCGGGCCGTCGCCTTGTCGAGGTCCGCCGAGGTCGCCAGGGCGCCCTGGACGCGGCGCTCCTCGTCGCCGAGGTTGTCGAAGACGAAGACGGCGTCGAGGAGCGGGTGGGTGCCCTCCAGGCGCCGTGGTGCCTCGATCAGTTCGCCCGGGTAGGCGGCGTGCCGCAGGCCGGCCCGGGTGATGTCGCGGGCCGACCGCAGCCGGTCGCGGTGTCCGCCGTCGCCGGCGCCCCGCAGGCGCACCGGCAGGACGTTGAGCAGGTAGCCCACCACGTCCTGGCTGTCCGGGGAGGTCCTGCCGGTGGTGAAGGTACCGAGCAGGACGTCGTCGGAGCCGCCGAACTCGGCGAGCGCCGCCCAGGCGACGGCGAGCCAGCCGGCGTAGGCCGTCGCGCCCTCGCGCTTCGCCCCCGCGGTGATCGCGTCCGCGACGGCGGCGGGCAGCGTGAAGCCGGCGCGGGCGCCGGTCCTCGTGGTCGCGTCCGTCCGCGGGCGGTCGGTGGGCAAGGGCGGCGGGGCGTCCGCCGTCTCGGCCGTCCAGTAGGCCGCCGCCGCACGCCCCGCGGGGCTCCCCACCCAGGCCCGCTGGTCCGCGGCGAAGCGTCCGAAGGCGCCGGAGGTACGGGGGGTGCCGGAGGTGCCGGTGGGCGCGTCCGCCGTGGTCCCGGCGCCGAGCGCGTCGAGCAGGAGCTCGAACGACCAGGCGTCGAAGACCAGGTTGTGCACGGCGAACAGGAGCCACGCCTCGTCGGGGGCGGGCCCCTCCGCGAGGGTCACGCGCAGCAGCGGTCCGGCCGCGAGGTCGAAGGGTTCCTCCGCCTGGCTCCTGGCCAGGGCGTGCGCCTCGGCCTCGTCGGCGCAGCGGGTGCGGACGAGGCGGGGCGGCAGCACGGCGTGGGTGACGGGCCGTACGGTGTCGCCCTCGGTCGTGAAGGTGGTCCGCAGCGCCTCGTGGGACGCGGCGAAGGCGAGCAGCCGGTCGGCGATCCTGTCGAGGTCGACGGCGGAGCCGGTGAGGTGGACGGCCTGGCAGACGACGTCGACGGGCCGGCCGCCCACCTGGTGGTGGGTGCGCCACAGGCGCCGCTGGCCCGGGGTGAGTTCCGGCCTCCGGGCCGCGGGGAGCGCCGCGCGGAGCCGGGCCCGCTGCTCGGGGGTGAGGGCCGCGACGCGCGCGGCGAGGTCGCCGGTCACGCGTACCGCCTCCGCAGCTCGTTCAGGTGCTCCAGGCTCTGGACGACGAGGTCCTCGTCGACGCCGAAGTCGATGAGGCAGGCGATCTCGTCGACGCCCATGCCGCGGAAGCGCTCGACGACCGCGCCGCACGAGTCGGGGGTGCCCAGGAGGGCCCCCTTCTCGAAGTACTTGTCGAAGGCGAACCTGATGAGTTCGTCCTGGTCGCTCTGGGAGATGTCGCGGACCCCTGCGCCGGGGGCGAGGTTCTTCTTCTGCGAGTCGATGACGGTGAAGAAGGACCGCAGGTAGTCGCTGAAGGGCGGCCACACCGTCTCCCTGACCTCGTCGAGGTCGGTGCCGATGTAGGTGTGCAGCATCAGCGTGACGGTGGTGGAGTCGCGGTCGTGCCCGTACTCCTCCAGCGTCTTGTAGTAGAGCGCGAGCTTCTCCTCCAGCTCCTCGTTGGTCATGTCGATGAGCGCGGTGAGGACGTTGCAGCCCAGCCGGCCGGCGGTCTCGAAGGTGTCCGCGCTCTTGGTGCAGGTGAGCCAGATCGGCAGCTCGGGCTGGACCGGCTGCGGGTGCAGCTCGACCTCGACGTGGTTGCCGAGACCGTCCTGCACGTAGACGGGGGCGCCCTCCCACAGCTCGCGGAGCGTGGTCACGGCGTCGAAGGTGCGGGTGCGCCGGTCCTCCCAGCCGGAGGGGTTGATCGCGAAGTCGAGCGGGCTGAAGCCGGTGGCCAGGGCGATGCCGGCGCGGCCGCGGGAGAGGTTGTCGACGACCGACCACTCCTCCGCGACGCGGATCGGGCTGTGGAGGGGCAGGATGACGCTGCCCGCCCGGATCTGGAGGCGCTGGGTGGCCATGGCGAGGCCTGCCCCGAGCACGGAGGGGTTGGGGTAGAGCCCGCCGAAGCGGTGGAAGTGGCGCTCGGGGGTCCAGATCGCCGTGAACCCGTTCTCGTCCGCGTACTTGGCCGCGTCGAGGACGAAGCGGTACTTGTTCTTCTCGTCTCCCGAGAAGAAGATCAGGCTGAAGTCCACCGTCAGTTCCCCTGTTCCGGGCCCGCGGCGAGCGCCGCGTCCGTGTCGGTGCCGGCCTCGGCGGCCAGCAGTCGTTCCAGTTCCTCCGGAGCCAGCCCGGCCAGCTCGGCCGTCAGCTCGGCGATCTCGTCGCCCTCGTCCCCGGGGACGTCGTCCTCGCGCGCGGCGTCGAGGCGCTCCTGCACGAGGGCGGCCAGCGCCCTCGGGGTCGCCTCGCCCAGGACGTCGGCCAGCGGCACCTCGACCGAGAACTGCGCGCGCACGTGGGACAGCAGCCGCACGATGAGCAGCGAGTCGCCGCCGTACTCGAAGATGTCGGCGTCGAGCGGCATCTCCGGGGCGCCGAGCAGCTCGCGGACGAGGCCGGCGACCTGCTCGACGAGGTCACCGGCGGCCGCGTCGCCGCCCGCCTCCGCGACGGCGGCGGAGAAGCCCGACGTCGGCCGGGCGACCTGGTCGTTGCGCACCCACTGGTCGAGCCGGTAGTCGATGTCCCAGGTGGAGACGGCGACGTGGGAGACGTCGCGCAGGGTGAGCAGGCGGCGGATCGTCTCCAGGCCCTCGTCGGGCTGGATGGCCTTGTCGTCCATGCTGCGGCCGATGGCGGAGATCGCCCGCTTCTCGTCCTGGTGGTGCTGCCACACGTCCCAGGCGGCGCTGATCCACACGGTGCGGTCAAGACCGCGGTTGGCGCGCTCGGCCGCCGCGTCCATGAAGTGGTTGGCGGCGCCGTATCCGAGCAGGCGCAGGCCGCCGAGGACGCCGGCCAGCGAGGAGAGCATCAGGCAGAAGTCCACCGGGTGGTCGGCGAGGACCTTCTCCAGGACGATCTGCCCGTACGCCTTGGAGACGAAGTGCCAGCGGCACTGCTCGACGCTCGCCGCCGTGATGGCGCGGTCCCACTGCTCGCTGGGCAGGCCGGCGGCGTGGACGACGCCGTGGACGGCGCCGAACTGGGCGACGACCTTCTCGAAGGCGGCGCGCAGCCCGTCCTCGTCGGCGACGTCGGCGTTGACGAGGAACGGGGTCGCCCCCTCGGCCTCCAGGCCGCGCAGCCGGGTGATCCTCAGGGAGGTCTCGTCGGTGGCGGGGTGGTTCGCGAGCCAGTCGTCCCAGGTCTCGCGGGCGGGCAGCGGCTCGCGGGTGAGGAGCGCCAGACGGGCCCCGCACTCGCGGTGGAGCCAGCGGCCGATGGTGGTGCCGATCTCGCCGAGACCGCCGGTGATGAGGTAGACGCCGTCCTCGCGGAGCCGGGACTCGGCGTCGGCGGTCCAGTCGGCCCGCACCCGGGCCATGTCGGCGATCCAGCGGGTCGCGCCGCGGAGGGTGACGGCGACCTCGGGGTGGCGGTGGCCGGCGAGTTCGGCGGCGAGGGTGCGCAGCGAGCGCTCGTCGGGTTCGGCCGGGAGGTCGAAGTGGCGGGAGCCGATGTTGCCGTGCTCCTGGCCGATGACCCGGGCGGCCACGGCGAGGGAGACGCGTTCGGCGTCGGGGGCCGGCTCGGCACCGCTGATCGCGTAGGCGCCCGTGCTCACGAGGTCGAGCTGGAGCGGCTGGGTGACGTCGTGGGCGCTGAGGCCCTTCACGAGGGCGATCAGGCTGTAGAGACCGGCGCGCTGGGCCTCCTCGAAGCGCTCGATGCCGTGCTCGGGCGGCAGCGGGGCGGTCGACCAGGCGTGCACGATCCGGGCGGGGAAGTCGGGCTCACCGAGCAGGTCGGCGACGAGCCGGCCGTGGTCCTCCTCGGATTCGGGGTTCACCGTCCACGCGTCGCCGTCGCGGCCGTACCGCTCGCCGGCGTGCACGGTGTACACCCGGCCGGCGAAGGCGTGCCGGGCCAGGCGGCCGGCGGTTCCGTCCTGGTCGGCGAAGAGGAGGACGGGCTCGGTGATCGGGTCGGCGGGGGTGTCGAGGGTGCCGACGGCCTGTCGCCAGACGGGGGCCGACAGCCACTCGTCGAGGGGGAGCTTCGGTACGCCGGTGCCCGGGGCGCCGGTCGTGCCGGACACGGTGCCGGCGCCGCGTTCGATCCAGTAGCGCAGTCCCTCGAACGGGTACGTGGGCAGCGGCACCCGGCCGCGGCCGTGCCCGGCGTGGTGGCCGGCCCAGTCGACGGGGAGTCCGGCGGCCCACAGGCGCCCCAGGGCGGCGTGCAGCGCGGTCAGGTCGGCGCCGGCGTCGCGGCCACGGGCCGCGGAGGTGACGACGGGGACGCCCGTCTCGCGGTCGGGGTGACGGCGGGTGAAGGTGGCCAGGGTCTGTCCGGGGCCCACTTCGAGGAAGGCGTGGTCGCCGTCGGCGAGGACGGTGGCGACGTTCTGCGCGAAGCGCACGGTGTCGCGGAGGTGGCCGGCCCAGTAGGCGGGGTCGGTGGCCTCGTCGTCGCGGATCCAGGTGCCGGTCCGGTTGGAGAGGAACGGGATCTGCGGGCGGCGGAGTTCGACGGTCCGCAGGACCTCGGTGAGCGGGGCGACGGCCGGGTCCATCATCGCCGAGTGGAAGGCGTGCGAGGTGACCACCTTGCGGTGGGCGACGCCGTCGGCGGTGAGGCGGGACGTGAGCTCGCGGATGGCGTCCTTCGGGCCCGCGACGGTGCAGACGGCGGGCTCGTTGACGGCGGCGAGCGCGACGGTGTCGTCGAGGTAGCGCGTGACCTCGTCGGGGGTGAGCATCACGGCGAGCATGGAGCCGCCCGGCAGCTCGTCCATCAGCCGGCCGCGCTCGGCGACGACCCGCAGGGCGTCCTGGAGGCGGAAGACTCCGGCGAGCGTCGCGGCGACGTACTCGCCGACGCTGTGGCCGACGAGCGCCGTGGGCCTGACGCCCCAGGCCATCCACTGCTGGGCCAGGGCGTACTCGACGGCGAAGAGGGCCGGCTGGGTGAGCCGGGTGCGGTTGATGTCGTGCCGCTCGCCCTGGTATCCGCGGGCCTCGGGGTGGAGCACGTCGCGCACGTCGAGGCCCAGGTGCGGGCGGAGCAGTTCGGCACACTCGTCGAGGACGCCGCGGAAGACGGGCAGGTGCGCGTACCAGTCCTGGCCCATGCCGACGTACTGGGCGCCCTGGCCGGGGAAGAGCATGGCGACCGGCCGGTCGGCGGGCTCGCCGGAGTCCTGGTGGAGGTGGCGCGGGTCGCCGGTCCTGAGGGCGCGGACGGCGGTGGCCCGGTCCGGGGCCGTGACGACGGCCCGGTAGTTGAAGGTCCGGCGCGCGGTGGCGAGGGTGTAGGCGGTGTCGCCGAGGGCGAGGTCGCCCGACGGGCCGGTCTCCTGCGGGGCGGTGGCCTCCAGGTGGTCGGCGAGGGCCGTGCGGGCCTTCTCCAATGCCGCCGGCGACTTGGCGGAGACCGGGAGGACCACGACCGGCGTCGCCCGGACGCGGTCGTCGGCGGTCCGGGCCGGGGCCTCCTCCAGGACCACGTGGGCGGTGGTGCCGCCCATGCCGGTGGAGGTGACGGCGCAGCGCAGGGGGCCGTTGTCGTCGTGCCAGGGTTCGGTGGCGGTGCTCATCCGGAACCGGGTTCCCTCGACGCCGAGTTCGGGGTTCCACTCGGTGAGGTGGGGGGTGGCGACCAGGGTGCGGTGGTGGAGCATGAGGACGCACTTGATGAGGCCGACGACGCCGGCGGCGACGCTCAGGTGCCCGAGGTTCGCCTTGACCGAGCCGATCGTGAGCGGCTGGGCGCCGTCCGCCCCGTAGACCTGTGCGGCGGCGGCCAGTTCGATGGGGTCGCCCATCCGGGTGCCGGTGCCGTGGGCCTCCAGGTAGCTGACGTCGGCCGGCTCCACGCCCGCGACGGCGAGGGCCTCGGAGAGCACGGCGGCCTGCCCGTTGACGCCGGGGGCGGTGTAGCCGACGCGGTCGGCGCCGTCGTTGCCGACGGCGGAGCCGCGGATCACGGCCCAGACGGTGTCGCCCTCGGCGACGGCGTCGGCGAGGCGCTTGAGCACGACGACGCCGGTGCCGTTGCCGAAGACGGTGCCGTCGGCGGCGGCGTCGAAGGGGCGGACCGTGCCGGTGGCGGAGGCGATGCCGTCGGCCTCGTGGAGGTAGCCGGCCTCCTGCGGGAAGCGGACGGCGACACCGCCGGCGAGCGCGAGGTCGCACTCCTCCGACAGGAGGCTCTGGGCGGCGGTGTGGACGGCGACGAGCGAGGTCGAGCAGGCCGTCTGGACGGAGATGCTGGGGCCGGTGAGGTTGAGGTGGTACGAGACCCTGGTCGCGAGGTAGTTGGGGTCGTTGCCCATGAGCGTCGCGAGGTCTTCGCGCATGCGGGCGACGGATCCCTTGAAGCCCTTCTCGCCCGTGAGCACGTTGTCGAGGAGGTAGGTGCTCGCGAGCGCTCCGGCGAAGACGCCGACGCGTCCGGCGTACTGCTCCGAGTCGTGGCCGCTGTGTTCGAGGGCGGACCAGGAGGACTGGAGGAAGAGGCGCAGCTGCGGGTCCATCCGCTCGGCCTCGCGTGCGCTGAGGTAGAAGAAGGAGGCGTCGAAGAGGTCGGCGCCTTCGAGGGTGGCCGCCTTGCGCACGTAGCGGGGGTCGGCGAGCGTGGCGGCGGGGACGCCCGCGGCGCGCAGGGTGTCCTCGTCGACCTCGGCGACGTGGTCGGTGCCGTCGAGCAGGGTGCGCCAGAGCTCCGTGTGGTCGCGGGCGCCGGGCACGCGGCAGTCGAGTCCGACGACGGCGATGAGGCCGTCCAGGGCCGGGTCGTCGTGCTTCACATCAGTCACGGGGCTCTCCAGGGGCAGCCGTCCGGTCCACGCCTGCGGCGGGACGGTTCGTGTGGTGGGGTGTGCGGTTCGGTGTGCGGCGCCGGCCCCGCGCGGTGAGGCGCCGGGAGCCCCGGGCCTCGCCCGCGGTGGTGACCGGTGCCGCCGGGGCGTCGGTCCCGGGCGCGGCTCCGATCAGGCGGGCGAGGGAGCGGACGGTGGGTGCCCGGTAGAGGTCGGTCATCCGTACGCCGGGGGCGATGCCGCCGGTGAGGCGTTCGTGGACGGCGGCCATCCGCAGGGAGGTCCCGCCGAGGTCGAAGAAGTTGTCGTCCAGACCGGTCACGGGGATGCCGAGCACCTCCTGCCAGGCGTCGGCGACGGCGCGCTCGATCGGGTTGCCGCGCCGGACGCCGTGGTCGGCGGGCGGGGGCGTGGCGGTGAGCGGATCCGGCAGGGCCGCCCGGTCGATCTTGTGGTTGGCGGTCAGCGGCAGCTCGTCCAGGAGCACGTACGCGGTCGGTACGGCGTGGTCGGGCAGGGTGCGGCGGAGGGCCGCCCGCAGTTCGGCCGGGACGGGCCGGCTGCCCGTCGAGGGCACGACGTGGGCGGCGAGCTGGCGTTCGCCGAGGCGGTCGGTGAAGGGCATGACGACGGCTTCGCGGATCTGGGGGAGGTCCTTCAGGGCGCTCTCCACCTCGCCCGTCTCGACCCTGATCCCGGAGATCTTCACCTGGAAGTCGCGGCGTCCGACGAGCAGCAGGGTGCCGTCGTCGAGGCGCCGGGCGAGGTCGCCCGTCCGGTAGGTGGTGCCGTCGGTGACGGCGGCGGGCGCCAGGTAGGGGCTGGTGACGACGAGTTCGCCCTCGCCCGGCCCCTGGACGTCCTCGCCGTCGGGGCCGACGAGCCGGACGGTGGTGCCGGTGACGGGGCGGCCGAGCGGGAAGACGCCGGTGGGCGGGCGGTAGTCGGGGCCTTCGACGCGCAGCAGGGCGCAGGAGCACTCGGTGGACCCGTAGGCTCCGGCGACCTGGCAGTGCGGGGCGAACATCCGGCGGTAGGAGTCGAGGTCGGCCAGGTGGAGGGTGTCTCCGCCGAGGGCCAGCATGCGCATGGCCGGCAGCGCGGTCCCGCGCGAGGCCATGGTGCGGACGAGTGCCCGGAAGACGGGGAGGGTGGAGTGGTAGACGGTGATCCGCTCGTCGGCCATCCACTCCAGCAGGCCGGTGATGCCCAGGGCCTTGAGGTCGACCGGGTAGAGGGCGGCGCCGTTGAGGAGGGCGGCGAAGGTGTCCTGGACGGCCGAGTCCCAGCTGTACGCGGACTGGAGGGACAGCCTGTCCTCGGGGCCGATGCCCAGTCCGTCGGTCCAGGCGCGGGTGTGGTGCAGGACGTTGCGGTGCAGCTGGGCGACCGGTTTGGGCGTGCCGGTGGAGCCGGACGTGTAGAGGACGTACGCCTCCGCGTGGGGCTCCGCGTGGACGGTGGCCGGCGACTCGGGGTGCTCCACGAGTGCGGCGTACGGAAGGACGGGGCGCCCCGCCGCGAGCCGGGAGGCGGTGGCGAGTCCGTCGGCGCCCGCCACGATCGCGCGGACGCCGGCGTCCTCGGCCATGAAGGCGAGCCGCCGCTCGGGGTAGGCCGCGTCGAGGGGGACGTACGACAGTCCGGCCTGGAGGGCGCCGAGCAGCGCGGCGATCATCTCCGCGCCGTGGGAGAAGAGCAGGCCCACGCGGTCGCCCGGGCTCAGGCCGGCGTCGGCGAGCGCGGCGGCGACGCGGCCGGCCCGGTCCCGGGTGTCGCGGTAGGTCCACCGGGCCTGCGGCGTGACCACGGCGGGCCGGTCGGGGTGGGCGGCGGCGATCTCCAGGAACCGGTGGACGAGGGTGCCGGCCCGTTCGGCCTCGGGGAAGGGGCGGTGGCCTGTGGTGCGGGGGGCGGTCACGGCGTCTCCTTCCATGCGGCGGCGGGGTGGGCGGGGGGATGGTGGAAGAGGGCGGCCGGGTGGGGCGGCCGCCGCCTGAGCTCCGTGTAGGCCTCGGCGGCCTCGTCGAGGGTGAAGCGGGGCAGTTTCATCGCGGCGGGCGTGATGCCTCCGGAGGCGACGAGGTCGAGGGCCCGCTGGAGGTTCTCGGTGACCGTGTGCTCCCCGGCGGCGGGGGCGACTTCGGTGAGGCCGCGGGCGTAGGACGGATCGCGGTATCCGGCGCCGCAGCGGGCGGCGTAGCGGACGTCGAGGTTGCCGAGTTCCACGCTGAAGTCGATCCGGGCGGAGAACCGGCCGACGCCGACCAGCCGGGGCCGTCCGGGGGCGGCCGCGGCCCAGCGGGCGGCCTCGGTCACGGCGGAGGTCATGTCGCCGGTGCCGCAGAGCATGACGCAGCGTCCGCCGGTGCCGCCGGCCGGGGGCGCGGTGGCCGGCAGGGCGGGTCCGTCGGCGACGGCGAGGCCGAGGGCCTCGGCGGTGGCGAGCCGGTCCTGCCGGAGGTCGCGCACGAGGACCCGGCAGCCGAGGGCCGCGGCGGTCTGGGCGACGAGGAGGCCGACCATGCCCGCTCCCACGACGGCGACCTCGTCCCCGGGTGCGAGGCCCGCGCGGTCCACCGCGTGCACGGCGGTGGCGGCGAGGTTGGCGACGACGGCGTCGGCCAGGTCCACCCCGGCGGGCACCGGCCGGCACAGCAGGTGGGGGACGGTGACGACGTCGGCGTGCACGGCCTCGCCCCAGCCCATGGCGATGACCTGGTCGCCCGGGGCGAAGCCGGGGGTGCCGGGGCCGGTGGACTCGACGGTGCCGGCGGCGCAGTAGCCGAGGGGGAAGTGCTCGCCGGTGCGCGCGGAACGGTCCAGGTAGTGGAGTTCGGTGCCGGGGCTGATCATGGTCCACCGGGTGCGGAGCCGGAGCTCTCCGGGGCCGGGCGCGGGCCTGACCGCCTCCCGTACGACGGGGAGCGCCGCGCCGGCGGCGACGAGCTCCCGCGTGGCGAGGGCGGCCTGCGGCGGGGTCACGCCTTCTCCTCTTCGGCCGGCGCGGCGATCAGTTGTTCGTCGGGGATGATGTCCAGCTCCTCGCGGTAGTGCGGCATGGGTCCGAGCGGGACGGGCTTGCCCGACTCCTCGTAGGAGGCCCTGCGGTTGCGTTTGCGTTCGAGGCCGAGGTTGAGGCCGGCCAGGTCGACCGGACGGTGGGTCAGCAGGCCGCGGGCGAACCCCTCGGCCATCGCCTTCCGGCCGGTCTCGGTGCGGATGAAGACCCGCCCGTGCTTGTCCTGGTCGTATCCCTGCACGCTGGCGGCGAAGATGTTCGGGTCGCCGTCGCTGACGCTCACGTCGGCCAGGCCCGACATCCAGTCGCCGCAGGAGAGGCAGCGGTGGGTCTTGTTGCCCGCGAAGTCCCTGACGGCCTGCCAGAAGGCGACGCGGTGCTCCTTGCCGTCGTCCGTGCGGATGCCGATGTCGCCCGGGTAGTCGCCTTCGCGGTACCGCAGCCGCACCACCGATTCGAGGGGGACCTCGGCGCGCCGGGTGATGACGGCGGCTGTGCCCTCGGGGCGGGTGCTGGAGGAGCAGGCGGGTTCGACGAGCAGGACCACGTGGTCGCGGGCCCAGCGGCCGGCTTCCGTGTCCATGGCCTGGAGCTTGCGCATGGCCTGGATGTGGCAGGCCACTCCGGACATCGCGACCTTGGCGTCGGGTTCGTGGAGCATGACCTGGCGCAGCGCGCCGAGGTAGGGGGCGAGCTGGTACGTGGACTGGGACGTCCCGGCGAGCGCGGCCGGGTCGCGGACGAGGGCGGGGGCCGCCCGCCAGGGTTCGTCCTCGTCCCTGCCCATCGAGAGGACGACGGTCACGCCGAAGGCGGCCATGGCCGTCTGGAGGAGGGCGGTGAGGCTTCCGCCGCTGGCGGACGCCTCGAAGACGACCGGGTCGAGGGAGTGGCCGGCGACGACCTCGTCGAAGACGCCGGTCCACCGTTCGGCCGGCGTGCGGGTGCGGCCGAAGAGCCGCTCCTCGGTCGCGGGGGTGCCGGGGTCGGCGCCGGGACAGACGGTGAGGCAGTCGTTGCACTCGCCGCAGTCCGACGCGGTCCAGGAGTCGGCGGTGAGGACGGGGGTGAGTCCGTCGAAGCCGATCACCCCGGCGGGGCAGGCCAGTTGGCAGGCGCCGCACACGGTGCACAGGTCGGGTCGGAGCACGTCCTGCTCAAGCTGCTGGAACGTCATGCCGGTCAGCCCTCCGTGGCGGTATCGGCGGCGGACACCGCGGCGGTGAGTCCCTCGGTCAGCAGGCGGACGTCCGGTTCGTCGAGGAGCGCCGGCGGGACGATCTTCACGGTGGCTCCCTCGGGGCCGCCGCCGAACAGGAGCAGCCGCCCGAGCAGGGCCTGCCCGGTCACGGCACGGGCGCGGACCGGGTCGGGGGCTCCGTCGCGTAGGCAGTCGAAGGCGGCCAGGGCGCCCGCGGTGCGTACCGACGCCATCCAGGGGTGGCGCGCGGCCAGCGCGGTCAGGTCGTGCTCCAGGCGTGCGCCGAGCTCCCGGGCGCGGGCGGCGAGGTCCACGTCGGTGACGACGTCGAGCACCGCGGCCGCGGCGGCGCAGGAGACGGGGTGGCCGGAGAAGGTGGAGGTCTGCACGCCGGCCGGCAGCGCGTCGACGACGTGCCGTTCGCCCACGACGGCTCCCACCGGGAAGCCGTTGCCGAGGGTCTTGCCGAGCAGGGTGAGGTCGGGGCGCTCGGTCATCAGCTCGGCGGTGAACAGGCGGCCCGCGCGGCCGAGTCCGGTGTAGATCTCGTCGAGGATCAGCAGCGCGCCGCGGGCGTGGGCCTGCCGGGCGATCTCGTCGAGGAGGGCCGGGGCGACGGGGAGGACGCCTTCGGTGACCTGGACGGGTTCGAGGACGACGGCGGCCGTGCCGCCGAGCCGGTCCGCCCGGTCGAGCGCCTGCGCGAGCCCGGCGGCGAACCGCTCGGCGTCGTCCTCGCGCGGTGTCCGCGGGTCGGGCAGCTCGGCCGTGACGACGGAGGTGTCGGACAGGTCGCTGTACGACTTGAACTCCGGCCTCCAGGTCAGCGCGAGCGCGCCGGCGGTCTTGCCGTGGTAGCCGTGGCGGAAGGTGACGACGGCCCGGTGTCCGGTGGCCGCGCGGGCGATCTTGAGCGCCGACTCGACGGCCTCGCCGCCCGTGGCGGTGGGGAGCACCGCCGCGTCCCGGTAGGGGCTCAGCTCCGCGATCCGGGAGACCATGCGCGTGCGGGCGTCGGAGGAGAGCTTGCATCCGGTGTGGGTCAGCCGTGCCAGCTGGTCGGCGGCGGCGGCCGTGACCGCGGGGTGCTGGTGTCCGAGGGTCGCCGCGCCGCTGCCGGAGGTGGCGTCGAACCAGGGCGTTCCTCCGGCGGTGTACAGCCAGGGGCCCGATCCGGTGGCGAACTCCGGTCCGAGCACGGTGCCGGTGGAGCGTGCCTCGGCCGCCGGGGCGGTCTTCACTTGGGTCATCGCTCTGTGTCCTCGTGGATCCTGGCGCCGACGGCGCGCTGCACGTCGGCGAAGTCGGGGAAGGAGGTGCGGTGGCAGCCGCCGCCCAGGACCGTGGTCCGGCCCGGCAGGCTCACCGCGAGGGTGGCGGCGGCCATGGCCAGCCGGTGGTCCTCGTGGGCGGGGACCGGGCCGGCGGTGAGGGGGGCTCCGCCGCGGACGAGCAGACCGTCGTCGACGACGTCGACCCGCGCGCCGAAGGCGGCGCCCAGACGGGCCGTGGTGGCCAGGCGGTCGGTCTCCTTGAAGCGGAGTTCCGCGGCGCAGCCGATCCGGGAGGTGCCCGGGAGGGCGGCGGCGACCATCGCGAGCAGGGGGACCTCGTCGATCAGGGCGTGGAGGAGGGCGGGTTCGTCCACGTCGAGGGCGGTGACGCCGTCGAGGCCGCCGCGGGCGACGATCGTGCCGACGGGTTCGCCGCCCGAGGTGAGGCGGCGGTCCGCGTAGGCGATGTCGGCGCCGGCGGTGCGCAGGACGTCGAAGAAGCCCAGCCGGGTGGGGTTGAGGCCGACGTCCGGCAGCCGCAGTTCGCTGCCGTCGCCCCAGAGCAGGTGCGCGGCGAGGGGGTAGGCGGCGAGCGAGGGGTCGCCGGGGACGTCGATGACCGGGGGCACCGTGTAGCCGCCCCCGTCGCAGACGACGGTCCGCTCCAGTTCGGTCAGGCCCGCCCCGAACGCGGCGAGCATGCGCTCGGTGTGGTCGCGGGACCGGACCGGGTGCCGGACCGTCACCGGCAGGCGGGCCGCCACCGCGGCGAGCACCACGGCGGAACGGGCCTGTGCGCTGCCGACCTTGAGGTCGACGGTGCCGGGCCGGTGGACGGGACTCTCGACCAGGACGGGCAGCCGGCCGGGGTCGCCCAGGTGGCGGATGTCCGCTCCGAGCGCGACGAGGGGTTCGACGAGCCACTCCATCGGCCGGTGCCGCAGCACTTCGTCGCCGTCGACGACGGCCCGGGTGCCGGTGCCCGCGAGGAGGCCGACGAGCAGCCGGGCGGCCGCGCTCGAACCCTCCGTCTGGAGGTAGGGCACGTCCTGGGGCCAGCCGGTGACGCCGTGGTGCTCGCGCCTGGGCTGGGGAACGGGAGCCGCGCCCCGCCGAACCGTCAGGACGCCACCGCCTGCGGCCGTGCCGTCGGTCTCGACGGCCAGGCCGAGGGCCCGCATGGCGGGGAGGAGCGCGCGGACGGCACCGCCGAGGTTCGCGTTGCGGATCGTGACGGTGTCGGGGGCTCCGGGCAGCATCGCGGCGAGCAGCGCGCGATGGGTCACCGACTTGTCGCCGGGGACTCGCGCCGTGAACGGTGCGCCGCCCCGTACGACCCGGCCGCCGTCCACTTCGAGATTCGCCGATATCGTGGCCGGCATGGCGAACTCCTGGACCTCTGGCACGAGCGACTCCTTGGCTGCCGGACGGGTTGACGGTGGTGGCGGCGATCAAGCTGCCATGCCGGAAGCGGTCTTCCACAGGGCAATCGGATGGCCGTCTGGTGCCGTGTCCCGTTACGGACAGTCCGATCGACGTCTCACGATGTGACACGCGGCTGTCTTCCTGGTGGACACCTCAGGTCCGCGTACCACGATGTGACACGGGGCCGGTCCGTACTCCGGACCCATCGCCGCCGGGGAGACCGGGCGGGCCGGATCCGGGTCGAGAGGGCTGACGGGAGCGTGCTGCGGTCGCCGCCCGGCGGCCTGTGGAGAGGCTGGGCGCCGGCGGCCCGTCCGGGTGCGGGTGCGGTCCGGGCGGGCAGGGGTTGGGCGCCCGACGGCCTGTCCGGGTGCGGCTGTGGCCCAGACGGACGGGGGTTGGGCGCCCGACGACCTGTCCGGGTGCGGGTGCGGTCCGGGCGGGCAGGGGTTGGGCGCCCGGCGGCCTGTCCGGGTGCGGCAATGGCCCGGGCCGGACAGCCTTCCGGCCTGGACAGCCTCCGGGGCGCGCACTGGAATGGCGTCTCCCGGCCGGCACGACACCTTGGGGGCCTCATGACCATCGATTCCGCACCGCCACCGGTCCGCCTGCCGGCCGTCGCGCCACCGCTCACCGACGGCGTCGTCCATCTGCGGCCCGTACGGGTCTCCGACGCCCCCGCCGTGGCCCGCGCGGGCGACGACCCGGAGGTGGCCCGCTGGACGCCGTTCCCCTCTCCCTTCACGGAGCGGGACGCCGAGGCGTGGATCGGCTCCCGTTCGGCCCGGGAGACGGTGGACTGGGTGGTGACGGACCGCGAGGACGGCGCCGAGGTGCTGGGCTGGATCGGTCTGCACGACCTCGACGCCGGGCAGCGGCGGGCCGAGCTCGGCATCTGGCTCGCCGCCGGCGCCCGAGGTTCGGGGACCGGTCGCCGGGCCATCGCCCTGATGACCGCGTGGGGGTTCCGCGAGCTGGGCCTGCTGCGCATCGCGGCACTCTGCCTGAGCGGGAACGCGACCGGCCGCCGCGCGATGGCGGCGGCCGGTTTCGTCCCCGAGGGGGTGCTCCGCGCCTACGAGGACGTCAAGGGCGTCCGGTACGACACCGCCGTCCTCGGCATGGTCCACCCGGACCTGCGGGGCTGAACTCCCGTCCGGAGGCCCGTGATGCCGTCCGCGCGGTGCGGGGGCGCGTGGCGCGGGGGCACGGTGTCGGGTGGCGCGGCTCGGGACGGTGCGGGGTCAGATGGCTCGGACGAACGCGACGCGGTCGAGGCCGGGACCGTCGTAGTCGGGCTGGAGCGGCCGGCCGTCGAGTTCCTTCGGGCCGGGTTCCGCCGTGAATCCCATGCGCGTATGGAAACGGTAGGACCCGGAATTCGCCGCGGACGTCACCGCGCGCACCACGCTGCTACCCCGGTCGCGACTCAGCTCGAAGAATTTCCCGTAGAGGTGCCGGCCCAGTCCACGGCCCTGCCACTCGGGCGCGACCCCCACGAAATGGATGTAACTCTCGTCGGCGCTCGACTGGGAGTGGAATCCGATGAGGAATCCCACCATCTCCCCGTTCTCCTCGGCCACGAAACTGCTCGACGTGAAGTGCTGAAAGTAGAGCCGGGGCAGCAGCAGGGCGCGCTGCACACTCCCCGCACTCCCCTCGAACTCGCCCCACCAGCGATCGAGAACGCGGAGAACCTGCGGGTGGTCGTCGGCGACCGGATGCCTCAACTTGATTCCGCTCAGCGTCATTTGGGACATGCCCGGGAAGCTACCACAGGAGCGGACGGCCTCCTCCGGACCGCATTCCGGTTGCGGACATGTCCACTGGCGGACAAGGAACGGCGCTGTACAGCTCCGGCTCCTCACGGAAATATCGGGGCGGCCGGGAAACCCTCGAACCCGCCGTCCCCGACCGGGTCACGGGGATCCTCACCCACGTTCCGGAGATCCCTGCCCGAGTTCCGGCATCACCGTCCGAGTTCCGCGGTGCACTCCTCCCTCCCCCTTCTCCTCTCCCCTCTCTTTCTCGACATTCCTTCGCCCCCGACGGTCTCTGGAGATTCACTATGCTGGGCTCACCGCTGTCCGCGGCAGCCGAGGTCCACGACAGACTGTGCGCCGCAGGAGTCGTCCTCAGCCTGGAGGACGGGGCGCTGCGCTACTCGGCTCCGCCCGGGGCGCTCACCCCGGACCTCCGCGCCGCCGCCCGGGGCTGCCGCGACGGCCTCGTGGAGCTGCTGCGTACCCAGGAGGCCGGACCGGAGGACGGACCGGAGGACGGCTGGCGGTTCACCGCCGATCCGGAGGCGGCCGGCGCCCCCTTCCCCCTGACCGGACTCCAGCAGGGCTATCTCGTCGGGGAACAGGACTTCTACGACCACCCGGCGCCCGCCGTCTTCGTCCACGAGTACGCCTTCCCCGCCGGATCGGTGCCCGACGCCGACACCCTCGACACGGCACTGAACCTGCTGGCGCGGGCCCACGGCTCCCTGCGGCTCGCGGTGTCCCCCGACGGGACCCAGCGCATCCTGCCCGCCCCGGACGGGCCCGTCGCGCCCGTGGTCGACCGCAGGGACCTGTCCGGCCTGGCCGCAGCGGCCGCGGAGGAGGAGCTGCTCGCGCTGCGCGCGCGTCTCGCCGCGGACCTCCCCGACCACGGGGCGGGCCGTCCGTACCTGATCCGCCACGTCACGCTGCCCGACGGCACGGCCAGGCTCCAGATCGCGCTGCGGCTGATCGCCTTCGACGGCGTGACGACGCAGCTCTTCTTCACCGAGCTCGCCCGGTGCTGCGCCGATCCCGGCCACACGCCGCGGGCCGTGCCCCTGTCGTTCCGGGACTACGTCACCGGGCTGGAGGAGCGGCGCGCCACGCGGGCCCATCTCGCGGCCCGCCGCTACTGGGAGCGCCGCTCCCGTGAGCTGCCGCCGGCTCCCGCGCTGCCCACCCGCCCGCACGGCACCGGACGGGCCGCGGGCGCCGAGCACGGGGGCGCCCCGCTCGCGCGGCTCAGCACGCGGCTCGACGCGGCCGCCTGGGCCCGCTTCCGCGACCACGCGTCCGCCTCCGGACTGCCCGCCGGCACCGCGCTCTTCTCGCTCTTCACCGAAGCGCTCCACCGCTGGTCGGACGGGGCCGCCGGCACGCTCACCGTGCTCGCCTCGCACCGCCCCGGCACCGATCCCGGTCTCCAGCGGGTCTGGGGCAACGCCAGCACCACCGTGCTGGTCGGCTACGGCGCCGCCGAGCCCGGCACCTCCTTCGTCGAGCGATGTCGCGGATCCCGGGGCGGCCTCTACGCCGATCTCGCCGCGCTGGAGATCTCGGGGGTCGAGGTGGGCCGCGCCCTCGCCGGCGGCGCCGGGGGCGGGAGCCCGTTCCCGGTGGTGTTCACCAGCGGCCTCGATCTGGTCGACGGCGCCCCCGGCGGCTTCCTGCTCCCGCTGCCCGGGGCCCGCCTCGTCCACAGCTCCATCAGCACGCCGCAGGTGCTGCTCGACCACCAGGTCTACGAGGAGGCGGGCGAGCTGGTCTGCAACTTCGACTACGCCGAGCACGCCTACCCGCCCGGCATGATCGACCAGCTGACCGCCTATCACCGCGCCCGTCTCCAGGCGCTCGCCGAGGGGACGGCGGCCTGGCACGCCACGGGGCCGGTACCGCTCCCCTCCGGCCACCTGGAGGCGCGGCGGCAGGCCAACGCGACCTCCGAGGACCTGCCCTCGGGGACGCTCCACTCGTTCGTCCTGGAGCGCTGCCGCACGGCCCCGGACACGCCCGCCGTGCACGACGCGGAGGGGACGGTCGACCGTGCCGGGCTCGATCGGGCGTCGGGGCGGCTCGCCCGCCGTCTCGCCGCCGTGGGCGCCACCGGCGGGACCGGTGAGCCCGCGCTCGTCGGCGTCCGCGTCCCGCGCGGCCGGGCCCAGTCGATCGCCGTGCTCGCCATCCTGCGGGCGGGGGGCGCGTACGTCCCCCTCGACCCGTCCTGGCCGGCGGCGCGCGTCCGCACCGTACTGCGTCACAGCGGCGCGCGGGCGCTGATCACCGCCCCCTGGCAGGACACGGCGGAAGCCGTGCCCGAGGGGGTCGAGGTGGTCCCCTGGCCGGAGCCCGACGCCCGCGCCGCCGACCCGTCCGAAGCGACGGCGGCACAGGCCGACCGCACGTCCGGGCAGGCAGCGGACACCGGCGGACCGAACGAGCGGGCGGCGGACACCGACCGCACCGGCGGGCCGCTCGACCGCACCGCCTACGTCATCTACACCTCGGGCTCGACCGGTACGCCGAAGGGCGTGGTCATCCCGCACGCCGCCGCCGTCAACACCCTCCGCGACCTCACCGGTCGCTTCGCCCTGACCGCGCGCGACAAGGTGCTGGCCGTCTCCTCGCTCGCGTTCGACCTCTCCGTCTTCGACCAGTTCGCGCTGCTCGGCTGCGGCGGCACCGTCGTGTGCCCGCCGGACAGCCCCGTACCCGACCCGGAGGCATGGGCCGCGAGCGTGCACCGGCACGGGGTGACCGTGTGGAACTCCGTCCCGGCCCTGCTGGCGCTCACCCTGGAGTACCTCGGGGAGCGGGCGCGCGAACTGCTCGCGTCCCTGCGCCTGGTGATGCTCAGCGGCGACTGGGTGCCGCTCCCCCTCGTCGAGCGGCTGGCCGAGGTCTGCCCGGACGCCGAGGTGATCGCGATGGGCGGCGCCACCGAGGCGTCCATCTGGTCGAACTGGTTCCGGACCTCGGAGCAGCCCGAGGACTGGCGGAGCGTCCCCTACGGGACCCCCCTGGCGAACCAGACCATGCACGTCCTGGACCGCGAGCTCACGGACACGCCGTCCTGGGTCGCCGGCGACCTCCACATCGGCGGCGCGGGCGTGGCCGCGGGTTATCTCGGCGACCCCGAGCGCACCGCCGCGTCGTTCTTCCCCCACCCCGTCACGGGTGAGCCCCTCTACCGGACGGGCGATCGGGCCCGGTACCGCGCCGGGGGCGTCCTGGAGTTCCTCGGGCGCGCCGACCATCAGGTCAAGATCAACGGATACCGCGTCGAACTCGGCGAGATCGAGACCCAGTTGGCCCGCGCCGCGGCGGTGGAGTCCGCCGTCGCGCTGGTCGACACCTCGCGCGGCGAGCCGTCCCTCGCCGCCTTCGTCGTCCGGCCGGCGGCCGAGGAGGCCCCCAGCGGAGAGCACGGCCCGGCCGTCGCCGTCGCCGCCGACCAGGCGGAGCTCCTGGAACGGCTCGGCGAGGTCCTTCCCCCGTACATGGTGCCCGCCGTCGTCCTGGAGATCCCCGAACTGCCGCTCAGCGGCAACGGGAAGGTGGACCGCAAGGCCCTCCTCGCCGTCCTCGGGGAGAAGGGCCGCGCCGACGGGCCGCTGTCGGACTCCGGCACCCCGGCCCCGGCCGAGGAGCCGGCCACGCCGCTGGAGAAGCGGCTCCTCGGCCTCTGGCAGGAGCTGCTCGGACCGGCCGCCCGCGGCGTCGAGGACGACTTCTTCGCCCGCGGCGGCAACTCCCTGACGGCGGTACGGCTGTTCCGCGCCGTCGAGGCCGCCTTCGGCCACCGGCTTCCGCTGAGTTCCCTCTTCCGCCACCGGACGGTACGGGCCCAGGCGGCGCTGCTGGCCGACACGGCCCCTCGGGCCGGGGGGAGCGGGCTGCTCACGGTGCTCGGCGGAAGCGGCGAGGGCCGGGTGGTGTTCGTCCACCCGGTCGGCGGCGACGTGCTGTGCTACCAGGAGATCGTGGACGCCGTGACGGGCGGCGAGGGAGGGGCCGGCCGCGCCACCCTGTACGGCGTCCGGGCTTCCGGACTGCACCCGGACGAGCCGCTCGCGACCGGCCTCGACACCATGGCCGAGCAGTACGCGCGCACGCTCCTGGAGGAGCTGCCGGACGGCCCCCTGCACCTCGTGGGCTGGTCGATGGGCGGGACGATCGCCCTCCACATGGCCGGGCTGCTCGAACGGGCGGGCCGCGCCGTCACGTCGCTGACCACGGTCGACTCCTTCACCGGACGCGGCGACGGCCCCCTCCCCGACCTGACGACACGCCTCGGCGGCTTCTTCGCCGACCTGACGGGGCGGCCCGACCCGCTGCGGCTCGTCCCCCCGACGGAGGACGGGTCCGAGGAGCGGCGTCCCGCGGCCGCCCACGACGCGCTGGTGGCCGCCGGAATCCTGGAACGCCCCCTGGAGGCCGAGGAGCTGAACCGTCTCTTCGCCGTCTACCGCAACAACTCCGAACTGCTGGAGCGGCACACGCCGGCCGTCTGGCCGACCGCCGGCGCGCCCGGCACCGGCCGGCCTTCCCCGGCCTGGCTGCTGATCCGTGCCGAGCGCACCGCGCGGGACGCGTTCCCCTCGCTCCGGCCCCTCGACGAGGCGCTGCCGGGCGCCGGGCGGCCCGACGTCCTGGCGGAGGACCACTTCTCCGTCGTACGAGGGGCGGGGGCGGCGTACGTCGCCCGTCGCATCGCCTCGGTGACCGGGGCCCACGGCCCGTCCGACCCGACTCCCGACCAGGACCACGCATGAGACTGCTCTCGACCGAGCGAGCACTGCTCGACCAGGCACTGCCGGGCTTCGACGCGAAGCTGGCGGACTGGGGCACCGCGGCCGCCGAGGACCCGCGCACCGGGGCGGTCGACGCCTTCCGGACCGCGGGGGGCGGCAATCTGCTGATCCCCGCCGCCCTGGGCGGTGCCGGCCTGGGCTGCCGCGACGGCGTCCGCCTCCAGCGGGCCGTCGGCAGCAGGGCGCCGTCCCTGGCCGTCGCCTCGACCATGCACCACTACAAGGTGGCGTGGCTGGCGCGCTGCGGCGGCCGGACCGCCTCGGAGGCCGTCCTGCGGCGGATCGCGGCGGAGCGGCTCCTGGTCGCCTCCTGCGGCGCCGAAGGGACGCTCGGCAAGAGCGTGTTCACGCCCGGCATCGAGGTCGTGGCGGCGCCGGGCGGGCTGCTGGTCTCCGGGACCAAGCAGCCCTGCTCCCTGACCCGTTCCCTGGGGCTGATGTCGCTGTCGGCCGCCGGCCCGGCCGAAGGCCCGTACCAGGGACAGCTGCTCATGCTGATGCTCCCCGTCACGGCGGGGGTCGAGCGGCGGCCCTTCTGGGGCAACCGCGTGCTGCGGGCGACGGAGACCGACGCCCTCGCCCTCGACCGGGCGTTCGTCCCCGAGGAGATGATCATTCCCCTCGGCGACCCCTCGGCCTCGCCCTGGCGTTTCACCTCCAACCTGCTCTGGTTCCAGCTGCTGATCACCGCCGCCTACCTCGGCATCGCCACCGGGCACGTGGAGCGTCTCTTCACCGGGGAGCGCGGCGCGCCGGGCGACCGTGTCGCGGCCCTGGCCCCGCTGGAGACGGCCGCGGCGGCCCTGGACTCACTGGCCTCGGACCTCGACGCCTGCGGGGACCAGGGCGCGGCCCCCGACGGCGACCCCGGCGGCGACGACGCGCTGGGCCGCGCGCTGCTGGTCCGGTACACGGCGCAGCGCGCGATCGCGGAGGCCACCGACCGCGCCCTGGAGCTGGAGGGCGGCATGCCGTTCGTGTCGGGCGGGCCGGGGTCCGAACTGCTGCTGGCCAGCCGCGCGCTGACCTTCCATCCGCCGGCCGAGACGGCCGTGCGCGACCGTCTGGACCTCTGGCTCCGCGGCGGCGGTCTCACCCTCGTGTGACCGCCCGCCCGGACGTCCGCCCCTCCCCCCTTCCTTCCCGCCCCCGCGAGGCGCCTCGGCAGGCGCCGCATGAGGAGACCCGATGATCGTCCTCGGCCTTCACTTCGGCCACGACGCCGCCGTCAGCGTTCTGCGCGACGGGGCGATCGCCTCGTACGTGCTGCGCGAGCGGCACACCCGCGTCAAGCACGCGGCGACGCTCGACGTGGCCACGGTCCGCCGGGCGCTGGCCACCGCCGGTGTCGGCGCCGCCGACGTGGACGCGGTGGCCGTCTGTTCCACCCAGGGCGTCGAGCTGATCGCCGACGACCCGGCGGCGCTGTCGGTCGAGTACGCCACGACGGACCCCTTCGGCCGGCCCTGCACCCTCCTGGAGGAGGAGCCGGACGCCGCCTCCCGGCGCGGCGGCGGGGAGTTCCTCGACTTCCTCTACGACGCGGACCTGTCCGCGACCTGGCTGAGCCGGTCGTACGCCAAGCTCTTCCCCGAGCACACCGGCCTGGAGCGGTCCGCGATCCGTGCGACGCCGTGGATCGACGACTACGTCACCGACCCGTCCTGGGCCGACGGCCGGGGTCTCGCCGAGATCGCGGCGGCGCCCACGTCCCCCCAGGACCGCCTGCGGTACGGCTTCCACCTGCCCGTACGGGTGAGCTTCGACGGCGTCACGGTCCCGGGGTACGCCGTCCACCACCACCTCGCGCACGCGGGATCGGTGTACTACGCCTCCGGGTTCCGGGAGGCCGCCGTCCTCACCCACGACGGCTACGCGGAGGGCGAGAACTACCACAGCGGCATGTACTACCTGGGCCGGGACGAGGCGCTGTACCCGCTCGCCCCGCACCACCTGGGTCTGGGCGGTCTGTACGACCGGGTCGGCGCCGCGCTGGGCCTCGGGGTCGTCGGACCGGCCGGCAAGCTCATGGGGCTCGCCGCCTACGGGCGCCCGCGGTTCTACTCGTCGCGCTTCCTCGGCAACCACCACGACCTGCGGGGACGGCTGCGCACGGACGTGGCCACGGCGTGGCTGCGCCACTGCCGCCGCGAGGCGGAGCGACTCGGCTACGACCTGGCCCCGTACGGCGACCCCCGGCAGGCCACGGCGCCGGTCAACGCGGACATCGCCGCGAGCACCCAGAAGCTGTTCGAGGAGGTGCGCATGGAGGCCGTCCGCACCCTGCACGCGTCCCTGGGCGCGGCGGGGCTGACCGTCCCCGATCTGTGCCTGTCCGGTGGCACGGCGCTCAACTGCCCGTCCAACAGCCAGGTGGCGCAGGAGGGCCCGTTCCGCCGGGTCTTCGTCGAGCCCGCCTGCGACGACGGCGGCATCGCCATAGGCGCCGCCCTCGCCGTCCACCACTCGATCCTCGGCAACCCGCGGGCGGAGGAGGCCGGTCCCGGACCGGCGTTCCCCTCGCCGTACCTGGGCGGGCCGGCGTCGTCCGAGGCCGTGGAGGCCGCCCTGCGTGCCGTCGGGGACGCCGTCGTGGTCGAACGCCTGGCGGGGCCCGGGCAGGTCGCGGAGCGGGCGGCGGAGGATCTCGTCGCCAACCGCGTGGTGGCCTGGTTCGAGGGGGGCAGCGAGGCGGGGCCGCGCGCGCTGGGCCACCGTTCGCTCATGGCCGACCCCCGGGACGCCGCGAACTGGGAGCGGGTGAACAGGATCAAGGACCGCGAGGCGTGGCGTCCGTTCGCGCCGGCGGTGCTCGCCGAGCACGCGGCCGACTGGTTCCGGGACGTGCCGCTGCCCTCCCCGTACATGCTCTTCAACGCGACCGTGCGGCGCGCCGAGATCCCGGCCGTCACGCACGTGGACGGGACGGCGCGCATCCAGACGGTCGACGCGTCCGCCGGGATGTACCACGCGGTGATCGCGGCCTTCCACGACCGCACCGGGGTGCCGGTGGTGATGAACACCTCCTTCAACGGGCCGGGGGAACCGATCGTCGAACTGCCGGAGGAGGCGCTCGCCCTCTTCCTCAAGACCGAGCTCGACGTCCTGTACCTGGACGGCCTGCGCATCACCCGAGCCTGACCGGACCGCACCGGCCGAGAGGAAGACCATGGACATCACCGACTCCCCGACGACCGCCGCCGACTGGACCGGCGACGTGCTCGCGGTGGGCGTCTTCGCCGAGGACGCCCCCCTGCTCGACCGGCCGTGGGCGCGCGCGCTCGACCGGGCCCTCGGCGGGGCGCTGGGGCGACTGCTCTCGTACGACTCCTTCGGCGGCGGCAGGGACGAGCTGGTCGTCGGACCGGGGGCGCCCGGACGGTGCGAGCGGCTCGTCCTGTTCGGTCTGGGCCGCCCCCGGGAGGCCACTCCCCACACCGTGCGGCGGGCGGGCGCGGCCGTGGCCCGGACCCTGACGACCGGCCCCAACGAGCGGGTCGCCGTCACGCTGCCGTCGTGGCGCGCCGGTGAGCTGGAGGTGGCCGAGCATCTGGCGGAGGGGCTGAGCCTCGCCGTGCACTGCGGCAGGTGGAACGTCCTCGGGGACCGCTTCCGCGCGGACTACGGCTCCGACCTGCCGCGGGAGCCGAAGACCGTCGAGCTGCTCGGCAGCGGGATCACCGACGCGGTGCTCCGCGCCTCGGACGCCTTCACCGACGCCGTCGTCCGGGCGCGCGAGTACGTCGCCGCGCCCGCCAACATCATCACCCCGGACCGGCTCGCCCGGGAGGCGTCGGCGCTGGCCGCGCACGAGGGCTTCGAGGTCGAGGTGTGGGACGCGGCCGAGGCGCACGCGCACGGTCTGACCGGCTTCTCCGCCGCCGTCGCCGGCAGCGCCGATCCGGCCCGCCTCGTCCGGATCGGCTACCGTCCCGAGGCCGCCGACCTGCCCCCGGTCGCCGTGATCGGTCTCGGGCTCACGTACGACGACCGGGGTGTGGCCCGCTCCGCCGGCGCCGTCGAGGGCGCGAAGAAGTACATGGCCGGGGCCGGGGCCGTGCTCGGCGCCGCGGCGGCGCTCGCGGCGCTCGGCGGGCGCCGTGAGACGCATCTGATCCTGCCGGCCGCGGCCAAGGCGGAGGGACCCGGCGCCCTGCGCACGGGGGATCTCGTCACGACCGCGTCCGGTGCGACGGTGGAGGTGAACCACGAGGACGGGCACGGCCGGCTGATGCTGGCGGACGCGCTGCACCTGGCGGGCCGCCTCGGCGCCCGGTCCACCGTGAGCGTCTCGGCGCTCGGGCTGCCGGTCGCCGCCGCGCTCGGCCCCAAGGCGGCGGGGGTGTGGAGCACCGACGTGGACCTCACCGCGCAGCTGACCGTGGCGGGCCGGGCGGCGGGCGAACTGCTCTGGCCGCTGCCCCTGGTGGAGGAGTACGGGGACGAGCTGTGGGCCCCGTTCGCCAACAGCAGGGTCGCCGGTCCGCGCAGCGGGGACGGCGCCACGGCGGCGGCCTTCCTCCACCGGTTCGCGCCCGCCTCCTGGGCGCACGTGGAGATCACCGAGCCCGCCTGGTCGCCCCGGATCGACGGCTACTACAACGCCGGCGCCACGGGTTTCGGCACCGGAACCCTCGCCCGCTGGCTGTGCGGGCGCTGACCGCCGTCCGTTCCCGTTCCAAGGAGCTCCCGTGTACGTACCCGATCTGTACCGCGCCCAGGAGACGGCGCTCCACCACGAGGTGATCGAGGGTCATCCGTTCGGGATGCTGACGGCCGTGGTGGACGGCCGCATCCACGGCACGCACATCCCGTTCGTCCTCGACAAGGAGCCGGAGCACGGCCCGAACGGACGGCTGCGTGGCCACCTCTCCAGGGCGAATCCGGTGGTCGCGGCGCTCCGCGCCGGCGAGGAGATGATGGTCGCCTTCGTCGGTCCGCACTCCTACATCCGCCCGGACGACTACGCCTCCGAGCCGCACTTCCCCACGTGGAACTACGCGGCCGTCCACGCGTACGGCCGGCCGCGGGTGATGGAGGGGGAGGAGGAGCTGCGGCAGCTGGCGGACCTGATCGCGCACGAGGAGGCGCGGTTCCTGCCGAAGGAGCCCTGGACCCTGGACCGGGCTCCCGGTGAGCTCGTCGAGGGCTTCCGGAGCGGGATCGTCGCCTTCGAGCTGCCCCTGGACCGGCTGGACGGAATCGTGAAGTTCGGCCAGAACAAGGAGCCCGAGGACGTCAGGGCCCAGATCTCCTCTTTCCGTGCCCGCGCCGCCGAGGCGGCGGCCGCGGCTTCCGCCGTCGCGGACCGCATGGAATCCCACAACGCCGGAAGGCTTTCTTTCCAGCCACCTATGTAGCCCTCGATCCAGCCACCTTTTCAGCCCTCCACCCGAAAGGCGCACTGAAGCCATGCCCGGAGCAATTGATTCCGCTCTCTCCCCCTCCCCCGAGGACGTCCAGGAAAGGCTGTCGGCGATCTGGCGGGATCTTTTCGGAGAAGCCGATATGCGGATCCGCGAGGACGACGACTTCTTCGCGCTGGGCGCCTCTTCGCTGCTGGCCATGCGGATGGCCGTGGCCGCGTCCGAGGAGTTCCGGGTGACGGTCGGCATCGTCGCCGTGGCCGAGAACCCCACCCTTTCCGGATTGGCCGGACACATCGCGGGCCTGGCCGGAGCGAGTGGTGAGCGTGAGGAAGGCGAGCTGTGAGCGGGTGAGCCCCGCCCGCGTACGGCCCCGCCCGGGACACCCGGGAGGGGTCGTACGCGCCGTACCGCGGCCGGGCCGGTCAGGTGGTGTAGCCGGAGTTGAGCTCGACGTAGCCCTCGGTCAGGTCGCAGCCGTAGACGGTGAACTCTCCGTCGGCGATGCCGAGGTCGATCCGGATCACGACCTCGTCCCCCGAGAGGTACGCGCGGGCGCGCTCCAGCATGGCGTCGTCCGGCTCCTCCGGGAACATCTCCAGGTCGCCGTAGTGGATCCGCACCCGGGCCGGCTCGATGTCGTGGTCGTCGTCGAGCTTGCCGACGGCCATCGCCACGCGTCCCCAGTTCGGGTCCGCGCCGTGCACGGAGGTCTTGACCAGCGGGGAGTTGACCACCGCCTTGCCCGCCCGCTTGGCCTGGGCCGTGTCCCTGGCGCCGGTGACCCGCACCTCCAGCAGCTTGCCGGCGCCCTCGCCGTCCGAGGCGATGTCCCGGACCAGCGCCAGGGCGGCCTGGTACAGCACCTCCTCGAACTCGGCCTCGTCCACGGGCCCCGCCAGACCGTTGGCGAACACGGCGGCGGTGTCGCTGGTCGAGGTGTCGGTGTCGATGCTGAGGGCGTTGAACGTCCTGTCGGTGACGCGCCGGAAGACGGCGTCGAGCCGGTCCGCGTCGAGCTGGGCGTCGGTGAAGAAGAAGGTCAGCAGCGTCGCCATGTTGGGCTCGATCATGCCGACCCCCTTCGCGATGCCCACGACCACCGCGTCGCCACAGCGCAGGTGGACGGACTTGGCACGGGTGTCGGTGGTCATGATGGCGGCGGCCGCCGCCTCGAAGTCGGCGGCGGGCAGGGGCTGCGGGATCTTGGCGATGCCCTCGCGAATGCCCTCGATGGGGTAGGGACGCCCGATCACACCGGTGGAGCCGATCACCAGCTCCTCGGGCAGGACGCCGGCCTTCTCGGCGGCGAGCCTGCGCACTTCCTCCGCGTGCGCGGCGCCGACCTTGCCGGTCGCGACGTTGGCGTTGCGGGAGACGACGACCATGCCGCGGCTCCGGTGCCGGGCGGTGTCCTCACGGCTGAGGACGACGCTGGGGCCGGCGAAGCGCGACTTGGTGAAGACGGCCGCGGAGACGGCCGACACCTCGGACACCACCACCGCGAAGTCGTGCGCGATGTCCTTGAGACCCATGTTGGCGGTGTACGAGCGGAATCCCCGCGGAACGGCCAGCTCCATGATCGATTGCCTTCTCTCACTCGGTTCGACTCAGACCGGCTGCCGCATCAAAATTCTGAGGGCAGCATATTTACTTGCTACAGGGTGCCATGGAACCACACACGGAACGTACAGATGACCTGCCAACGCCCTTCACACGTACGGACATGGCGGACGGAGGCGTGCGGCGCGCCAGAGGGCGGTAGTCCCCCTGGCGTGCATAAAATCCATGCCGGTCCCGCCCAGCCTCAGGGGTTGTCGAGCCAGCCCCTGGCCATCGCCCTGGCGCCCGCCTGGAAGCGGCTGTCCGCTTCGAGCCGCTCCATCACGTCGGTCATCAACCGGCGCAGCGTGCGGGAGGACACCCCGAGACACCGCGCGATCGCCTCGTCCTTGTGCCCCTCGGCCAGCATCCGCACCAGGGCCCGCTCCCGCTCGTCGAGCACGGAGCCGGCCACGTCGGCCCCCTCCCGGGACCCGCGGTTCACCGGCTCCCCGAGCGGCGGCACGACCGCTCCGTGCACCCAGCAGTGCTCGAAGATCCGGACGAGGACGTGAACGAGCTCGGGACCCTTGAACTCCAGCGCGGCGAACCGCCCTTCGCGCGGCAGGGTCGAGGCGTACCCGAGCACGCCGTCCACCACGATCAGCCGGAGCGGCAGGACCGAGGCCACCCGCACCTCACCCCCCGCTTCCTGCAGGTTCATCAGATGCGCCCGCCCGTAGGGGATGCGCAGCATGCAGTCGAGGTGGATCGAGCGCATCGTCACACCGCGCTCCAGGACCTGCTGGTTCCGCTCCATGCTGTCCGCGAGCATGGTGGCCGAGAGCGGTGCGCCCGGGTGCATGCTGAGGACCTCCTTGCGCGCCCGGGCGGCCGCCCCCTCCAGGGCGGAGACCACCTCGGCCTCGTTCTCCAGGAGGGTCACGCCGAAGGCACCCCGGTCGGTGGCCTGGATGGCCATCAGGTTCTCGCTCAGCGCCGCGAGGACGACCCTCCCCCGGTGCAGCTCCTCCAGGCGCCGCCGCAGCGACACCTCCTCGCGTTCGAGCACCCGGGCGAGGGCGACCTCGGGCGAAGCGGGCGTCGGCAGCGCCGCGTTCGAACGCACCAGACCGCTGTCCGCGAGGAAGTCCATCGCGGAGCTGAGTGCCTGCGGTTCCGCCCGAAGGTGCTCCTGGGCGTCCCTCAAGGTCGAACCGGGTGCGGTAACCAGAAACCGGAACAATTCGTGAACAGCATCGGTCCCCACGTTCATCAGTCAACAACTCCCCCACTCGCGCCGAGCCTGACAGGGGGATCCTGCGCGAGGCATATATATGCACGCAAGGTCATGTTTCATGATGCCGCGTTCACTCGAATCGAGGAGATTTCCGCTTTCGCCCTCGTTCGGCATCCCTCAGGCGATATGCGACTCCAGGATCTTCGGTGGACACCTCGGCCGCCTCCGATTCTTCGAGGCTGCGGGGCGGTTCTCCCCTGTTCCTCCATCGTCTCGCCATCCGAGAAGAATTCGTCCATGTCCGCTTTCTGTCATGTCCTCTCGTGGACACCTGGCGCCCCTGTACCGCCGTCCGCCGCCTGAGCATGCTGGGGACGACCGCCGGACAACTCCAACGATCCGGCCGGATGTCGACCTTCCTGGGAGATTCGATTCACGTGAGTGCACGTCATATGTCGGTGGGTGTCTGTACGGGCTGGGCCCGCGTGTGCCGCAACTCGGCCACGATCGCGGCGGCCGTCGTGGCCGCGGCCGGACTGGCGGCCGCGGTGCCGGCCGTCCTCGCGTCCGGCGAGTCCCGCCCCGCGCTCGGTCTGCAGAGCGGTGAACTCGGCGCGACGGAAGAGGACTTCGCCTGGGGCTGACGGGCGCCCGCCCGCTCGTCCCCGTGACGGTCCACGTCACCACGCCTCGCTGTCCGAGGCCACGACATTCCGATCGACCCGGGAGGGCTGCCGCGTGTCATCCACCAGTACGACGACGGCGAGCATGAAGTGCGAGGTGCTGGCCGGCGGGGTCGCCCTCGTCGAGTTCTCGCACGCGCACGAACAGAATCCGTTCAGCAGGGCGCGGATGCGTGAACTCACGCGGCTCATGCTGGACCTGGACGCCGACGACGCCGTGGGCTGTGTGGTCCTGTACGGCGGGCCCGACCGCTCCTTCGGGGCGGGCGGCGACTTCCACGAGGTGTCGGAGTTCCACGGCGGCGACGAGGTCGACGCCTGGATCGACGACATCACCACCCTGTACAGCACCGTCGCCGGCATCTCGAAGCCCGTCGTGGCCGCCATCGACGGCTACGCGATCGGCGTCGGGCTCCAGATCGCCCTCTGCTGCGACCTGCGGATCGGCAGCCGCTCGGCCAAGCTCGTGATGCCCGAGTTCCGGGTCGGGATCGCCTGCAACTTCGGCGGCTACATGCTGGAGACGGTGGTCGGCCGCAGCGTCATGCAGGACATGCTCTACTCCTGCGACGAGTGGCCGGCCGAGCGGGCCCTCGGCGACCGGCTGCTGCACGAGGTGACCGCTCCCGAGGAACTCCTGGACCGGGCCCTCGACCGGGCGAACCGCATCGCCGGCTACACCGCGGCGGCCGTCAGGTCGACCCGGTCCCGCGTGAACGGCCCCTTCGTGCGGGGCCTCCAGCGGGTGTGCGAGGAGGGCAAGCGGTCCCACCGCACGGCCTTCTCCGCCGGCGAGGCACAGCAGCGGATGCGGCGGATCATCGGAAAGGCCTGACACCGCCCCGGTGGAGGACGCCTTCGTGCCCGCCGCTCCCGAGGAGCGGCGGGCACAGGCGTCCACGGGTTCCGCCGTCACCCACCGGACCCGGAGGAGCGGGGACGCTCTTCCCGGGCGCGGTCCCGGGTCATCGCCGCACCGTCCGGCCCCGGCAGGTACGCCGACCACCCGCCGGCCCCGGTGTCCCGGCGGCCCTCGCCGCCCTGCGCCCGGCGGTTCTCCGCGCTCCGTCCGCGGTCCTGGCGGCCGAGGCGCCCCAGGACGAACTCCTTCCAGGCACGCAGCCGGGTCACCGGGACCCTCCGGAACGGCCCCCGGCCGGCAGGAGCCGGGCGGTCCCGTCCACCAGACCGTTGCGACGCCGCCAGTCCTCGCAGATGAGCTCGAAGTCGCCGAGGGTGAAGCCCGCTGCGGCCATCCGCCCGATCATGGCCTCGCCCAGGACCAGCCGCAGCAGCTCCGCCGTGTCCCCGCCGCTGCTCTCGGGCAGGTCGACGGGGAGCGCCCGCACGGGAGGCAGCGTGAACGCCAGCCCCTTGAGCTCGTAGCGGACACCGGGCGGGAGTGAGCGGGCACGGCGGGCGGCGAGCACGTCGAGGGAGACCGTCCCGGTGCCCGCGGCGGAGTCGGCACCGGTGCAGCCGCTCCTTCTGATCACTCCGTTCGTCGCGGGCAGGATGGGGTCGGTGGCGGGCACGGGGACCTCCGGTCGGGAGAAGCGGGCGGACGAGGTGCGGGGCCGGGCCCGGCCGGTCGGGTTCCGGGCGACGGGTCGGTTCCGGGCGACGGGGTCAGTTCCAGGCGAGCAGCACGACGCTGCCCACGGCCAGGGCCACGCCGACGTGCTGGATCCCCCGGATGCGCTCCTTGAGGACCATCCGCGCCAGCAGCACGGTGCTGATCGGGTACAGCGACGCCAGCAGCCCGATCACGGCGAGGCTGCCGTCCCGGACCGCGACGAGGAAGAGCGCGCTGGACCCCATGTCGAGCACGCCGGAGAGCAGGGCGAGCCGGGCGGGCCGGGCGGAGAGCGCCGGCGAGGTCCGCCGTACCAGGATGAAGAGCAGGATCGCGCTGAGCGAGGCGCAGCGGGCCCACACCAGGGGCCACAGGCTGGTCTCGCTCGACGTGTGGGCCAGGAGGACGAAGAAGGCGCCGAATCCGGCGCCGGCGAGCAGGGCCAGGGCCAGACTGCGCAGCATCGCCCGCCGGTCGGCGTCCTCCCCCGTGCCGTCGCCGCTGAGGGAGACGAGGAGCACGGCGGCGATCGCGCACACGACGCCGATGACGGCCAGGGCGGAGAGCCGGTCGCCGGTCAGGACGCCCGCGACGACGGGCAGCGCCGCCGCCGCGGCGGCGGTGGTCGGGGCGACCAGGCTCATCACGCCGCTGGCCAGGGCCCGGTAGAGCAGGACCGCGCCCGCGCTGCCGCACAGCCCGGCGAGCGCGCCCCAGAAGACCTCGTTCCAGCTGCTGCCCGACCGGGAGAGCAGGCCGACGAGGACGAGTGCCGTGGCGAGCCCGGCGGCGTTCGACCAGACGACCACGATGACGGCACGGGCCGTCTTGGCCGCGAGTCCGCCGACGAAGTCGCCGGCGCCGAGCACCATCGCCGAGGCGAGCGCCAGGAACAGGTTCACCAGTTACTCCTTGTGCGAAGAAGCCGGGGGCGGCCGTGGAAGGCCGCCCCCGGTGTGGATCCGGGACGCGCTACGGACGGCTGGTCAGATAGCCGCCCATGGTCCGGAAGAAGTCGACCCCGCGGTGCTCGACGCCGTCGTCGGTGCGCACCCGCTCCACCACCAGGCCGTGCTCGGTGCCGCGGCGCGCGCCGGGACCGCAGACGATGGCGACCCCCTCGCCCACGGGGCGGAACACCCGGCCGACGGTGCCGCCGAGCCGCATGGGCGAGATCGAGGCGGACAGGATGCGGACGCGCTCGCCCTTGTAGTAGGCGAAGGCGTTCGGGTACGGGTCGACCTGGGCCCGCACCAGGTTGGCGATGTCCTGCGCCGTCCAGTTCCAGTCGACCCTGCTGTCCTCGACGGACCGCTTGTGGAAGAAGGTGGCCTGCGCCGGGTCCTGCGGGGTCCAGTCGGTGCGGCCCGACCCGATCAGCTCCAGCGACTCCAGCACGGCGGGCGCGAAGAGGTCGATGGTCTTGTGGAAGAGGTCCGTGACGGTGTCCTTGTCCTCCACCGCCACGCGCTTCTGCACCACGATGTCGCCGAGGTCGAAGTTCTCGTCCATGAAGTGCACGGTGACGCCGACCTCGGACTCGCCGTTGATGAGCGCCCAGTTGAGCGGGGCGAAGCCGCCGTACCGGGGCAGCAGGGCGTCATGGATGTTGATGGCGCCGTAGGTGGCGAGGGCGTAGATCTCCGGGGCGACCCAGCTGCGCCAGTCCGAGGAGACCAGGAGGTCGGGCTCCAGCTCCCGGAGCCGCTCGGCGACCTCCTCGTCGTTGGCGTACTTGCGGGTCAGCACGGGGATGCCGTGGCGTTCCGCGAGGGCGACGACCGAGTCGTTCCAGATGGTTTCGTAGGCGTGGCCGCTCGCCGGGTGGGTGATGACGAGCGGAACCTCGTGCTCGGACTCCAGGAGTGCTTCCAGGACCCGGTGACCCCAGGTCTGGTAGCCCATGAAGACGACGCGCATGCGTGTGGCCCTTCCGGTCACGGCCGCGTCAGCGGCAGGGACCATACGTAGGCGAAGCCGGCGCCCGCCTTGTGGTCGAAGGTGTCGCCGGCCTCGTACGTGGCGAGCGCACCGCTGTAACGGGAGTTCGGGGACTTCCGGCTGACCACCGTGCAGGAGCCCTTGTGGAGCTCCATGGTGATCTCGCCGTTGACCTGCGGCTGGAGCGTGGCGACGAAGCCGTCCAGGGCGCGGCGCAGGTCGGAGAACCAGTAGCCGTAGTAGGCGAGTTCGGAGTAGCGCAGGGCGAGTCCCTGCTTGTGGTGGAGCGTCTCGCGGTCCAGGACGAGCGCTTCGAGCTCCTCGTGCGCCGCCATCAGCACGGTCGCGGCGGGCGCCTCGTAGATGCCCCGGGTCTTGAAGCCGACGACGCGGCTCTCGACGATGTCGACGCGGCCGACGCCGTGGCGGGCCGCGGTCGTGTTCAGCCGGTCGACCAGCGCGGTGAGTTCCAGCTTCTCGCCGTCGAGGGTGACGGGCACGCCGGCGGCGAAGCCGATGGTGACCCGCTCGGCCTGGTCCGGGGCCGCCTTGGGGTCGGTGGTGAGCTGCCAGGCGCGGGCCGGCGGGGGCTGCTCGACGTCGTCCAGTTCACCGCACTCGATGCTGGTGCCCCAGATGTTGGTGTCGATGCTGTACGGGTTCTCCTTGGTCACCGACACCTCGATGCCGTGCTCCCGGGCGTAGGCGAGCTCCGACTCGCGGGTGGTCAGCTCCCAGTCGATGACCGGGGCCAGCACCTTCAGCTTCGGGTCGAGCGCGGTGACGCTGGTGTGGAAGCGCACCTGGTCGTTGCCCTTGCCGGTGGCGCCGTGGGCGACCGCGTCGGCGCCCTCGGCGTGCGCGATCTCGACCATCCGCTGGGCGATCAGCGGCCGGGAGAGCGGCGCCGCCACCAGGTACTTGTTCTCGTAGCGGGCGTGCGCCTGCAGGGCCGGCAGGGCGAAGTCCTTCAGGAAGCGCTCGGAGAGCGGCTCCATGTAGACCTTCGAAGCGCCGGTGCGCAGGGCCCGCTCCTTGACGACCTCCAGCGACTCCATCTGGCCGATGTCCGCGCAGAAGGCGATGACCTCGGCGTCGTAGCGCTGCTTCAGCCAGTGCAGGGCGACGGAGGTGTCGAGTCCTCCGGAGTACGCGAGCACGATCTTCATGGGTTCTCCAGGGTGCTGTGGCGGACGGGGAACGGTGCCGTCGGGGTCAGCGCGGCGCCGGGGCGGGCAGCTCGGCCAGCACGGTGTCGAGGACCTTGCTGATCTCCGCGCCGCCGGCGACCTCGCGGGCGGCCCGCAGGGTGGCCTCGTGCGCGGTGCCGAGCGTGCGGCGAGTGGTCTCCAGCCAGGCGGCGTGGCCCTCCACCGCGGCGCGCAGCTCGGCGCGGACGGCCTCCACGCTCTGCGGGGAGGTGCCGCCGGGGCTGGTGTAGCTGGTCACGGCGGTGCGGGGGGCGAAGATGTGCGCCAGCACCGACTCCTCGACGGGGTGGCCGAGCTCGGCGAGGATCCGCGCGCCGGAGGCGGTGTCGCGCAGCGTCGAACCGCCCTTGATCAGGGTCGAGACGAGGGTGCCGGTGATGTGGTGGGCCTCGCGGAAGGGGATCCCGCGGTCGGAGACCAGGTAGTTGGCGAGCTCGGTGGCGGTGGAGAAGTTGTCCCAGCACAGGCTCTCGCCGCGCTCGCTGTCGAACCGCAGGCCCCGGGTCTGGCCCACGACGATCCGCAGGGTCGACAGGTAGGTGTCGATGGCGTTCCACAGGAACGGCTTGTCGTCCTGGAGGTCGCAGCTGTAGCCGAGCGTCACGCCCTTGGCCATGGTGAGCAGCTGGACGAGGGTGCCGACGGTCCGGCCGGAACGGCCGCGGGTCAGTTCGGCGACGACCGGGTTCTTCTTCTGCGGCATGATCGAGCTGCCGGTGGCGTACGCGTCGGAGACCTCGACCAGGCTGTACTCGTGCCCGCTCCACATCACGATCTCCTCGGCCATGCGGGAGAGGTTGTTCCCTCCGAGCGCGAAGGCCGAGGCGGTCTCGATGAGGTAGTCGCGGGCGCTGGTGGCGTCCAGGGCGTGGCTCAGGACGCTGCCGAAGCCCAGCAGGCGCGCGGTGAGTTCGCGGTCCAGCGGGAAGGACGTGCCGGCCAGGGCGCAGGCGCCGAGGGGTGCTTCGTCGGTCCGCTCGAACGCGCCGCGCAGGCGGCGGACGTCGCGCAGCAGCATGCTGGCGTGGGCGGTCTTCCAGAATCCGACGGAGACCGGCTGCGCGGCCTGGCTGTGCGTGTAGCCCGGGAGGATCGAGAGCAGCTCCTCCTCCGGGAAGGAGAGCAGTTCCTCGATCAGGGCGAGGTTCGCGGCGACGGCGTCGAGCTGGGCGCGGCGCAGGTACATGCGGGCGTCGGTGGAGACCTGGTCGTTGCGGGAGCGCGCGGTGTGCATGTGGCCGCCGACCTCGCGGCCGAGGTCCTCGATCACCATCTGCTCGATGTTGAAGTGGACGTCCTCCAGCTCCGGACGGAGCGTCAGCTCGCCGCGCTCGTGGCGCTCCCAGAGCCCCAGCAGGGAGCCGAGGATCGCGCGCGCGGTCTCCTCGGGGACGACGCCCTGGCGGCCGAGCATCAGCACGTGCGCCATGTCCTGCCAGAGATCGGCGAAGACGAGACGGACGTCGACGTCCGTCGTGAGCGTGTAGTCGAGAACATCGGGCGTGATGTCCTCGTCGAAACGGCCGCCCCACAACTTGTCGGTCATGAAAGTTCTCTTCCTTTGCTCCGGGCCTGATGCAGCCGCATTTCTCGTCCGTCGGCGGCGAATTTCGATCATCAGACGGCACCCGAAGAACTGTCCATGGGCCTTGCCTGGCCGCGTCGGGTCGTGACCGGAAACGGACAGCCCGGCGCGCGGGATCCGGCATGCGGGCGACCTTCGGTTTCGGCCCGATTCCCGCTGCCAGAAGGGGTGTTGACCCCGCTCACCTGCATGTCTCGCCATGTGGACCGGCCTTGTCCGGCCGACTTCCCTGTGATTTCGTCACATCGCCCGCCGATCCCGTACCGGAAGTCGCGACGGCCGGCCCGGGCGGTGTCCGCGAGTGACACCGCGCGTCCACTTCTTCGAAATCCCTCCGCGCGAAATCCCATTTCCGCGGGGGTGATCCGTTTTACCGGCGGATGAACCGCCGACCGCGCCCGGCGCCGGCGCGGCGCCGTCCATTCACACCGCCGTCCGCCCCGGCGCGTCCCGACCTGGAGGAAGTCCACCGTGTCCCAGCGAGCCCCGGCCGTGGGCGTCGAGAGCGCCCCGGAAGACCACGGCGCGCTGTACACCACCTTCCTGGCCGCGGCGCTCGCCGCTCCGCACGCGCCCGCCGTGGTCGGCCTCGACGGGGCGGTGTCGTCGTACGCGACCCTGCTCGACGCGGTGGAGACCGCCGCCGACCGGCTCGCGGCCGAGCTCGGCGAGGGGGACGTCCTCGGTCTCGCCGTCGGCGATCCGGTCGTCTTCGTCGCGCTCTACCTGGCCGCGGCGAAGCTCCACGTGGTCACGGTCCTCCTCGACAGCCGGCTGTCCGAGCGGGAGCGGGAGCGGAGCAGCGCCCGGTTCGACCTGACCCGGCTGGCCGTGGACGCGCCCGGCCCGGACGGCGGGCCGGGCGCCTTCCGCCTCGATCCCGTCCCCGACGCCACCGGGCCCCGCGGAGGGACCGGGGAGGGCTATCTGCCCGGGGACTTCGTCGTGCACTGCACGTCCGGCTCGACCGGCGAGCCGAAGGGCATCGTCATGAGCCAGGCGGCCGTCGCGGCCCGGGTCCGGCTGTGGAGCGGCGAACTGGCGCTGACCGCCTCGGACGTGGTGCTGTGCGCGCTCCCGCTGTCGCACTGCCACGGCATCGACATCCTGACGCTGCCCGGCCTTCTGAACGGGGCGACGGTGGTCTTCGCCCGGGGCGACCGGCTGACGGGACGGGGCATCGCCCGGCTCGTCGAGACGCGGGGCGTCACGGTGGTGAGCGGGCTGCCGGTCATGTACCGGATGCTCACCTCGGCGCGCGGGGTGCCCGCGGCGGCGCTCCGGCCCCTCCGGCTGGCGGTCTCCGGCAGCGCGCCGCTCGGGACGAGCACCCAGGAGGCGTTCCTGGAGCGCTACGGCCTGCCGCTGCGGCAGGTGTACGGGCTCTCCGAGATCGGCGCCATCTGCTTCGACAGGGGCTACGTCGGCCAGAACTCCATCGGCACGCCCATCGCCGGGGTGGAGCACCGGCTCGAACCGGTGGACGGCGGGGGCACCGGCACCGAGGACCTCCGCGAACTCTGGGTGCGCGGCCCCGCGCTCGCCCGCGGCTACTACCGGGACCCCGCCCAGACCGCCGAGATGTTCGAGGACGGCTGGCTGCGGACCCACGACCTCGTCCGGGCCGACGAGGACGGCTGGTACGTCCTCGGCCGCCGGTCGGGCTTCATCAACGTCGCCGGGCACAAGGTCGGCCCGCTGGAGGTCGAGGCCGCGCTGCGCGAGTGCCCCGGGGTGCTGGAGAGCGCGGTGGTCGGCGTCCCCGATCCCCGGACCACCGAGCGGATCGCGGCCCTGCTCGTCGTCGACCGTGACGCCGACCTGGACGCGGTACGACGCCAGCTCGGCCGGCGGCTGCTCCCCCACCAGCTGCCGCAGCGGTACGAACGCGCCGCCGCGCTGCCCCGTACACCGCTCGGCAAGACCGACTACGCCGCCGTGAGGGAGCTCATGCGCACCGAGGAGAGGAACGCCGAATGACCACCGGCCTGATCGAGGAGAGCGTCCTCCCGGACGCGCGGGAACGGCTCGACGCCGTGGCGGAGGGACTCCACGCCGCGCTGACGGCCGGCCCGGCGGAGGAGCACGAGCGGGACGCGGGACCGGTGTTCGCCCTCCTGAAGCGGACCCGCGCCACGACGATGCTCGTCCCCGAGGACTGCGGCGGCAAGGGGATCACGGCCGAGGCGGCGGTCCGCTTCCAGGTCGCGCTCGGCCGGTCGGCCCCCTCCGCCGCCCTCGCGACGACCATGCACCACTACAAGATCGCCGCGCTCGGCCAGGTGGCCGCCACCGGCGACGAGGGCGCCCGGACCATCCTCCGGGGCATCGCCCGTGACGCCCGGCTCGTCGCCTCCGGCGGCGCCGAGTCGACCCCCGGCCGCGACCTCGGGAACCTCGGCAGCCGGGCGGTGCGCGACGCCGACGGCTACCGCGTCAGCGGACTCAAGCGGCCCTGCTCCCTGTCCTCCGGCATGGACGTGCTGTCGCTGATGGTCGAGCTGCGCGCGGAGGACGGAACGCCCGACGGCTTCGCCCAGGCGTTCGTGGACGCCGACGCCGAGGGACTGGAGCGCGAGCCGTTCTGGCAGAGCCCCCTGTTCCTCGCGGCGGAGAGCCACGCGGTGCACCTGTCGGACGTGCGGGTGCCCGGGGAGCGGGTCTTCCCGCTGCGGGGCGAGACCGGCCGGCGCTTCGCCACCGACTGCTACAGCTGGTTCCAGCTGCTGATCAGCGCCTCGTACCTCGGGGTCGCCCACTGCCTGGCGGAGGCCACGCCCGAGGGCCGGCGACTCGGCTCGCGCCGCTGGACCGGAGCGACGGCGGAGCTCCGCGCCCTGGAGTCCGTCCTGCTCGAAGCGGCCCGCGCGACCGACGACGGGGCCCCGGCCGAGCAGCGGCTCAACCTGGCCGTGGCGGCACGCGACCGGGTCGAGGACGCGATCGGCGGCATCGGCGGCCTGCTGCTGCGGGCCGCGGGCGGCGCGGCCTTCGCCCGCACCTCCTTCCACACCCTCCTCGCCGGCGGTCTGAACGCCCTCGCGTTCCACCCGCCGCAGCGCGGCGCCCGCGACGGCATCGGCCTGGAGTCCCTGCACCCCGACGTGAAGGACCGCGACTGACCGTGTACACCAAAGAGCAGTTCAGCCTCCCCCCGGCGGCCATGCGCGACTTCGTCCGTGCCCGCTCGTTCGGAGTGCTGGCCACCCACCACGCCGGCGAGATCTTCACCTCGCCGCTCCCGATCGACCTGCGCGAGACCGAGGACGGCGAGCTCTTCGTCGCGGGCCACGTGGCCCGGGCCAACGGCATGTCGGACGTCTTCGGGACCGGGGCCCCCGCCACGATCACCGTGCTCGGCCCGGACACCTACGTCCCGGCCGAGTGGTTCGGCACCCGCAGCCGCATCCCCACCTGGCTCTACTGCGCGGTCGAGATCTCCGGCCGGCTCGAACTCAGCGACGACACCCGCAAGCGCGCCGACGTCGAGGTGCTGATCGACCGGCTCCAGAAGCGCACGGTCGAGGGCTCGACCTGGACCCTGGACGAGATCCCGGCGCACCTCTCCGAGGAGTACCTGAAGCACATCGTCGGCTACCGCCTGCTCGACCTCCGCCTCACCTCGTGCTTCCGGCTGAACCAGGGCAAGGGCGGCGGGGAGAGCCTGGCCGACGCGCTGCGGGCCGCCGACGACAGCGCCCGCCACGAACTGGCGCGGCTGACCCTCACCCCGCCCACCCACGGTCCGGATCGTCCGGTCTCATGAGCGGCGGGGACCGGCTCGGCCGGCTGCTCGCCCTCCCCGCGAGCGACCGGATCGCCGTCGACTGGTGCGGGGAGCGGCTGACGTACGCCGAGCTCGCCGCCGCCGTCGACGTCCTGGCGCGCGCCCTCGGGGAGCGCGGCGCGGCGGGCACCCATGTGCTGGTGCTCGGCCCGCTGAGCCCGGCCTACGTCGTCGGGCTCCTGGCGGCGCTGCGCAGCGGCGCCGTCCCGGTCCCGGTCGACGCCGGCATGGAGGCCGGCCAGTACGCGTGGGTCGAGCGGATCGCGGCGCCCTCCGCCGTCCTGAGCAGCGACGTCTCCCCCGCGTCCCACTACCGGGGCGCCGGCGCCCCGGACGAGTGGGTGCTGGAGGCGTCCACCGGCCGTGTCCTCCTCGACCTCCCCGCCCGGGGCCGCACCGGGCCCGTCCGGCGCCACGCGGACCGCGACGCCGGCTACCTGGTCCCCACCTCCGGTTCCACCGGCGCCCCGAAGGCGGTCGTGGGCAGCCGCGCCGGGCTCGGCGCCTTCCTGTCGTGGTTCGTGACGGAGTTCGGCCTCCGGAGCACGGACGTCTGCGCCGCCGTGACCCGGGTGAACTTCGACCCCTCGCTGCGCGAACTGCTGGCCGTCCTCGCCGTCGGCGGCCGGCTCGCGCTGCCCGAGGCGGACGCCCAGCTGGACCTGGGTGCGCTCGCGGACCATCTGGTGAACAGCCGCGCCACCGTCTGCTTCCTCGTCCCCTCGCTCGCGCGGCGGATCGCCGGCGTCCTGGCGGCGAGGTCCGCGGGCCTCGACCGGCTGCGCCTGGGGTTCTTCGCCGGCGAGGTGCTGCCGGGGCGGGTGGCCCGGGAGTGGAGCGCGCTCGCCCCCGGGGCCGAGTTCGTGAACCTGTACGGGCTGACCGAGGGCACCCTCGCGCAGCTGTTCCTGCGGGGCGTCCGGGCCGCGGGGGACACGACCCAGGAAGGCGTGCCGGTCGGATCCGCCCGACCGGGCGTCTCCGTCACCATCGACCGGCCCGACACCGACGGACGCGGCGAGGTGCTCATCACCTCGGCGGCTCCGGCGCTGGGCACCCTCGCCGAGGGCCCCGGCGGGGAGCCGGGGACCTTCCGGGTCGCCCCGATGGAACCGGTGCTGCGCACCGGCGACAGCGGATACCTCACCGCTCGCGGCCGGTTGGTGGTGACCGGCCGGCTCGGGAACGACCTGAAGGTCTCGGGCAGAAGGGTCTCGTACCACCGCTTCGCCGACGAGGTCGAGGAACTGCCCGGCGTACGGCAGTGCGTGGTGGTCGACCGGCAGGGCCCGATCGCCTTCCTCGCCGTCGACGACCCCACGGCCCCCGGGACCGAGGCGCTGCGCGCCACGGTGGAGGAGACGGCCCGGAGGCTGCGACTCCCCCGGCCCGCCGTCCATCTGCGCGGCGCCTTCCCGCTGTTGCGGAGCGGGAAGGTCGACCGGATGGCGCTGGCCGCGTCGGTGTCCGCCGCTCCGGACACGGGCGCTCCGGGCACCACCGCCCCGGGCACCGGCAGTCCGGCCTCGGGCGGAGACGAGGACGTCGCCCGGACGCTGCGCGAACTCCTGCGCCTCGACGCCGACTCCGCCTCCTCCCCCGCCTCCCCTGTCTCCTTCGTCGACGCGGGGCTGACCTCGCTCGACATGATGGAGTTCGTCCTGGAGGTCAACCGGCGGTTCGGCGTGGACCTCTCGGTCCGCGACTGCTTCGCCCACCGGGACGTCGACTCCCTGAGCCGGGCGATCGAGCGTGCCCGCGGTCCGGTCGTACCCGCCGTAGCGGCGGAACCGGAACCCCGCCCCGACGCCCCCGACGGATCCGGCATCCTTCCGCTGTCGACCCGTCAGCGGGCCTACATGGCGCTCTGCATGGCGGACGGCAACGCCGACTGGTGCAACATCTCCCGGGAGATCCGGGTCGCGGCGACCGTGTCCCGCGCGGACGTGGAGAAGGCGGTCGAGGCCGTCGTCGCCCGCCACGACGTCCTCAGGCTCTCGCTCACGGCGGACGGGCGCCACCAGCTCCACCGCGAGGCGGCCGAGGTGCGCTGCCCCGTCACGGTCCACGAGCCCACCGGTGCCGGCGGCGACCCCGCCGGGGGCGGGCATCGCGCACGGGTCCAGGAGGCCCGCGTCCGGGCGGTGTCGGAGCTGATCGACCCCACCGCGCCCCCGCCGCTCAGGGTGGTCGTCGTCCCGGGGGACGACACGGCCTCCGTCCTCGTCGTCGCCCACCACCTCTTCGTCGACGGACTGAGTCTGGACCTGATCACCGCCGAGATCCGCTCCCTGCTCTCGTCGGAACCCCTCGGCCCCGCCCCGGCGCCCCACGGCTTCCGGGACTACTGCCGGGCGACCGAGCGCGTCGCGGACGCGCGGGGCCCCGAGGCCGCCTACTGGAGGGAGCTCCTCGCGGGCACCGGCCAGATCGAGCTGCCGGAGGCCGCCGGCGAGGAGGCGCGCGCCGGCGAGCTGGTCTCGCGCCCCTTCGGCGTCACCGGTACGCGGGCCGCCCACCGGATCGCGGAGGCCCACGGCGTCTCGGTCTTCGCGGTGGTGCTGGCCGCCTTCGAGCAGGCCGTGTCCACGACCTTCGGACTCGGCCCGCTGACCCTCGTCGTCCCCGTCCAGGTACGGGAGGGCGTGCGGAGCGGCACCGCCGGGATGTTCACGAGCCAGCTCGTCGTCCGCGGCCGGGGCACGGGGGACCTCGCGGAGCGCGCGGGCGGGTTCGCCCGGCAGCTGGAGGCGGGCGCCGGCCACAGCGCCTGGGAGTTCGACCAGCGGGCCGAGGAGCTGGGTCTCGCCGACGCGGAGTGCTTCCCCCTGTCGACCGTGCTCTTCAACCAGCACCCCGGGCCCCGGGGGCTGCGTGCCCGCGACCTCGGGGCCTGGCGGCCCCGGTCGCTGGGCAGGTCCCTGCGCTACCAGCTCCAGGGCGAACTCCAGATGTCGGCGGGCGAGATGGCGCTGACCTACTACTACCGGCGGGGGATCGCCGTGGCCCGGCCCGATGTGATCGACCGGGTCCACGCGGACGTCCTCGCGGCACTGCGCGAAGCAGGGGGAGACACGCATGAGCGATGAGACGGCCGTACCCACCGACGCCGAGGCCCGGCTCCTCGTCCACCGGGCGGGCCGGACGCCGGTGTACGCGTACAGCAGGTCGGCGCTGCGCGACGCGGTCGCGCGGGTCCGCGCGGCCTCACCCGCGGACGCCGGCCTCTACTACTCGCTGAAGGCCAATCCGTATCCCGGGGTCGTCAACGCGCTGGCTCCGCTGGTCGACGGCTTCGACGTCTGCTCGCCCGCCGAGATGGAGACCGCGCTGAACGCGGGCACACCGCCGGAGAAGGTGCTGTTCACCGGTCCGGCGAAGTCCCGTACGGAGGCGGCGGCGGCCCTGGCCACCGGGGTCGCGGTGACGGTCGAATCGCCCCGCCAGGCCGTCCTGTTCGCCGAGGTGGCCCGCGGACTCGGGGTGACCGGGCTCGGCGTGATCCGGCTCAACATGGCCTATCCGGCCCGGACTCCGGGCGCCGCCCCCTCGCCGAACCAGTTCGGCGTGGCCGAGGAGGACCTGGCCGAGGTGATCGGCGTCCTGCGCGCCTCCCCGCTGTCGGTCCACGGACTCCAGCTGTTCTGGGGCTCCCAGTACAGCGATCCCGAGGTCGTCCTGGCCACGCGGAAGGAGGTGACGGAGCGGGCGAGGGAGTGTGCGGAACGGTTCGGGCTGTCCCTCGGGCTCGTCTCGATCGGCGGCGGCATCGCGATGCCGTGGCGCGACCGCGACCCCTCCGTCGACTGGGCCCGGCTGTCCGAGGCCGCGGACGCCCTCCCGGCGGAGGGCGGCCGGCTGCCGCTCGTCTGCGAGTACGGCCGGTCCGTCGCGGGACCGGCGGGCAGCCTGCTGACCACCGTCCTCGACACCAAGACGATCGGCGACCGCAAGTACGTCGTCGTCGACGCCGGGATGAACGACGTCCTCCTCGCCAGCCGTCTGCTGTCCGGGGGCGACCGGGGGGAGCTCAGGGTCCGGGTGGTGGGCGGGGCGGGCCGCCCGACGGTCCCCCGCGTCCACGTGACGGGTCCGCTCTGCTCCCAGCTCGACGTGCTGGCCGAGGACATCGAGCTGCCCGAGGTGGAGCCCGGCGACCTTCTGCTGTTCGCCGGCGTGGGCGCGTACGGACCGAGCTTCAGCCCCGGTGGCTTCCTGAGCCGCGACAAGGTGAGAGAGATCGTTTTCTGACATGACCGACACCACTCCGCGGGAACCCGGCGGCCGCGCGCGGGAGCCCCTGAGCCCGATCCAGCGGGCCTATCTGGTCGGCGGCCAGGACGGCCTCGAACTCAACGGTCCGGCCCGCTACCACCTGAGCTGCGACCTGAGCCCCGACAAGGCGGCCGGGATCGGGGCCCGGCTGCGCCGGCTGGTCCGGGACAACAGCGTCCTGCGCCTGCGCAAGGCCGCCGACCTCTCCCTCACGACGCTGGGCGAGGACGTCGCGCGCGGCGTGGACGCCGGCCTCCGCTGGGTCGACGACGCCGACTTCGACGCGGCCGACGACGAGGTGCGCCGTGCCTGTACCTCCGACTCCTTCGCGTTCGGCGACTGGCCGCAGTTCGAGGTGACGGTGGTGCGCTCGGCCGACCGTGCCCGGCTGCATCTGGTCTACGCCCTGTGGCTGATGGACGCGGCGTCGCTGGGTGTCTTCCTCGCCGAACTGGTGGCGGACCGGGACGGCGGGGAGGCGGACCCCGCGCGCCGGGTCCCGGCCGGTGTGCCCGCCGCGCCCCGCCGTGACCGTTCCGCACGCGACGAGCGGTTCTGGCGCGCGCGGGCGGCGGCGCTTCCCGACGCCGCCGAGTTGCCGCTGCGGCCCGAGTGGCGGTCCGCCGGCCCGGCGGTCTCCCATCGCATGGTGACCCTCGCCCCGGCCACGGCGGCCCGGATCGACGCGCTCGCGAGCAGCCACGCGCTCACCCCCTCGATGGTCTACCTCGCGGCCTACGGCGCCGTCCTCGGCCGCCTCGGCGGCGGCGCGGCCCACACCGTCACCGTCCTGCACAGCCGGCACACCGTCCCCGTGGCCCCCACCGCCCTCGGCAACCGGGGCAGCACCATGCCGCTGGAGATACCGGGGACGACCGGACAGAGCTTCGCCGACCTCGCCCGGACGGTCCAGAGCCGGTACCTCGCCCAGGCCATGCACGGCTCGCTGAGCGGCGCCGAGATCGCCCGGCTCGCCGACCCCGCCGCCGACCTGCGGCGGCTCGCCCACCCCTTCGCGTTCACGGCACTCGACGTGGACAGCGTGCGCGAGGCCGCCCTGGGGCTGCGCCGCCGCTGGGACGACGTCCAGCTCCGCGTACCGCAGGTCCTGATGGACCACCAGGTCGTCAAGGAGTCCGACGGCACCGTGCGGCTGGGCTTCGACTGGCGGACGGACGCCTTCGACGCCGGCTTCGCCGAGGACTTCGTGGCCCGGTGCGAGGAGTTCGTCCGCGAACTCGCCGCGTCGGCCGAGCACTGGACCCGCCGACCGGCCCGCTCCCCCGCACCCCCGTCACCGCGCACCCCCGCCGGGTCCTCCTCCGCCGACACCCTCCACCAGCGTGTGCTGCGGTGCGCGGCCGACCGTCCCGAGGCCCCCGCCGTCCACGACGAGGAGGGCACCCTCAGCTACGCGGAGCTGGTCGGCCAGGCCCGCGCCGTGGCGGAGTCGCTCCTGGACGCCGGGGCGCGCACCGGCGACCGGGTCGCCGTCCACCTGCCCCGGGGACGCGGCCAGGTCGTCGCGATGCTCGGCGGCCTGCTCGCCGGCTGTACGTACGTCCCGCTGGACCACGGCACCCCGGACGGGCGCCTCGACAGCATCGCCCGCCGGGGAGCCGTGCGCTTCGCGGTCACCGCGGGCCTGCCCGCGGCGGACGCGCGCTGGTCGGAGCGCGGGGTGCGCCCGCTGACGCTGCCCGCCCACGGGCCGGGACCCGAGGCCCCGCGCCCCGCCGTCGCGGCGGACCCCACCGCCTACGTCATCTTCACCTCGGGCTCGACCGGTGAGCCGAAGGGCGTGGTGATCTCCCACACGGCGGTCCTCAACACGATCGACGCGGTGAACGCGGAGTTCGGTGTCACCGAGGCGGACCGGGTGCTCTCCGTCTCCTCGATCGGCTTCGACCTCTCCGTGTACGACGTCTTCGGCCCGCTGGTGTGCGGCGGGTCCGTGGTGATGCTCTCGGAGGAGAGCGCCAAGAGCCCCGCCCGGTGGGCGGAGCTGATCGGCCGCCACGGAGTGACCCTGTGGAACTCCGCCCCGGCGCTGGCGTCCCTGCTGGCGGAGGAGCGGACCGCCGTCCCGTCGGTACGGGCCTTCCTGCTCAGCGGCGACTGGATCCCCCTGACGCTGCCGGCGGTCCTGCGCGGCCTGGCGCCGGAGGCCGGGGTCGTCTCCCTCGGCGGTGCGACCGAGGGGTCGATCTGGTCCGTCTTCCACCGCGTCGGGGAAGCGGACGGCGCCGGGCGGTCGATCCCGTACGGCAGGGCTCTGCCCGGTCAGGAGATCCTCGTCCTCGACGCCGAGCGCGACGCCTGCCCGGACTGGCAGATCGGTGAGATCCACATCGCCGGCCTCGGCGTGGCCGACGGCTACGCGAACGATCCGGTGAAGACCGCCGCCGCGTTCCACGACGACCCCGTGTACGGGCGGCTCTACCGCACCGGTGACCGCGGCCGCCGGCACCCGGGCGGGGTCGTGGAGTTCCTGGGACGCACCGACAGCCAGGTGAAGCTCAACGGGCACCGCGTGGAACTCGGCGAGATCGAGCACCTGATCGAGAAGGTGCCCGGTGTCGGCAGGTGCGCCGTGGCCGTCCGGGACAGCGGCCGGCGCAAGCAGCTCGTCGCCTGCGTCACCCTCACCGAGGGGGCGTCGGCCGGCTGGAAGCGGGACGTGCTCGCGGCGCTCGGGAACGCCGTACCGTCCTACATGATCCCCGAGGCGCTGCTGCGGCTGGACGAACTGCCGCTGAACGGCAACGGGAAGCTGGACCGGCGCCGGCTCGAAGGGCTCCCCTGGGAGAACACCGCGGCGGCCGACGCTCCGGCGGCGGAGCGGGACGTGCTGTGCCAGGAGGTCTCGGCCTGCTGGGAGGAGGTGCTGGGCGAGGCTCCGCGCGGAGCGTCGTTCTTCGCCGCCGGCGGGAGCTCGTACGACGCGATCCGTCTCCTCTCGGTCCTGCGGAGCCGGTACGGCCACGACGTGCCGTTCGGGGAGTTCATGACCGCCCCGACCGTCACGGGCCTCGCCGCCCTCTGCCGCCGGCCCCGCGCCTCGGGGGGCTCCGGGATCTGGGCGTACCAGCCCCGGTCCAGCGCCGCGCCGCGTCTGCGGCTGGTCCTCTTCCCGCCGGTGGGAGGCGGGGTGTCCTGCTACGCGGGCCTGGTCCGGGAGCTCTCCGACGACATCGACGTGCACCTGGTGGGCCTCGACGCGCCGATGGACGAGGAGGCCGCCGGCGGCGAGGCGCTGTCCCGGCTCGCCCGGCGCTGTCTCGCGCAGCTCGACGGCCGGGTGCCGTCCGACGCGGTGCCCCTGGTGTTCGCGGGATGGTCGTTCGGCGGCGCGCTGGCCCATGAGGCGGCGCGGGTCTCCGAGACGCCCGTGGCGCGCGTGGTCGTCGTCGACACGCCCGTCTCCCCCGGGTCACGCGGCGCCGGAACGGCCGCCGGGCCTGAGGAGGCGCTCCTCGACGGGTTCCTCAGGGACATCCGGGAGACCGGCGGCGTACGGCTCGACGCCGGGCAGGTGTCCACGGACCCGGTGCTCGCCACCAGGTTCGCGGTCTACCGGCGGAACATGACCCTGCTGCGCCGCTGGACCCCGACGCCCGTCTCCGTCCCCCTGGTGGAGTTCCGCGCCCAGGACGGGCCCGCCGAGGTCGACCCCGGCGCCTGGGGCCGGTTCGCCCGGCGCGAGGAGAGCCGGGTGCTGGCCGGCGGCCACTTCGCCGTGTTCGACGGCGCCAACACCCGGCAGGTACGGAACGCGATCGAAGGAGTGAAGAGCGATGACCGGTTCTGACGTCCGCACGGCCGTCCTCGCGGAGCTGGACGCCCACGGCTACCCCCCGCTCGCCGGGCCCGGCACGGATCTGGTCGGCCACGGCGTCAATTCCGCCGCCCTGATCCAGATCCTGTCCGCGCTGGAGGACCGGTTCGACGTCGACCTGGACCTGGAGGCGCTGTTCGCCGCCCCGGTCACGGTGTCCCGCCTGGAGGCGGAGATCACGCGCGCCGCCGGAACGGCCGGCACCACATCCACGGAAGGAACCCACGATGCCCTCGACCGATGACTACCAGCGGCTGACCCCTTCGGGGATGGGCGCGCTCGTCCCCTGGACCTCCGGCGGCGCCGTCGGCGACCTGGCGGCCCGCGCCAGGAAGGCCGCGCTGACGAGCGGCTGCGTCCTGGTCCGGGGCGTCGAGCTGGACGAGGACGCCTTCAGGCTCTTCGTGCGCTCCCTCGGCGACACGGTCGACCACAAGTTCGGCGAGGGGCAGGCCGACCTCCTCAAGCTGGACGCCTCCCGCGAGAAGGGGAAGGTGGTGACGGGCCGCGGCCCGCTGCCGCTGCACACGGACGGCCTCCTCGTCGGCGAGCAGGTCGACCTGATCGTGCTGTACGCGGCGGAGTTCTCGGACGCCCCGGGTTCCGGCGAGACCTACGTCAGCGATCAGCTGACGGCCTGGCGGGAGATGCCCGAGCACCTCCGCCGCGTCCTCGACGAGCACGAGTTCGAGTACCTGGTGAGGGAGCGGGGCTACTTCCCGACCGTCCCCGTCGACTGGTACACGATCCCGACGACCCGTGACTACGGCCGGGTGAGGTCCCTGAACCTCACGACCGCCTTCCCCCGCGACGTGGAGCAGCGGTCCTGGGAGATCCGGGTGAAGGGCATGGCACCGGCCGACTCCGACCGCTTCTTCGCGGAGCTCGACGCCTTCCTGCGCTCCGAGCGCTACGCCTACACCCACCGCTGGCAGGTCGGTGACCTGCTGGTCATCGACAACCAGCGCACGCTGCACGGGCGCACCGCCATCGGGGAGGGCGGCACCCGGGTGCTCTTCCGCGGCCAGCTGACGCTGTCCGACGCGGCCTAGCGACCGGCCGTCCCGTGGATCAGACCGCGAACGCGCCCGGACCGGGCGGCGGGGCGCCCGGGGGCGTGGCGCTGATCGGGGAACTGCTGCCCGCGCCGCACCGGGTCGCCGAGTCCTTCGGCGACCCGGCCCGCCCTGTGCCGCTCTTCGAGGAGGAGGAGCGGTGCGTGGCCGGGGCCGTACCCGGGAGGCGCCGCGAGTTCGCCACCACTCGCGCCTGTGCGCGGGCCGCCCTGGCGGGGCTCGGCGAGGTTCCCGGGCCGATACCGCGCGGACCCCGGGGAGCCCCGGTGTGGCCGCCGTCGACGGTCGGCAGCATGACGCACTGCGCCGGCTACCGGGCCGCCGTGGTGGCCCGCTCCGAGGCGGTGCGAGCCGTCGGCCTGGACGCGGAGCCGAACCTCCCGATCGGCGGCGGCGGAGCCCTCAGGATGATCACGAACCGTCAGGAGCGCTGCCATCTCGCCGAGTTGTCCGCCCTCCACCTCGGCGTCTGCTGGGACCGGCTGTTGTTCAGCGCGAAGGAGAGCGTCTACAAGGCGTGGCATCCCCTCACCGGCGGCTGGCTCGGGTTCGAGGACGTCACGGTGACCTTCGACGTGCCCTCCCGGTCCTTCACGGCGGACCCGGCACGGCCGGGTCCGCCGGCGGGTCCGCCGCTCCCGAACGGTTTCCGGGGGCTGTGGACCGTGCGGCGGGGCCTGCTGCTCACGGCCGTCTCCCTGCCCGCCGCCTCCCCCGTCCCCGCCCCGTCCCGTCCGCCCGGCCGGACCGCGCCCTGAACCGGCCTCCCGCGCCGGCACACCGCCGAAGACGCCGTCCCTTCCCACCCGTCCCGTACAGGAGTCCGCGATGCTCAAGCCCAGACAGCCCGTGCCCGCCCTCGACGTCCCGCTGGTCGGCGGCGGACGCTGGGTCCTCGCCGACCAGCGCCCCGAGAGCTTCACCCTCGTGGTCTTCTACCGGGGCGTGCACTGCCCGCTGTGCCGCACCCACGTGACGCACCTCGACTCCCTCGTGCCCGCACTGGCCGAGGTCGGGGTGACCTCGGTGGTGGCGGTGAGCGGCGACGGGATCGACCGCGCCCGGCGGGCCGTCGAGGAGTGGGACCTCACCCGGGTGCCCGTCGGGTACGGGCTGAGCCTGGAGTCGATGCGGGAGTGGGGCCTGTACGTCTCGAAGGCCATCAACGAAGGCAACCCGGACGAGTTCGGCGAGCCCGGCCTCTTCCTCGTCCGCCCCGACGGCACCCTGTACGCGGCGGTGCGCACGTCCATGCCGTTCCTCCGCCCCCACCTGGACGAGGTGGTCGAGACCGTCCGGTGGATCAACGAGAACGAGTACCCGGCCCGGGGCGAGGTATGAGCGACGGCCCGCCGGAGCCCGGGGACTCCGCCGCCCTCACCCCCGCGGCGCTCAGGGAACTGCTCGACCGCCGGGCCCCACTCGATCTCATCGACGTCCGGGAACCCCACGAGTGGGAGCTCGTCCGCATTCCCGGGGCCCGGCTGGTGCCCCAGGCTTCCTGGCTCGACGGCTCGGCGCTGCCGACCCTGCGGGCGGACCGCCTGCCCGTCTTCTACTGCCGGACGGGCGTGCGTACGCGAGCGGTCCTGGCCGCCGTCCACGAGGCGGGCTTCACCGACGCCGTGCACCTCCAGGGCGGCGTCGTCGCCTGGACGGCTGAGACCACCCCCGGCCCGCCGGGGCACTGAGCCGCGAGCCGACGCCCGGGGGGCGGACCGGCTCACCCGCGGACCCCGCACCCCAGGCCCCGTGACCGGCTCGTCCCGGGGCCGCAGACCGGCTCACCACAAGGCCCACGAGAGGCCCCCGTCGACTCCCACGGCCGCGCCCTCGGCCCGGGCCTCCGCTCCCCCGAGCTCCCCCGCACCCGCGCCCCTCGCGCCGCCCACACGACCGGGGCGGGCCGCCGGCCCCCTCGCCGCCGCCCCGCCCCCCGCCGCCTCACCGGAAAGGCCCGAACATGACTCCCGTCAGCAAGTGGTGCGTCGTCACCAACGCCTCCCTGCCCGACCTGGGACACCTCGCCACCCAGACCGCCGACCTCGGCGACCTGAAGGTCCACTACCGCGGTCCGGAGGGGGTACGCCTGCCCGAGAACCCCCCGTTCACCGTCGACGTCGCCACGCTGGCCCCGCCCTCCCCCGGCGGTGCCGCCTCGACCCTGCGCATCGAGCCGGACGGCGTCACCGCCCGGGTCTCGGCGCTCAACGAGAACCCCGTCTACTACGCGGTCAACCGTTCGCGGGGTCTCTTCGCCTACTTCACGGACCTGCTCCTCGCCCCGCTGGTGCTCCCCGCCCTCGGCCTGGCCGTCCGCTTCCAGGGCAGCGCCCCGGGCCACGAGTCCGGCACGCTGGTGGCCGACGTGAGCCGGCTGCGGCACGCCACCGTGCGGCGGACCCGTCGTACCGGCGGGCGCTGGCTCACGGAGGCGGGCGACGAGCACGACGTCCTGGGCGACTTCCGCACTCCGCACCGGGACGACCCGCTGGCCGCCGGCGAGGCTCAACTGGAGGCGCTCGCCTCGGAGATCGCACGCGTCGACGCGACCGCTCCGGAGGGCACCGGCTACGCCACGCTCCTGTCCGGGGGCATCGACTCCGGGACCGTGACGTACCTGGCGGCCCGCGCCGGCCTCCCCGTCACCCCGTACAGCGTGGCGAGCCCGTGGGGCGACGAGCTCGACGACGCGGCCGAGCTCTGCGCGGAACTCGGCATCGGTCTGGAGCCCGTCCATCTGACCGAGGACCAGATCATCGCCTCCATACCGGAGACGGTCCGCTGGCTGGGGCTCGCCGACTCCGAGGTCGTCGAGGTCGCGCTGACCGCCACGACGGTGCAGCGGCTCGGCGCCGTCCCCGCGGACGAGGTCCTGCTGACCGGCTACGGCAGCGACCTCGTCAACGCCGGCCTCTACCGGCCCTTCGACCACCGCGACGACCTGATCGAGCAGGTCCTCTCGGCCGTCGACCGCACCCGGCGCAGCAACGAGCTGTCCAACCGGATGCCGCTGGCGTACGGCACGACCACCCATCACCCCTTCTGGTCCTGGCCGGTGATGCGGGTCGCGCTGGAGACCACCCCCGAGTGCAAGGTCCGCGAAGGCCGGGAGAAGTACCACCTGCGCACCGCGATGGGCCGCCGTGTCTCCGAGCCGATCGCGTGGCGCAAGAAGATCGCCGTCCACCACGGCGGCGGCCTCCAGGACGGTGTGGCGCGGCGTCTGGAGAAGGAGACCGGCGTCCAGGACCGGCAGGCCGTCTACCTGGCCTGCTTCGCCGGGCTCCTGGACCGGGCGGCCCGGGGCGAGCTCGACCCCGCCGACCCCTGGGAGCTCCTCGAGCACGCGCTGCGCGGTGTCCGGTCCCGCTGACCGCCGCCGTACGGAGAGAGGGCCGTACGAGAGACGATCGTACGAGAAACAGCCGCCCGAGAATCGACCGTACGAGAAGGACCCCGGCGACACGGCGAAGAGCCGAGGTATTCGCCCGTTCCGGCGAAGCCGGGCCCGGGAGGCTCCCTCCCGGGCCCCGCGCCTGGGAGTCTGCCCCCATGGCGCAGACCCAGTGGACGGATGAACGGATCGGGCAGTTCGTGGCGGTCGACCCCGTCGTGGACCGGATGCGGTCGCTGCGGGCGGCCTGGCACCCGGCCGACGGCGTCGCCGTCTTCAACCGGGTGTACCTCACCGTCACCGAGGAGATCGGCCACGCCCTCGCGGCGGGCGCCTTCGAGGACCGGCGCGCGGCCGCCACCCTGGACGTGCGGTTCGCCGAGCGGTATCTCGCCGCCGTCGACGCCCACACCTCCGGCGTCCCCGGGCCGGCCTGCTGGCGGCCCCTCTTCCACTACCGCCGCCACCCCGGAGTGACCCCGCTGCAGTTCGCGCTCGCCGGGATCAACGCCCACATCGGGCACGACCTGGCGCTCGCCGTGGTGGACGCCTGCTCCACGCTGGAGTGCGGTCCCGCGGACCTGGAGGACGAGTTCGACCGGGTCGGCGACGTCCTCGTCCTGCTGGAGGAGCGGATCCGCGAGGAACTGATGCCGGGCCCGGACCTCCTGGAGATCGCGGACCCGCTGACGCATCTGCTCGGCTGCTGGAGCCTGGACCGGGCCCGCGACGGGGCCTGGCTGGCCGCCCGCTCGCTGTGGCAGCTGCGGGCGATGCCCGGACTCGCGGGCGAGTTCACCGAGCGGCTCGACCGCTCGGTGGGCCTGGTGGGACGGATGCTGCTCACGCCCCTGGCCAGGCCCTGAGCGCCGTACGGACTCAGTCCTCCGGCAGCTCGACCGGGGCGATCTCGTCGTAGACGTCGCCCGGGCCCGGGTTGGTGCCGTCGGTCGCGCCACCGAAGTGGTGCATCACGCCCCACACCGCGTTGAGCGCCGTCTGCACCGCGCCCTCGGCCCAGCCGGCCGTCCACGAGATGTCGTCGCCCGCGAGGAAGATGCCCCGCTTGTCCTCGGGCAGGCGGTCCTGCATGAAGTGGGTGAAGAGGCGCCGCTGGTAGCGGTAGTGGCCCGGCAGGTTGGCCTTGAAGGCGCCCATGAAGTAGGGCTCGTTCTCCCAGGAGACCGTCACCGGGTTGCCGATGATGTGCTTCCGGATGTCGACCTTGGGGTAGATCTCGCCGAGCGACTTCAGCATGACCTCCATCCGCTCCTTCGCGGAGAGCGGCAGCCACTTCAGGCTGTCGTCGCACCACGTGTACGAGAGGCAGATGGTGGCCGGCTTGTCCGGGCCGTCGTCCAGGAGGTAGGTGCCGCGGGTCATCCGGTCGGTCAGCGTCATCGACATGACGTCCCGGCCGGTCTCCTCGTCCTTGTCCAGCCAGAACGGCCGGTCCACGGGGACGAAGAGCTTCGAGGACTCCATGTAGTGGGTGCGCTCGATCGCCGTCCAGTGGTCGATCGGGAAGAGCGAGTCGTCACAGGCGATCTTGGAGAGCAGCATCCACGACTGGGCGGTGAAGATCGCCGCCTGGTAGGTGCGGATGTCGCCGGAGGAGTCGGTGACGGTGATCCGGTTGCCCGCCGTGCGGTTCAGCCGGGTGACGGCCGGCTTCGGCAGGCCGCCGTCGTGCAGGGAGGCCAGCGAGGTGCCCTGCGCCCAGTGGATGATCTTCTCCGGCTCGCGCTCCCACAGGCGCAGCGGCAGCTGCTGCGAGCCGCCGACGATGCCGCGGTGGTGGTCGTCGGCCTCGGTGTAGACGACCCGGAGGATCTCCAGGATGGAGTTGGGGAAGTCGGTGTCCCAGCCGCCGGTGCCGAAGCCGACCTGGCCGAAGATCTCGCGGTGCCGGAAGGACTTGAACGCCTCGGACTCGCAGAGGAAGCCGTAGAAGGTCTGGTTGTCGAGCTTCTCGACCAGCTTCGCCCAGATCTCGCGGATCCGGGGGACGTCGCGCTCGCGCATCGCCCGGTTCATGTCGGAGAAGTCGGCGCCCTCGTCGAGGCACTTGTTCCAGGCGGCGGCGACGTCGCGGTAGACCTGCGGCAGGTCGTCGACGGTCTCGGCGTAGTGCGACTCGCCCTTGAGGTCGACGACGGTCGAGGGGGTGGCCTCGGCCAGCGGGTTCGGGAACGGCGAGGTCGTCAGGCCGACGAGGTCGATGTAGTGCTGGAGGGCGGTGGAGGAGGGCGGGAAGCGCATGGCGCCCATCTCCGCCGTCAGGCCCTCGGTCTCCGGCCCCTCGAAACCGACCGTGCGCAGCCGGCCGCCGATCTGGTCGGCCTCGTAGACGACGGGCTTGAGGCCCATCTTCATCAGCTCGTACGCGGCGATGATGCCGGACAGGCCGCCGCCGACGACCGCGACCTCGGTGCCGTGCTCGGTCGCGGGTATCTGGCCGAGGCCGGCCGGGTGCGCCAGGAAGTCGTCGTAGGCGTACGGGAAGTCCGGGCCGAACATGGTGATCGGCGGCTGCTGCTCGTCGGCGTGCTCGACGGCGTTGGGCACGGTGGACGTCATGGGGTACGGACTCCTTGCACGGGGGTGGGGCGGGAAGATCGAGGGGGCGCGGCGGGGACGGCTCAGACGAGCGAGCCGTACAGGCCCGGCCTGCGGTCGCGGAGGTACGGGTTCTCCGCGCGGGACGCCGCCAGGACGTCGGGGTCGACGTCGCCGAGGACGAGGTCGGCGCTCCGCCCGGCGCGGGTCCGTGCGGTGCCGTCGGGGCCCGCGAGCACCGAGAGGCCGACGAACTCGAAGTCGCCCTCGGCGCCGGCCCGGTTGGCGTAGGCGATGTACAGCTGGTTCTCGAAGGCGCGGACCGGGACCACGGACAGCGGCACGATCTCGGCGGGGTGCATCAGCGCGGTCGGCACGAGGAGGAGGTCCGTGCCGGCCAGCGCCTGCGCCCGGACGTTCTCGGGGAACTCGACGTCGTAGCAGATCATCAGGCCGACGGTGAGGTCGCCGATGCGGGCCTGGACCAGGGGCTCGTCGCCCGGGGTGAACCACTTCAGCTCGAAGTCGCCGAAGAGGTGGGTCTTGCGGTAGTGCGCGAGCGGCTCGCCGTCGGCGCCGAAGAGCGCGGCGGCGTTGTAGATCACGCCGTGCCGCTCGGCGTCGCGCTCCGGGTAGCCGTAGCCGACGGCCAGGCCGTGACGGGCGGCGATGGCGGCGACCTCGCGGGCGGAGGGGCCGTCGGCCGGCTCGGCCAGGCGGGCGATGTCGGCGCCGATCGCGTAGCCGGTGAGGAAGAGCTCGGGGGCGAGCAGCACGCCCGCCCCGGCGGCGGCGGCGCGGCCGGCCGCCTCGTCCAGGATCCGCAGGTTGGCGGTCACGTCACCGAGCCGGCCGGAGCTCTGGAGCAGGGCGGTGCGCAACGCGGGCATGGTGAGTCCTCGTGGGGGCGGAGGGGAGGGAGGGGGTCTCGGGGAGACGTTCAAAACGGTACGGTTCCGGGCGCTCCACGGACAAGACGGGACCGTTGCGGACCGACCGTCGAACCGTTGCGCGATGTACGACCCTGGCGGCGATTCGTTGCGCGGCCATCCGACCGTGGTCGTACGCGCCGCGCGACCGGCGGCGTACCCCCGGATCGTCCGCCGGCGCGACGACCCGGCGGGGCCCGGGCGGAAGAGTGGGGGACGTCCGATCGACCTGCCGGAAGGACCGCCGTGAACCGCCGTACGAAGATCGTCGCCGTCGCCGCCGCCCTGCTCGTCACCGCCGGGGCCGCCGGCTCCGCGACCGCCTCCGCCGGGGCCTCGGGCTCCCCGGCCGCCACCCTCGCCACCGCCGGGGAGGGCCGGGGCGGGGTGCCGCGCGAGGCCGCGGCACTGACCGGGTCCGCCTGGCTGGACCGCGACCCGGCCACCCGGCAGAAGGTGCGCTTCGCCTTCGACGCGCACCTGGCCCGGGCCGACCGCAACGATCCGCTCGCCGCGACCGGGACCTTCCGGTACGAGCACTCCGTCGGCGACGAGACCTTCACCGCCGTGGTGGAGGTCGACTGCCTCGCCACCGGCGGCCCCGTGGCGACCGTCACCGGGATCGTCCGGGAGACGAACGTGCCGGGGCTCGACGGGAAGCGCGTCGGGGTGTCGGTGCTCGACGACGGGAAGCGCGACCGGCTGGGCTACAGCTGGCTGGCCTCCACGCCGCAGACGGACGACGTGCCGCCGTGCAACGCCGCCGCCCCGCACGAGAAGGTCGTGCGGGGCGGCGGGGACTTCCGGGTGCTGCCGTGGGTCTACGACGGCATGGCGGACTAGCCCGTCAGGCGGGCGAGCCCGAGGAGAAGCGCCGCAGCAGCGGCGAGAGCACCAGGACGGACTTGGTGCGCTCGACGAAGGGCTCGCCCGCGATCCGCTCCAGCACGCGCTCGAAGTGGCGCATGTCGGAGGCGAAGACCTGGACGACGGCGTCCGCGTCACCGGTGACGGTCGACGCGGACACCACCTCCGGATACCGCTCCAGACCTCGCCGGATGTCGTCCGGCGAGGTGTTGTGGCGGCAGTAGATCTCGACGAACCCCTCCGTCTCCCAGCCGAGCGCCGCCGGATCCACCCGTACGGTGAAGCCGGTGATGGCGCCCTCGGCCCGGAGCCGGTCCACGCGCCGCTTCACGGCGGGCGCGGAGAGCCCGACGAGAGCGCCGATGTCGGCGTAGCTGCGGCGGGCGTCCTCCGCGAGGGCGTGGACGATGCGTTCGTCGAGGTCGTTGAGTCGCACTACGGGTGGATCACTTCTCTGCGTCGGTGGCCAGTCGGGAGCGGTGCATGCCGTACAGGAAGTAGAACACGAGGCCCACGGCCATCCAGGCACCGAAGTACGCCCAGGTGATCAGGTCGAGGCTGTACATGCTGTATCCGCAGCAGAGGAAGCCGAGGACGGCGAAGACCGGACCGAAGGGGACCTTGAAGGAGCGCTCCATGTCGGGGCGGGTGAAGCGGAGCACCACGACGGCGACGTTGACCAGGGCGAACGCGAAGAGCGTGCCGATGCTGGTGGCGTTGACCAGCTCGCCGAGCGGGACGACGGCCGCGAGGCCGCCGCAGAGCAGCGAGACGATGAGGGTGTTGGTGCGCGGGGTGCCGGTCTTCGCGTCGACCTTGCCGAAGACCTTGGGGACGAGGCCGTCGCGGGACATCGCGAAGAGGATGCGGGTCTGGCCGTAGAGGACGGTGAGGACGACGCTGGCGATGGAGATGACGGCGCCGGCGGCGAGCAGGGTGCCCCAGAAGCTCTGGCCGGTGACGTCGTTCATGATCGCGGCGAGGGTGGCGTCGGTGCCCGCGAACTTCTTCCAGTCCCAGGCGCCGACGGCGACGGCCGCGACGAGGACGTACAGCGCGGTCACGATGACGAGCGAGAGCATGATCGCCCGGGGCAGGTCGCGCTTGGGGTTCTTGGCCTCCTCGCCGGCCGTGGAGGCGGCGTCGAAGCCGATGTACGAGAAGAAGAGGATGGCCCCGGCGGCGCCGACGCTCCCGATGCCGAGCGGCATGAAGTCGGAGTAGTTGCCGGACTTGAAGCCCATGAAGCCGACGGCGCAGAAGAGCACCAGGGCGGCGATCTTCACCACGACCATGATCGTGTTCGCGCGGGCCGACTCCTTGGCACCGCCGAGCAGGAAGAGCATGGCGAGGACGACGACTATCAGCGCCGGCAGGTTGAAGTAGCCGCCGTCACCGGGCGGCGCGCTGAGCGCGTCCGGGAGCGTGACGCCGATCGTGCCGTCAAGCAGTTCGTTCAGGTACTCGCCCCAGCCGACGGCCACGGCGGCGACCGAGACGCCGTACTCCAGCATCAGGCACCAGCCGCACACCCAGGCGACGAGCTCGCCCAGCGTTGCGTACGCATACGAATAGGAGGAGCCCGCGACCGGGATGGTGCCGGCCAGCTCGGCGTACGAGAGGGCCGAGAAGAGCGCGGTGAGACCGGCGAAGACGAAGGCCAGCGTCACAGCCGGGCCGGCCTCGGGGACGGCCTCGCCGAGGACGACGAAGATGCCGGTACCGAGGGTGGCGCCGATGCTGATCATGGTCAGCTGCCACATGGAGAGCGAGCGGCGGAGGGTGCCGCCCTCGCCCTGCCCACCCTCCGCGACCAGGCGTTCCACCGGCTTGCGGCGGGTGAGGGAGGTCAGGAGGGTGGTCTTGCGGGCGGTCGGGGACTCGACCGGTGGGGCTGCGCCGTGGTCCAGCACTGCGGGGGGCTCCTTATCGCTGCCTGTCGGTACGACGGGGACCGCGACGGCCGCGTGCCGGGTCCGCGGGCATGCCGAAGCAGCCCACGGGGGCAGGAAGTCCGCCGAGCAGGCGGTCCCCGCCACTCCTGGTACGAGGGATGAGCCTAGCGCCCCGATTCGCATCCGTAATGCAGTGTTGTTGCGCAGTGGCAGATGATCATTGCGCACTTGGGGCGCGGACGGGGAAACATTGCGCGCCCCCGCATGAATCGACACATCGGGGGCGGTGAGGAGTGCGGTGCGCGTGCCTTGACTCCTCGATCCCCGTGGACCACCCTGCACGCGGCCGACCGGAGGTGCACAGTGAGCTGGCTGGAGCCCGAACCCTTTCTGCGCGGCACGGCCTGGCGGGACGGCGACCGGCCGGTCCGGGCCGACCCCGCCGACCTGGCACGCCTGCCGTGGGACATCGCGGAGCGGGCGGCGCTGCCGATCGGGGTGCGGGTCGAGTTCCGCGCCGCGCCCGGCACGACGGCGGTGGAGCTGCGCTACCGGGCGGCCGTGCCGCCGGCCGACGACGAACTGCGGTCGCTGCGGCACGCGTTCGAGCTCTGGCGGGGCCGGCGGTGGATCGCCGAGGTCTTCGCGGAGCCGGCGGCGGAGGCCGTGGTGCGGCTCCGGCTCCCGCCGGGCGGCGGAGAGTTCACCGTCCACCTGCCGGAGGGCCAGGCGCCCGTCGTGCGCGCCCTGCGCGCCGTGGACGGGGCCCTCTCCCCCGCCCCGCCGCGGCCCCGCTGGCTGGTCCAGGGCGACTCGATCACCGAGGGCTGGTGGTCCACCCGGCCCGCCCGCTCCTGGCCCTCCGTCGCGGGCCGCGCGCTGGGCCTCGATCCCGTCAACCTCGGCTACGCCGGCGGGGCGCGCGGCGAGCTCCCCCTGGCGGAGCAGCTGTCCCGGCTCCCGGGCGAGCTGATCACTCTCGCGTTCGGCACCAACTGCTGGGACCGGGCGCCGGCCACCCCGGAGTGGCTGCACGCCACCGTGCGGGCCTATGTGGGCCTGATCCGGCGGGGCCACCCCCGTACGCCGCTGCTCCTCGTCTCCCCGGTGCTCCGTCCCGCCGCCGAGCACACCCGCAACGCCCTCGGCGCGACCCTCACCGAGCTGCGGCGGGCCATGGAGTGCGCGGTCCGCGACCTCGCGGCGGCCGATCCCCGCCTCCTGCTGCTCCCCGGGCGTCCGCTGCTCGGCCCGGAGCACCTGGCCGACGGCCTCCATCCGAACGACGAGGGGCACGCCCGGATGGCGGGGGCGGTGGCGGCGGCGCTGGGGGCCGCGCGGGCAGTGCCGCGCGCCTGACCCCACGGCCCCGCCGGGAGACGCCGAGAGCCCCCGGGAGCGGCGCTCCCGGGGGCTCTCTCTCACGCGTGCGGCGAGGGGTCAGCTCCAGCTGGCGTGCAGCGGCTTGCCCTCGGCGTAGCCGGCGGCGGACTGGATGCCCACGACGGCCTTCTCCTCGAACTCGGCGAGCGAGCCCGCACCGGCGTAGGTGCAGGAGGAGCGGACACCGGCGATGATCGAGTCAATCAGGTCCTCGACGCCGGGGCGCTGCGGGTCGAGGAACATCCGCGAAGTCGAGATGCCCTCCTCGAAGAGCGCCTTGCGGGCGCGGTCGTAGGAGGACTCGTCCGAGGTGCGGTTGCGCACGGCACGGGCGGACGCCATGCCGAAGGACTCCTTGTAGGCGCGGCCCTGGGCGTCCTCGTGGAGGTCGCCGGGGGACTCGTACGTCCCGGCGAACCAGGAGCCGATCATCACGTTGGACGCGCCGGCGGCGAGCGCCATGGCGACGTCGCGCGGGTGCCGGACGCCGCCGTCGGCCCAGACGTGCTTGCCGTACTTCTTCGCCTCGGCGGCGCACTCCAGGACGGCCGAGAACTGCGGGCGGCCGACACCGGTCATCATGCGGGTGGTGCACATGGCGCCGGGGCCCACGCCGACCTTGATGATGTCGGCGCCGGCCTCGATGAGGTCCTTGACGCCCTCGGCGGCGACGATGTTGCCGGCGACGATCGGGACCTGCGGGTCGAGCGCCCGGACGGTCCGGATGGCGGAGATCATCGACTCCTGGTGCCCGTGGGCGGTGTCGATGACGAGGGTGTCGACGCCCGCGTCGAGCAGCTGCTTGGCCTTGCCGGCCACGTCGCCGTTGATGCCGACGGCGGCGGCGATCCGCAGCCGGCCGTTCGCGTCCACGGCCGGGGTGTACAGGGTGGCGCGCAGGGCGCCCTTGCGGGTGAGGATGCCGACCAGCTTGCCGTCCGCGTCGACCGCGGGGGCGTAGCGGCGGTTGGCGCCGTCGAGGGTATTGAAGGCCTCGCGGGGGTCGATGTCCGCGTCCAGCAGGAGGAGGTCCTTGGACATGACCTCGGAGAGCTGGGTGAAGCGGTCGACGCCGCTGAGGTCGGCGTCGGTGACGACGCCGACGGGACGGCGGTGCTCGTCGACGACGACACCGGCGTCGTGGGCCCGCTTGGGCAGCAGGGCGAGGGCGTCGGCGACGGTCTGGTGGGGCTCCAGCACGATGGGGGTGTCGAGGACCAGGTGGCGGCCCTTCACCCAGGAGATGACCTCGGTGACGACCTCGATCGGGATGTCCTGGGGGATGACGACGAGGCCGCCCCGGCGGGCGACGGTCTCGGCCATGCGGCGGCCGGCGATCGCGGTCATGTTGGCGACGACCAGCGGGATCGTCGTGCCGGTGCCGTCCGGCGCGGAGAGGTCCACGGCCTGTCGGGAGCCGACGGCCGACCGGCTCGGCACCATGAACACATCGTCGTACGTGAGGTCGTACGGCGGCTTGACGTCATTGAGGAAACGCACGTGCTGACATCCCAGTCGTTCGGATCGGCCCCTAGGCATTTCAGCCAGGGGAAAAAGCACGTAGTTCATTCTCCCACGTCGGAGGCGTGGGACGGTGCGGTCGGATCGTCCGAGCCTTGCGTGGTGTCGCTTGTGCGATCCTCCCAACCACCGAGCGAGAGGAGGACCGCGAGACCCTGACGGCTGGTGGCGGCAGCCGCGGAGAAGACCTCCTGCGCGACGGCCCAGTCGTCCGGTTCGGCCTCGGCATAAGCGTGCCAGCCGGTCACCACGATCGCCATGGGTTCGCGCAGATCGGCGAGGGAGTCGGCGAGGGCGTCCCAGTTGCGCCCGAAGCGGACGGGCAACGGCAGGGTCCGGACGCAGCGGTCCATGAAGGCGGTCTTGTCGGTGACCCCGCGCAGGTCGAGGACGACGGCGTCATCGAGTGCCATCCGGGACCACCTCCCGGAAGCTCTCGTAGTGGTCGTCGGTGTAGTACCTCTCCCCCGCTCCGCCGGTGACGACGCGGCGGGCCCCGCGGTCGCGCTCGCCGGGGGTGCGGACGGTGTACTCGTGGTAGTAGCCGCGCTTCCGGAGCGGCAGGATCCGCTCGAAGTTGGAGAAGACGACGCCGTCCCTGGCGTACGGGAAGGGCCCGCCGGCACGGATCAGCGCGAGGGTCTCCCGTGCCTCGGGCGGCAGCTCCGCCTCGCGCACGGTGGGCAGTCCCGAGGCGCGCGAGGCGGTGGCGGCGGACGGGGCGGGGGCGGCCGTCGCGGTGGTACGGGACGGGGCGGCGGTGGCGGTGGAGGTGCCCGTCCCGGCGGAGCAGCCGGTCAGGAGCAGGGAGAGACCGGCCAGGACGGCGAGACCCAGCCGGACGCAGCGAGCGATCATGCCCCGATGCTGTCACCGCCCGCCGGGGCCCGCCCCCGGACGCGCCCGGGCGGACGGAAGGGCGCCGGCCGTGTGCACGGCCGGCGCCCTTCCGGTGCCTTCTCGGATCTCCGCGGCGCCCGTCAGCGTCCGTCGGTGCCCGTGTCCGGGTCCTTGCGGTCGAGGGCCGGGCGCGGGCCGGGGCTGGACTCGGTGAGCAGGTGGTCGGCGGCCGAGCGGTCGGTGACCAGGCTGGTGACGAGGCCGGAGCGGAGCACCGCGCCGATCGCCGCCGCCTTGCGCTGGCCGCCCGCGATCGCGACGACCTCGGGGATCCGGCGCAGCCGGTCCGCCTCGACGGTGATGCACCGCTCGCCCAGGTCGCGCCCGACCCGGCGGCCCTCGGCGTCGAAGAGGTGCGCGGACATCTCGGCGGCCACGCCCAGGGAGGCGTAGTGGGCGCGCTCCTCCTCGGAGAGCATGTCGTGGACGGTGGAGATGCCCGGCTCCCAGGACCCGATGGAGACGCAGGCGACGGTGACCTTGTCGAAGTACTCGAAGGCCCGGGCGATGCCGGTCTGGCTGCGCAGGGCGGCGGCCGTGGCCGGGTCCGGCAGCAGCATGGGGGCGTAGATGGGGTGGGCCTCGCCGCCGGAGACCTGGGCGGCGCGCCGGACCGCCTCGACCGAGCCGCGCTCGGCGGTCCCGGCGTCGTACACGCCGGTGAGCTGGACGACCGTGCACGGGGGCAGCCGGTCGAGCGCGGCGGCCATGTGGATGGTCGACCGGCCCCAGGCCAGGCCGAGGACGTCGCCCTCGGTGACCAGCTCGCCGAGCAGGTCGGCCGCGACCTCGCCGAGGTTCTCCGGATCGGGCGACTCGTCGTCCTCCGCCGGGGACTCGACGACGACCGCGTGCCGGAGCCCGTAGCGGGCGCGCAGCGCGTCGGAGCGTTCGGCGTCCAGCTCGGCCGGTACCCGGATCTCGATGCGTACGAGATCCCGCTCCAGAGCGGTCTCCAGGACCCGGGCCACCTTGAAGCGGCTCACGCCGAACTCCTCGGCGATCTGGATCTTGGACTTCCCCTCCAGGTAGAAGCGGCGCGCCATGGCCGCCGCCTGCACCAGCTCCGCGGGGCCCATCCGCAGGGCTGATCGTCCCGCCGACATTCCCGCCACCGCGATCTCCTCACTGCTGTTCACGCACCGCTGTCCACGATCCGTGTTCGTTCACACTCTGGACCCGCTGTTCATCCTGTCAGAAACGGCGGGCCTTGATCAGTCCTGTCGGCGGCCCGTCGGACCGCGTTCACCGGCCGGAGGCTCAGTGGCCACATGCCCACGCGGCACCGGCCGTGGCGGCGTCCGCCCTGTCCCGCAGCGCGGCCACCGCGGCGGCCGGGTCGGCCGCCCCGTAGACCGCCGAGCCGGCCACGAAGACGTCGGCGCCCGCCTCGGCGCAGCGCTCGATGGTCGCCTCGGAGACGCCGCCGTCGACCTGGAGCCACAGCTCCAGACCGTGCTTGGCGATCAGCTCGCGGGTGCGGCGGATCTTGGGAAGCATGATGTCGAGGAACGCCTGGCCGCCGAAGCCGGGCTCCACGGTCATGATGAGCAGCATGTCGAGCTCGGGGAGCAGGTCCTCGAAGGGCTCGATGGGGGTGGCCGGCCTGAGCGCCATGGAGGCCCGGGCGCCCTTGGCGCGGATCTCCCGGGCGAGCCGGACCGGGGCGGCGGCGGCCTCGACGTGGAAGGTGACCGAGCCCGCGCCCGCCTCCACGTACTGCGGCGCCCAGCGGTCCGGGTCCTCGATCATCAGGTGGCAGTCGAGGGGGGTGGCGGTCGCGCGGCTCAGCGACTCGACGATCGGCACGCCCAGCGTCAGATTGGGCACGAAGTGGTTGTCCATGACGTCGACGTGCAGCCAGTCGGCGCCGTCGACGGCCTTGGCCTCGTCCGCGAGGCGGGCGAAGTCTGCGGAGAGGATGCTGGGATTGATCTGCGCCATGTGCCAAGCCTGCCACGTTCTCGGGGACTTCTTCGCCGCGAACCGGTCCGGGTTCGATCCGGCGCCGGACGTACTGGTACGTACCAGCGGAAACCGTCAGGCGGTCCGGCGGATCAGCGCCAGATACATGGCGTCCGTACCGTGCAGATGCGGCCACAGCTGGACGTCGGGGCCGTCCCCGAGGCGGTCGACGCCCGGGAAGAGGGGCCGGGCGTCGATCAGTTCGGCGCCGCCGGTCTTCTTCAGGACGTCGTCCACCACGACCCGGGTCTCGGCGAGGTGCGGCGAGCAGGTCGCGTAGCCGACGACCCCGCCGACCCGGACCGCCCGCAGCGCCTCGGTGAGCAGCCCGCGCTGGAGCGGTCCGAAGCCGTCGAGGTCCTCGGGGCGGCGGCGCCAGCGGGCCTCGGGGCGGCGGCGCAGGGCGCCGAGACCCGAGCAGGGCACGTCGACCAGCACCCGGTCGAAGGAGCCCTCGCGCCACGGCGGGCGGGTGCCGTCGGCGGCGATGACCTGGTACGGGCCCGGGTTGCCGGCGAGCGCGCGCTCGACGAGCCGGGCGCGGTGCGGCTGCTTCTCGGAGGCGAGCAGGGCGGCGCCGCGCTCGGCGGCCAGCGCGCCGAGGAGCGCGGCCTTGCCGCCGGGGCCCGCGCAGCCGTCGAGCCAGCGGGCGTCGGGGCCGTCCAGCGGCGCGTTCGCCAGGGCGATCGCGACGAGCTGGCTGCCCTCGTCCTGGACGCCGGCGCGGCCGTCCCGGACGGCCTCCAGGGCGCCGGGCTCGCCGCCCTCGGTGAGCCGCAGGGCGTACGGGGACCAGCGTCCGGGCTCGGTCTCGGCGGCCTCCGCCAGCTCCTCGACGCCGACCCGGCCGGGCCGGGCGACGAGGGTGACCTCGGGCCGCTCGTTGTCCGCCTCCAGGAGCGCCTCGATGCCGGCGCGGCCGCCGCCGAGGGCGTCCCAGAGCGCGGAGACCACCCAGCGGGGGTGGGAGTGGACGACGGCGAGGTGGTCCTCGGCGTCCTTCTCGTACGGCGGGGCGACCTCGGCCACCCAGGCGTCGAGGTCCTGGCGCGTGATCTTCCGCAGCACGGCGTTGACGAACTTGGCGCGCCCCTCGCCCAGCACGGCGCGGGCCAGCTCGACGGTGGCGGAGACGGCGGCGTGCGGCGGGATCCGCGTCCCGAGCAGCTGGTGCGCGCCGAGCGACAGCACGTCGAGGACCGGCGGGTCGACCTCGCGCAGCGGCCGGTCGACGCAGGCCGCGATGATCGCGTCGTACGTGCCCTGGCGCCGCAGCGTCCCGTAGACCAGCTCGGTCGCGAGCGCCGCGTCGCGGGCCTCGAAGCCCTCCTTCTCGCGGGCCTTCCGCAGCAGCGGCGGCAGCACGAGGTTGGCGTACGCGTCCCGCTCGTCGACCGCCCGCAGCACCTCGAAGGCGAGCATCCGCACGGGGTCCTTCTTGGGCCGGCGGTGGGGCTTGGGGGGACGGCGACGTGCCTGCTCGCTCAAAGGTGCTCCGCGTGACGAAATGAAGGGGTCGAACCTCCCCAGCCTACGTCGCCGGCGGTGCGGCGGGGTCCGGCGGTCCCGGTGCGGGGTCCGGAGCGTGTTGCCCCCGGCTCGGGCCCGGGCCGATCATGCGGGGATGAGAACCGACGTGCGGACCTTCGTCGACGAGGGCGCCCTGCCCGACCAGGAGGCGGACGAGGAGGAGATCGCACGCCGCGAGCGGCAGCTCCTGGCGATCGCGCGCCCGGTCACGGCCGAGGAGGCCGCGGCGCTCGCCGGCTGTTTCGGCCCCGACGACTGCTACGGCCTCGCGTGGTCCCTCGTCCACCTCGTCGAGACCGCGCCGGTCCCGCCCCCGGTCGTGCCGCGCCCCGGCCCGGACGCCTCCTGGTGGGCCGAGACGCTCTGGCGCCGGTGGGGCGACTCCGGGGAGGCCGACGCGGAACCCGACGGCTGAGAAGCCGACGCGGTACCCGACGGCTGAGAGGCCGACGGCGTCACGCGCCCAGCCGCTCCCCGGGGGCGATGCGGACGCCGCGGGCCCAGTCCGCCGCCTTCATGGGCTTCTTGCCCTGGGGCTGGACCCAGAGGAGTTCGACGGCGTACGAGCCGGTGCCCGCGTGCACGTTGTTCTTGCCGGCCGCGAGCTCGCCCGCGGCGAGGTCGGTGCGCTCGGGGACCGGGGCGACCTGGATGAGCTTGAGGCGCTCGCCGCGGAAGAGGGTCCAGGCACCGGGAGCAGGGGTGCAGCCGCGGACGACCCGGTCGACGCGCAGGGCCGGGGCGGCGAAGTCGACGTGGGCGTCCTCGACCTCGATCTTGGGGGCGAGGGTGATGCCGTCGGCGGACTGCGGGACGGCCTTGAGGGCGCCGTCCTCGATGCCGTCCATGGTGGCCGCGAGCAGACCCGCGCCCGCGAAGGCGAGGCGGGTGAGGAGGTCGCCGCTGGTGTCGGTGGGGCGGATCTCCTCGGTGATCACGCCGTAGACCGGACCGGAGTCGAGGCCCTTCTCGATCTGGAAGGTGCTGGCCCCGGTCACCTCGTCGCCCGCCATCAGCGCGTGCTGGACGGGAGCCGCGCCGCGCCAGGCCGGCAGCAGGGAGAAGTGCAGGTTGACCCAGCCGTGGGCCGGGATGTCGAGGGCCTTCTGCGGCAGCAGCGCCCCGTAGGCGACGACCGGGCAGCAGTCCGGGGCGATCTCGCGGAGCCGGGCGAGGAAGTCCTCGTCACGCGGGTGGGCCGGCCGCAGGATCTCGATCCCCGCCTCCTCGGCCCGCTGCGCGACCGGGCTGGCCACCAGGCGCCGTCCGCGGCCCGCGGGCGCGTCCGGCCGGGTGACCACGGCGGCGACCTCGTGGCGGCCGGAGGCGAGCAGGGCGTCCAGGGCGGGGACGGCGACCTCGGGGGTGCCTGCGAAGACGAGCTTCATGGGTGGCGACTGCCTGTCTGTCCGGGGGCTTTGCGGGCGACGCACCAGTCTAGGTCGTGTCCCCCCGCTCCCGCCGGGCCGGGCCGGATCGGGCGGCTCCGGCCGGGAGGGGGCGTACGCGACGGCGAGCGCCCCGCGCATATGCGTGTACGCCCCCGCAGCGTGACCCAAGTCCCGGTGGCGCGTTGGTCAAGAGAGATTGACCGTATCGGGCCGCCGTCCCCCCTGCGGCCCGCCCTTCCATCGCCGGTTCGAGAGGCTCATCCATGGCCGACCACGCAACCCACGACGCCCAAGCCCGGGCGAGTCTGCACCTGTTGGTGCGGGACATCGAGCGGGTCCGGCGGCAGGTGGACGCACTGCGCACGCTCACGGCCCAGCTGGGCAATGTCTACCGCCCGCGCCGCTCCGGCCCGTCCACGGGCTTCGTCGTCTACGGCCGCGCGCCCGCCCCCACCGTACGGCTCGCCCAGGAGCTCCGCGACAGCGTCGAGACCCTGGTGACCGCCGCCGTCGAGTTCGACCGCTCCCTCGGCTTCTCCTGGGACGCCGTCGGCTCCGCGCTCGGGGTGACCAAGCAGGCCGTCCACCGGCGCTACGGCGCCCGCCGGGCACCCGCGCAGCCCGTCGTGGAGCCGGAGCACGGCGCCGAGCCGGGTGTCGCCCGGCCCCTTCCGTCGGTGCCGGCCGCCCGCTCCATGCCGCCGCAGCCGACCTCGGGGAGCGCCACCCTCCGCGACGAGCCCCGCTCGCCCGCCTTCCCCAGCCCGCGCAACGGCTGACCTCGCGGAGCCGACGGCCGGCCGCCACCCCCTGGCCGAAGGGGGCGGCGGCCGTCGTCGTGTCCGGGCCCTCAGCCGATGTCGGGCGGGTCCACCCGGATCCGGACGGTGTCGCCGGTGCCCCGGGCCTGGCGGCTCGCCCGGGCGTGCTTGAGGGCCTGGGCGAGCGCCGCGCCACTGCCGGGCGGGACCCGGACCAGGGCGCGGTCCCACCGCTCGCCGGGCGGCGGCTCGCCGGGCCGGCGCGCGGACCCGGGGCGGACCACCGGCAGCGGCACCGGGCCCAGGACCTCGGCGTCCATGGGCAGCGCGGCCGCCGCCAGGAAGGTCTCCACCGACTCCGGCGGCCCGCTGACCGCGGCCATCCGGGAGACCGGCGGGAAGCCCAGCTCGGCGCGCTCGGCCAGCTCCCGCTGCGCGTGCCCGACCGGGTCCCAGCGGACGAGCGCCTGCACGGGCCGGAGCGTCGGCTCGGCGACCACCACCACGGTGCCGCCCTCGGCCTGGCCCCGCACCAGCGAGGCCGCGTCCATCCAGCGCCGCAGCGCCTCCTCGCCGGCCCGCAGGTCGGGGCGGCCGAGCAGCGCCCAGCCGTCGAGCAGCAGCGCCGCCGCGTAGCCGCCGTCGGCGACCGGTTCGGCGCCGGGGGTGGAGACGACGAGGGCGGGCCGGTCCGGTACCCGGTCCAGGACGTGGTCGCGCCCCGAGGTCCGTACGGGCACGGCGGGGAAGGCCCGGCCCAGCTCCTCCGCGGTCCTGCGGGCGCCGACGACCTGGGCGCGCAGCCGGGTGGAGCCGCACGCCTCGCAGTGCCAGGCGGGTGCCTCCCGCCCGCACCAGGCGCAGTGCAGCTCCCGCTGGTCGGGTGCCTCCAGCGGCCCGGCGCACTGCCGGCAGCGGGCGGGCGTCCGGCACTGCTGGCAGGCGAGCCGGGGCACGTACCCCCGGCGGGGCACCTGGATGAGGACCGGCCCGCTGCGCAGCCCGTCCCGGAGGGTCTCCCAGGCGAGCGAGGGCAGCCGGGCGGCCCGGGCGGCCCCGTCCCGGGCGAGCAGGTCGTCGCCGACGGTACGGACGAGGGGCGCGGCCCTGCGGACCTGTTCACGGTTCGCGGCGAGCGGCCGGGCCCAGCCGGACTCGACGAGCTGGGCGGCCTCCACGGTGCACCCGGTGGAGCCGAGCAGAAAGGCGCACCGGTCGTGGGCGGCGCGCAGCAGCAGCACCTCGCGGGCGTGCGGCTGGGGGGCGTGCGGGTCGCTGTGGCTGCCGTCGCCGTCGTCCCAGAGGACGACGAGGCCGAGCTCCCTGACCGGGGCGAACATGGCGGCGCGGGTGCCGACGACGGCCCGTACGGAGCCGCGCCGGACGGCGAGCCACTGCCCGTACCGCTTCTCGGGCCCGGCCTCGGCGGTGAGCACCGCGTGCCGCCCCTCCCCGAGGACGGCGGTGAGCGCCGCGTCGACCCGCCCGACGGCCCGGCCGTCGGGGACGACCACGAGGGCGCCGCGCCCGGAGGCGAGGGCGGCGGCGACGGCGCGGGCGATCTCCTCGGCCCAGTACGGCCCCGGCAGCGCCGTCCAGACGGCCCGCGGACTCCCGCCGCGGGCCAGCGACTCCAGGAACGCGGCCCCCTGCTCGTACCGCCCCCAGGTGCCCGGCGCCGGCGGCGCGGGCGGCGGCAGCGGCGCGGGCGAGGGTCGCCCCTCGGCGGCGGCGCTGCGCGGCGGCACGGCGAGCTGGAGCACGTCGGCGAGGCTGCCCGCGTACCGGTCGGCGACGGCCCGCGCGAGCGCCAGCAGCTCGGGCCCGAGCACCGGCTCCGGCGACACCACGTCGGCGAGGGCGGCGAGCGGCCCGGAGTAGTCGGACGCGGCCCGCCGCTCGACGAGGAACCCGTCGATCAGCCGCCCGCCCTCGCGCCGCCCGCCCCGCACCTGCCCGGCCCCGGCCCCGAACCGCACCCGCACCCGCACCCCCGGCTGCGCGGCGGCGTCGAGCTCCTCGGGCACGGCGTAGTCGAAGAACTGGTCGAGATGCAGCGCCCCCTTGTTCACCACCACCCGGGCCACCGGCAGCTCCTTCGCGAGCGCGGCGTCCCGCCACGTCCGCGGCTTCGCCCGCGGCACCTTCGCCTTCCGCACGGTCTCCCGGATGAGCGCGAGCTGCTCGGGCCCCTCGGGATTCTCCTTCTCGCTGCTCACAGCCTCATACCTACCAGACGGCTCGGACAGCGGTGCGGACGGCGGAAGCCCGGCACCCCCACGGGGTGCCGGGCTTCCGTCGTCGCGCGGGGCCTTACAGGCCGGCGGCCTTCTTCAGGGCGTCGACGCGGTCGGTGCGCTCCCAGGTGAAGTCGGGCAGCTCGCGGCCGAAGTGGCCGTAGGCGGCGGTCTGGGAGTAGATCGGGCGGAGCAGGTCGAGGTCGCGGATGATCGCGGCCGGGCGGAGGTCGAAGACCTCGCCGATGGCGTTCTCGATCTTCTCGGTCTCGACGGCGTTGGTGCCGAAGGTCTCGACGAAGAGACCGACGGGCTCGGCCTTGCCGATCGCGTAGGCGACCTGGACCTCGCAGCGGGAGGCGAGGCCCGCGGCGACGACGTTCTTGGCGACCCAGCGCATCGCGTAGGCGGCCGAGCGGTCCACCTTCGACGGGTCCTTGCCGGAGAAGGCGCCGCCGCCGTGGCGGGCCATGCCGCCGTACGTGTCGATGATGATCTTGCGACCGGTCAGGCCGGCGTCGCCCATCGGGCCGCCGATCTCGAAGCGGCCGGTCGGGTTGACCAGGAGGCGGTAGCCGTCGGTGTCGAGCTTGATGCCGTCCTCGACGAGCTCCTTCAGGACGTGCTCGACGACGAACTCGCGGATGTCGGGCGCGAGCAGCGAGTCGAGGTCGATGTCCGAGGCGTGCTGCGAGGAGACCACGACCGTGTCGAGGCGGACGGCCTTGTCGCCGTCGTACTCGATGGTGACCTGCGTCTTGCCGTCGGGACGCAGGTACGGGATGGTCCCGTTCTTGCGGACCTCGGTGAGGCGGCGGGAGAGCCGGTGCGCGAGGTGGATCGGCAGCGGCATGAGCTCGGGGGTCTCGTCCGACGCGTAGCCGAACATCAGGCCCTGGTCACCGGCGCCCTGCTTGTCCAGCTCGTCCTCGTCGCCCTCGACGCGCTTCTCGTAAGCGGTGTCCACGCCCTGCGCGATGTCCGGGGACTGCGACCCGATGGAGACCGAGACGCCGCACGAGGCGCCGTCGAAGCCCTTCTTCGAGGAGTCGTACCCGATCTCGAGGATCTTGTTGCGGACGAGGGTGGGGATGTCCGCCCACGCCTTGGTGGTCACCTCGCCGGCGACGTGCACGAGGCCGGTGGTGATCAGCGTCTCGACGGCGACGCGGGAGGTGGGGTCCTCCCGGAGCAGCGCGTCGAGGATGGTGTCGCTGATCTGGTCAGCGATCTTGTCGGGGTGTCCCTCGGTGACGGATTCCGAGGTGAACAGACGACGGGACACAACGCTCCCTGGGGTTGCAGCGGCTGCTGGCTGTCTCTTCGCGGACCGGCAGGGGGCTGCGCCCCGCGACGTTCCACGGACAGTCTATCGGGCGAGGTCGGACCTTGGACCAGGTGTCTCGCCTGGCGAATGGTCCACGGGGGCCGGATTCGGCCTCCGACGGGGCCCGAGGGGGGCTCCGGGTGGGGCGCAGATCACTCCCGGCACGGCGTTTCGCGCGCCCCGCCGGGCACTCCGGTGCCGTACCGGGGCGCCCGGACACCGCTCGGGGCAGACGGGTGAACGCTCAGGCGGGGCGCTCGCGCAGCCGGGGCAGGACGAGGTCCCAGACGGTTTCGGCGAGGGCTTCCTTCGGCCCGTACGGGACCGGGGTCTCCGTGCCGTCGGCGGCGAGGACCACGGCCTCGTTCTCCTCCGAGCCGAAGGTCTTGCGCTCGCCGACCTCGTTGACGACGAGGAGGTCGCAGCCCTTGCGGGCGAGTTTGGCGCGGCCGTTGGCCAGGACGTCGTCGGTCTCGGCGGCGAAGCCGACGACGACCTGGCCGGGCAGGGCGCGCTCGGCGGAGAGCTCGGCGAGGATGTCGGGGTTGCGGACCAGCTCGATGGTCGGGGCGCCCCCGTCGTCGGTCTTCTTGATCTTGCCGGTGGCGTACGAGGCCGGGCGGAAGTCGGCGACGGCGGCGGCCATCACGACCGCGTCGGCGTCGGCGGCGGCCTTGAGGACGGCCTCGCGCAGCTGGAGGGCGGTGCCCGCGTGGACCACGTCGACTCCGGCCGGGTCGGGCATGCCCGTGTTGGCCTCGACGAGGGTGACCCGGGCGCCGCGCGCGGCGGCCGCCTTGGCGAGGGCGTACCCCTGCTTGCCGGAGGAGCGGTTGCCCAGGTAGCGGACCGGGTCGAGGGGCTCGCGGGTGCCGCCGGCGCTCACCACGACATGGCGTCCGGCGAGGTCGGGGGCGGTGACTCCGCGGGCCAGGATCCTCCGGCAGACCTCGAAGATCTCGCCGGGGTCGGGGAGCCGGCCCTTGCCGGTGTCGACGCCGGTGAGGCGGCCGACGGCGGGTTCGATGACGACGGCGCCGCGGCGGCGGAGCGTGGCCACGTTCTCCTGGGTGGCCGGGTGCTCCCACATCTCGGTGTGCATGGCGGGGGCGAAGACGACCGGACAGCGCGCGGTGAGCAGCGTGTTGGTGAGGAGGTCGTCGGCGAGGCCGTGGGCGGCCTTGGCCAGCATGTCGGCGGTGGCGGGGGCGACGACGACGAGGGCGGCGGCCTGGCCGATGCGGACGTGCGGCACCTCGTGGACGGAGTCCCAGACCTCGGTGGAGACCGGGTTGCCGGAGAGCGCGGACCAGGTGGCGGCGCCGACGAAGTGGAGCGCGGAGTCGGTGGGGACGACGCGGACGTCGTGGCCCGACTCGGTGAGCCGGCGCAGCAGCTCGCACGCTTTGTAGGCGGCGATGCCACCGCTCACGCCCAGAACGACCTTCGGCTTGGTCACGGCTGTCACTCCCCGCGCTCGTACGCGTACTCGGCTGCGTTACGACTCCAGTATCCGAGTCCATGAGACACCACAGGCCCGGCGGACGAACCGCCGGGCCTGGAGTGACGAACGCAACGCTTACTGAACGGGGCCCTCGACGGCCTCGGAGGTCAGCAGACCCGCGTTGATCTCGCGCAGGGCGATCGAGAGCGGCTTCTCGTGGACGTGGGTGTCGACGAGGGGACCGACGTACTCCAGCAGGCCCTCACCGAGCTGCGAGTAGTACGCGTTGATCTGACGCGCGCGCTTGGCCGCGTAGATCACGAGGCTGTACTTCGAGTCAGTGGCCTCGAGCAGCTCGTCGATCGGCGGGTTGATGATGCCCTCGGGCGCGGTGATGGAAGAGGACACGCTCTACCTTCCGAAGATGGATAAAAGATCAGACTACGTGCATCAACGTTAGCAGCTCGCGCGCGACGTCCTCGACGGAGGTGTTGACGAGCGTGGTGTCGAACTCCGACTCGGCGGCGAGCTCGATCCTGGCGGCGGCGAGACGCCGCTCGATGACCTCGGGCGACTCGGTGCCGCGGCCGGTGAGCCGGCGGACCAGCTCCTCCCAGCTCGGCGGGGCCAGGAAGACGAGCCGGGAGTCGGCCATGGACTCCTTCACCTGACGCGCGCCCTGGAGCTCGATCTCCAGGAGGACGGGCTCGCCCTTCTCCAGGCGGTCGACGACCGCGCTGCGGGGGGTGCCGTAGCGGTTGCCCGCGAACTCGGCCCACTCGAGGAGCTCACCGTTGGCGATCAGCTTGTCGAACTCGTCGTCCGAGACGAAGAAGTACTGGACGCCGTGCTTCTCGCCGGGGCGGGGCTTTCGTGTCGTGGCCGACACCGAGAGCCAGACCTCGGGGTGGACCTTGCGCATATGAGCGACGACCGTGCTCTTGCCGACCCCTGAGGGGCCGGAGAGCACGGTCAGCCGCGGACGTACCTCTGCTGCCATGCAGCGATTATTCCAGCATCGCCGGGGTGCCCGGGACGGATGTCCCGGATCGGGCACCGGGCCGGACGACGGTCCGGGCGCCCGATCAGGCGCCGGCGCCGCCGAACTCGCGCTCCAGGGAGGCGATCTGGTTGGAGCCGAGACCACGGACACGACGGCTCTCGGAGATGCCGAGCCGCTCCATGATCTGCTTGGCGCGGACCTTGCCGACGCCGGGAAGGGACTCAAGGAGGGCGGAGACCTTCATCTTGCCGATGACGTCGTTCTCCTGGCCCTGCTTGATGACCTCGTGGAGGGAGGCGCCGGAGTGCTTGAGTCGATTCTTGACCTCGGCCCGCTCCCGGCGAGCCGCGGCGGCCTTTTCGAGCGCGGCTGCGCGCTGTTCAGGGGTAAGGGGCGGAAGAGCCACGCCTACGTCACCTCGGATGTCGATCTGTCGGATACGGACCGGTGAGGGACCTGGTCGACCCACACCAGTGGAGCAACGTCCAACGACGTGACCGTTGGACGTCTGCCCTGCCCCGGAGACTAGCGGCCGCGGCCGCTCCAGTCAGCGAGAACAGCGGAAAAGTCCTGGTCAGCCTCTGCCGACCAGGACTTTTCCGGCATAACGACCCGGATTTCTGCCAAGATTTCGTCAAGTGCCACGACGCTGGGCCGTCCGAGGGTGCCGTCCGCTCCCACCTGCGGGGATGCCAGGACGGCGGTGGGAGCGTGTCACCCGGCGACGGCCGCCCGGATCTCGTCCGCGTAGCGCGTCGCCGCGTCCCGCAGGGCGGACGCGTCGGGTCCGGCGCGGAGCACGCCCCGGCTCACGTTCGGGACGACGTTGCGGACCGCGTCCCCGAAGACCACCGGGAGGTCGGCCGGGGTCGCCCCCTGGGCGCCGATGCCGGGGGCCAGGAGCGGGCCGTTGATGTCGAGGTCGAAGGAGGAGAGGTCGCCGAGGGTGGCGCCGACGACCGCGCCGAAGGAGCCCATGGGGGTCTCCCCCGCGTTCTCCTCGGCGAGGTGGGCGAGCATGGTCGCGCCGATGGTGCGCCCGTCCTCACGGACGGCCCGCTGGACCTCGCCGCCCTCCGGGTTGGAGGTGAGGGCGAGCACGAAGAGCCCGGCGCCGGACTCCCGGGCCAGGTCGACGGCCGGCTTCAGGGAGCCGTAGCCGAGGTACGGGGAGACCGTGAGCGCGTCGGAGAAGAGCGGGGAGTCCTTGCGGAGGAACGCCTCCGCGTAGGCGCCCATCGTGGAGCCGATGTCGCCGCGCTTGGCGTCCATGACGACCAGGCCGCCGGCCGCGCGCAGGTCGGCGGTGGCGCGCTCCAGGACGGCGACGCCGCGCGAGCCGAAGCGCTCGAAGAAGGCGGCCTGCGGCTTGAAGACGGCGACGGTGTCCGCCAGCGCCTCGACCACGGTGTACGTGAAGCGCTCCAGGCCCGCGATGTCGTCGGCGAGGCCCCAGGAGTCCAGCAGCGAGGCGTGCGGGTCGACGCCGACGCAGAGGGGGCCGCGCTCGTCCATGGCGGCGCGCAGACGGGTGCCGAAGGGGAGGGTCACGAGGTGGTGGCCTTTCGGTGGTCGGCGCCGACGGCTTCGGCGAGGGTGGCGTACGGGGAGGCCGCGAGGCGGGCTGCGAGGCCCTTGTGGATCGCCCGGGCGTAGAACGGCCCCTCGTAGATGAAGGCGCTGTAGCCCTGGATCAGGGTGGCACCGGCCAGGATGCGCTGCCAGGCGTCCTCGGCGTTCTCGATGCCGCCGACGCCCACCAGGACGATCCGGTCGCCCACGCGCGCGTACAGGCGGCGCAGGACCTCCAGGGAGCGCTCCTTGAGCGGGGCGCCGGAGAGGCCGCCGGTCTCCTGGACGAGGGCCGGGGCGGAGGAGAGGCCGAGGCCCTCGCGGGCGATGGTGGTGTTGGTGGCGATGATGCCGTCCAGGCCGAGTTCGACGGCGAGGTCGGCGACGGCGTCCACGTCCTCGTCGGCGAGGTCGGGGGCGATCTTCACCAGGAGCGGGACCCGGCGGTCGGTGACCGTGCGGTCGGCGGCCTCGCGGACGGCGGTGAGCAGCGGGCGCAGCGACTCGGTGGCCTGGAGGTTGCGCAGGCCGGGGGTGTTCGGCGAGGAGACGTTGACCACGAGGTAGTCGGCGTGGGCGGCGAGCCGCTCGGTGGACTTCACGTAGTCGGCGGCCGCGTCGGCCTCCTCGACCACCTTGGTCTTGCCGATGTTGACGCCGACGACGGTCCGGAAGACCGCCGCGCGCGCGTGGAGGCGGGCGGCGACGGCGGCGGAGCCCTCGTTGTTGAAGCCCATGCGGTTGATCAAGGCCCGGTCCGGGACGAGGCGGAAGAGCCGCTTCCTGGGGTTGCCGGGCTGGGCCTCGCCGGTGACCGTGCCGATCTCGACGTGGTCGAAGCCGAGCATGGCCATGCCGTCGATGGCGACGGCGTTCTTGTCGAAGCCGGCCGCGAGGCCGAAGGGGCCGTGCATGCGGAGGCCCAGGGCCTCGGTGCGCAGCTCCTTGTACCGGGGGGCGAGGGCGGCGGCGACGAAGGTCCGCAGGACCGGGGTGCGGGCGGCCAGCCGGATCCAGCGGAAGGCGAGGTAGTGGGCCTTCTCCGGGTCCATGCGCTTGAAGACGAGCTGGAAGAAGAGCTTGTACATGGTGGTGTCCTCATGAAGAGGGGGACACCGTTTCCGGTGTCCCCCTCGGTGGCTGCTAGTCGCGGGCCGCGGTCAGGTGTTCGGCGTGTTCCTGGAGGGAACGGACGCCGACGCCGCCGTGGTTGAGGGCGTCGATGCCCTGCACGGCCGCGGCGAGCGCCTGGACCGTGGTGAGGCACGGGACGCCGCGGGCCACCGCCGCCGTACGGATCTCGTAGCCGTCGAGGCGGCCGCCGGTGCCGTACGGGGTGTTGACGATCAGGTCGACCTGGCCGTCGTGGATGAGCTGGACGATCGTCTTCTCGCCGTCCGGGCCCTCGCCCTCGCTGAGCTTGCGCACGACGGTGGCGTTGATGCCGTTGCGCTTGAGGACCTCGGCGGTGCCGGAGGTGGCCATGAGCTCGAAGCCGTGGGCGACCAGCTCGCGGGCCGGGAAGATCATCGAGCGCTTGTCGCGGTTGGCGACGGAGATGAAGGCGCGGCCCTTGGTGGGCAGCGGGCCGTAGGCGCCGGCCTGCGACTTGGCGTAGGCGGTGCCGAAGACGGCGTCGATGCCCATGACCTCGCCGGTGGAGCGCATCTCCGGGCCGAGGACGGTGTCCACGCCGCGGCCGTGCACGTCGCGGAAGCGCGACCACGGCATCACGGCCTCCTTGACGGAGATCGGCGCGTCGAGCGGCAGGGTGCCGCCGTCGCCGGTCTTCGGCAGCAGGCCCTCGGCGCGCAGCTCGGCGATGGTCGCGCCCAGCGAGATGCGGGCGGCGGCCTTGGCGAGCGGGACGGCGGTGGCCTTGGAGGTGAAGGGCACGGTCCGGGAGGCGCGCGGGTTGGCCTCCAGGACGTAGAGGATGTCACCGGCCATGGCGAACTGGATGTTGATCAGGCCGCGGACGCCGACGCCCTTGGCGATGGCCTCGGTGGAGGCGCGCAGCCGCTTGATGTCGAAGCCGCCGAGGGTGATCGGGGGCAGGGCGCAGGCCGAGTCGCCGGAGTGGATGCCGGCCTCCTCGATGTGCTCCATGACACCGCCGAGGTAGAGCTCCTCGCCGTCGTAGAGGGCATCGACGTCGATCTCGATGGCGTCGTCGAGGAAGCGGTCGACCAGGACCGGCCGGGTGGGGCTGATCTCGGTGGACTCGGCGATGTACGCCTCCAGGCGCGCCTCGTCGTAGACGATCTCCATGCCGCGGCCGCCGAGGACGTACGAGGGGCGGACGAGGACCGGGTAGCCGATCTCGTCGGCGATCTCCTTGGCGCCGGCGAAGGTGGTGGCGGTGCCGTGCTTGGGGGCCGGCAGGCCGGCCTCCTCCAGGACGCGGCCGAAGGCGCCGCGGTCCTCGGCGGCGTGGATGGCCTCCGGGGAGGTGCCGACGACCGGCACGCCGTTGTCCTTGAGGGCCTGGGAGAGGCCGAGCGGGGTCTGGCCGCCGAGCTGGACGACCACACCGGCGATCGGGCCCGCGAGGGACTCGGCGTGGACGATCTCCAGGACATCCTCCAGGGTGAGCGGCTCGAAGTAGAGCCGGTCGGAGGTGTCGTAGTCGGTGGAGACGGTCTCCGGGTTGCAGTTGACCATCACGGTCTCGAAGCCGGCGTCGCTGAGGGCGAAGGAGGCGTGGACGCAGGAGTAGTCGAACTCGATGCCCTGGCCGATGCGGTTCGGGCCGGAGCCGAGGATGATCACGGCGGGCTTGTCGCGGGGCGCGACCTCGGACTCCTCGTCGTAGGACGAGTAGAAGTACGGGGTCTTGGCGGCGAACTCGGCGGCGCAGGTGTCGACCGTCTTGTAGACCGGGCGGACGCCGAGGGCGTGCCGGACCTCGCGGACGACGTCCTCGCGCAGGCCGCGGATCTCGGCGATCTGGGCGTCGGAGAAGCCGTGGCGCTTGGCCTCGGCCAGGAGCTCCGGCTCCAGCTTCTCGACGGCGGCGAGCTCGTCGGCGATCTCCTTGATCAGGAAGAGCTGGTCGACGAACCACGGGTCGATCTTCGTGTACGCGAAGACCTCCTCCGGGGTGGCGCCGGCGCGGATCGCCTGCATGACGGTGTTGATCCGGCCGTCGGTGGGGCGGACCGCCTCGCGGAGCAGTTCGGCCTTGTCGCCGGGCTCGCCGGTGAAGGCGAACTGGCTGCCCTTCTTCTCCAGGGAGCGCAGGGCCTTCTGGAGGGCCTCGGGGAAGTTCCGGCCGATGGCCATGGCCTCGCCGACCGACTTCATGGTCGTGGTCAGCGTGGAGTCGGCGGAGGGGAACTTCTCGAAGGCGAAGCGGGGCGCCTTGACCACGACGTAGTCGAGCGTGGGCTCGAAGGACGCCGGGGTCTTCTCGGTGATGTCGTTCGGGATCTCGTCGAGCGTGTAGCCGACGGCGAGCCGGGCCGCGATCTTGGCGATCGGGAAGCCGGTGGCCTTGGAGGCGAGCGCCGAGGAGCGGGAGACGCGCGGGTTCATCTCGATGACGATGACGCGGCCGTCGTCGGGGTTGACGGCGAACTGGATGTTGCAGCCGCCGGTGTCGACGCCGACCTCGCGGATGATCGCGATGCCGACGTCGCGGAGGATCTGGTACTCGCGGTCGGTGAGCGTCATCGCCGGGGCGACGGTGATGGAGTCGCCGGTGTGGACGCCCATCGGGTCGAAGTTCTCGATGGAGCAGACGACCACGACGTTGTCGTGCTTGTCGCGCATCAGCTCCAGCTCGTACTCCTTCCAGCCGAGGATGGACTCCTCCAGGAGCACCTCGGTGGTCGGGGAGAGCGTGAGGCCCTGGCCGGCGATGCGGCGCAGCTCCTCCTCGTCGTGGGCGAAGCCGGAGCCGGCGCCGCCCATGGTGAAGGAGGGGCGGACGACGACGGGGTAGCCGCCGAGCGTCCCGACGCCGGCGAGGACGTCCTCCATGGTGTGGCAGATGACCGAGCGGGCGGACTCGCCGTGGCCGATCTTGGCCTTGACGGCCTCGACGACGCCCTTGAAGAGGTCGCGGTCCTCGCCCTTGTGGATGGCCTCGACGTTGGCGCCGATGAGCTCCACGCCGTACTTCTCCAGGACGCCCTGCTCGTGCATGGAGATCGCGGTGTTGAGCGCGGTCTGGCCGCCGAGGGTGGGCAGGAGGGCGTCGGGGCGCTCCTTGGCGATGATCTTCTCGACGAACTCGGGGGTGATCGGCTCGACGTAGGTGGCGTCGGCGATCTCCGGGTCGGTCATGATCGTGGCCGGGTTGGAGTTGACCAGGATGACCCGCAGGCCCTCGGCCTTGAGGACCCGGCAGGCCTGGGTACCGGAGTAGTCGAACTCGGCGGCCTGGCCGATGACGATCGGGCCGGAGCCGATGACCAGGACGGACTGGATGTCGGTGCGCTTAGGCACGCTCGGCCTCCATGAGGGTCACGAAGCGGTCGAAGAGGTACGCGGCGTCGTGCGGGCCCGCGGCCGCCTCGGGGTGGTACTGGACGGAGAAGCCGGGCTGGTCGAGCAGCTGGAGGCCCTCCACCACGTTGTCGTTCAGGCAGACGTGGGAGACCTCGGCGCGGCCGAAGGGGGTCTCGGAGACCTTGTCGAGGGGCGCGTCGACGGCGAAGCCGTGGTTGTGCGCGGTGACCTCGACCTTGCCGGTCGTCCGGTCCTGGACGGGCTGGTTGATGCCCCGGTGGCCGTACTTCAGCTTGTAGGTGCCGAAGCCGAGCGCGCGGCCGAGGATCTGGTTGCCGAAGCAGATGCCGAAGAGCGGGGTCCTGCGCTCCAGGACGGCGGTCATGAGCGCGACCGGGCCGTCGGCGGTGGCCGGGTCGCCCGGGCCGTTGGAGAAGAAGACGCCGTCCGGGGCCACCGCGTACACGTCCTCGACGGTGGCGGTGGCGGGCAGCACGTGGACCTCGATGCCGCGCTGGGCCATCCGGTGCGGGGTCATGCCCTTGATGCCGAGGTCGATCGCGGCGACGGTGAAGCGCTTCTCGCCGATCGCGGGGACGACGTACGGCTCCTTGGTGGCGACCTCCTCGTAGAGGCTGGCGCCCTTCATCTGCGGCTGGGCCTGCACGCGGGCGAGCAGCTCGGCCTCGGGGGCCAGGGACTCGCCGGAGAAGACGCCGGCGCGCATGGAGCCGCGCTCGCGGAGGTGGCGGGTGAGGGCGCGGGTGTCGATGCCGGAGATGCCGACGACGCCCTGGGCGACCAGCTCGTCGTCGAGGCTGCGCTTGGCGCGCCAGTTCGACGGGATGCGGGCGGGGTCGCGGACCACGTAGCCGGAGACCCAGATGCGGCCGGACTCGTCGTCCTCGTCGTTCCAGCCGGTGTTGCCGATCTGGGGGGCGGTGGCGACGACGATCTGGCGGTCGTACGACGGGTCGGTGAGGGTCTCCTGGTAGCCGGTCATGCCGGTGGAGAACACGGCCTCGCCGAAGGTCTCCCCCACGGCCCCGTAGGCGCGGCCGCGGAAGGTGCGGCCGTCCTCCAGGACGAGTACGGCGGGAGCCTGGGCTCCCCTTGTGGAGGTCGTCATCGTGCGATGCCTTCCGTCGTGTCGATCATCGGGGTGTCGATCATGGAGTTGATGGCCTCGACCCAGGCGGTGTGTCCGGCGGCGCGGTCGGAGCGGAAGCCGGAGTCGAGGAGGGTGGAGCCGTGCTCCCAGGTGACGATCAGGAGCCCGCCCTCGGCGAGGACCTTGCCGGCGATGCCCTTGTCGAGGCGGGCCTCGCGCAGGGCGGCGGCGGGGATCAGGAAGTCGTTCGCCCCGGGGCGGACGACCGAGATCCCGGCGTCGGTGAGCGTCAGCTCGGCGCGGCTGCGGGTGCCGAGGCCGTGGGCGACGATCCGGTCGAGCCACTGTCCGGCGGTGGTGGAGCCGTGGTAGCGGCCTGCCGCCGTCAGCTTCGCCTCGCCGGGCGCGTCCGGCAGCTCGGGGAGCGGCGGGAGGTCCGACTGGAGGCTGCCGCGCCACTTCCAGCCCTGGCGCATGAGCCAGTAGACGAGGACGACGAAGAGCAGGAGTCCGACGACCCAGCCGATCCGGCCTGCCCAGTCGGTCACCTCTGCCGACTTCTGCTCCGCGGCGAGGGCCGCGCTTGCGATGTGGTGTGTCACGCCAACTTCCCGTCCATGACCGTTGCCCGGCCCCGCAGGAAGGTGTGGGTGACGCGACCCGGCAGCTCGCGGCCCTCGTAGGGGGTGTTGCGGCTGCGGGAGGCGAAGTCCGCGGGGTCCACGGTCCCACGGTAAGCCGGATCGACGAGGACCAGGTTGGCGGGCTCACCAGCCGAGACGGGTCGTCCATGGCCGGTGGCCCGGCCGATGCGGGCCGGGGCGGCGGACATCCGGTCGGCGACGCCGGCCCAGTCGAGGAGGCCGGTCTCCACCATCGTCTGCTGGACGACGGAGAGCGCGGTCTCCAGGCCGACCATGCCCATGGCGGCGGCGGCCCACTCGCAGTCCTTGTCCTCGTGCGGGTGCGGGGCGTGGTCGGTGGCGACGATGTCGATCGTGCCGTCGGCCAGGGCCTCGCGCAGCGCCATCACGTCGCGCTCGGTGCGCAGCGGCGGGTTGACCTTGTAGACCGGGTTGTACGTGCGGACCAGCTCGTCCGTGAGGAGGAGGTGGTGCGGGGTGACCTCGGCGGTGACGTCGATGCCGCGGGACTTGGCCCAGCGGACGATCTCGACGGAGCCGGCGGTGGAGAGGTGGCAGATGTGGACGCGGGAGCCGACGTGCTCGGCGAGGAGGACGTCGCGGGCGATGATCGACTCCTCGGCGACGGCCGGCCAGCCGCCCAGGCCGAGCTCGGCGGAGACGATGCCCTCGTTCATCTGGGCGCCCTCGGTGAGGCGGGGCTCCTGGGCGTGCTGGGCGACGACGCCGCCGAAGGCCTTCACGTACTCCAGGGCGCGGCGCATGATCACGGCGTCGTCGACGCACTTGCCGTCGTCGGAGAAGACGGTGACGCCGGCGGCGGAGTCGTGCATGGCGCCGAGCTCGGCGAGCTTCTTGCCCTCCAGGCCGACGGTGACGGCGCCGATGGGCTGCACGTCGCAGTAGCCGGCCTCCTTGCCGAGCCGGTAGACCTGCTCGACGACGCCGGCGGTGTCGGCGACGGGGTGGGTGTTGGCCATGGCGAAGACGGCGGTGTAGCCGCCGGAGGCGGCGGCGCGGGTGCCGGTGAGGACGGTCTCGGAGTCCTCGCGGCCGGGCTCGCGCAGGTGGGTGTGGAGGTCGACGAGGCCCGGGAGGAGGATCCGGCCGTCGGCCTCGATCACGGTCGCGCCCTCGGCGGACAGGCCAATCCCGACCTCGGCGATGGTCTCGCCGTCGATCAGGACGTCCTGCGGCTCGCCGCCCAGCACCTTCGCACCACGGATAAGGATCTTGCTCATCTTTACTTGCTCTCCTCGGTACGGGCGGTGGTGACGGGGGCCGCGGCCGGCTCGGAGCCGCCCAGCAGCAGGTAGAGGACGGCCATCCGGACGGAGACGCCGTTGGCGACCTGCTCGACGACCGTGCAGCGGTCGGAGTCGGCGACCTCGGCGGTGATCTCCATGCCGCGGACCATGGGGCCGGGGTGCATGACGATGGCGTGCTCGGGCATCTTCGCCATCCGCTCGCCGTCGAGCCCGTAGCGGCGCGAGTACTCGCGCTCGGTCGGGAAGAAGGCGGCGTTCATCCGCTCACGCTGCACACGCAGCATCATGACCGCGTCGGACTTCGGCAGCACCCTGTCGAGGTCGTACGAGACCTCGCAGGGCCAGGTCTCGACGCCGACGGGGACGAGGGTGGGCGGGGCCACCAGGGTGACCTCGGCGCCGAGGGTGTGCAGCAGGTCGACGTTGGAGCGGGCGACCCGGCTGTGCAGGACGTCGCCGACGAGGGTGATCCGCTTGCCGTCCAGGTCCCTGCCGAGACCGGCGTCGCGGCCGACGAGGCGGCGGCGCATGGTGAAGGCGTCCAGGAGGGCCTGGGTGGGGTGCTGGTGGGTGCCGTCGCCCGCGTTGATGACGGGGGCGTCGATCCAGCCGGAGGTGGCCAGGCGGTAGGGGGCTCCGGAGGCGCCGTGCCGGATGACGACGGCGTCGACGCCCATCGCCTCCAGGGTCTGCGCGGTGTCCTTCAGGGACTCGCCCTTGGAGACGCTGGAGCCCTTGGCCGCGAAGTTGATGACGTCGGCGGAGAGGCGCTTCTCGGCGGCCTCGAAGGAGATCCGGGTCCGGGTGGAGTCCTCGAAGAAGAGGTTGCAGATGGTCCGGCCGCGGAGGGTCGGAAGCTTCTTGATGGGCCGGTCGGCGACCCGGGCCATCTCCTCGGCGGTGTCGAGGATCAGGACGGCGTCGTCGCGGGTGAGGTCGGCGGCCGAGATGAGGTGACGCATCATCGGGGTTTCTCTCCGGGGTGGGGAGGCGTGAGGGCATGCGGGGGCACACGGGGGTGCCGTGGTCCCGCGGGGTGGCCGGTCCGGCTAGGCGGACTTGCCGCCGAGCAGCACGGTGTCGCGACCGTCCTCCTCGGCGAGCTGGACCTTGACGGTCTCCCGCAGCGACGTGGGGAGGTTCTTGCCGACGTAGTCGGCGCGGATCGGCAGCTCCCGGTGGCCCCGGTCGACGAGGACGGCGAGCTGGACCGCGCGGGGGCGGCCGATGTCGCCGAGGGCGTCGAGGGCGGCGCGGATGGTGCGGCCGGAGAAGAGGACGTCGTCGACGAGGACGACGAGGCGGCCGTCGACGCCTTCCGCGGGGATGTCGGTGCGGCCGATGGCGCGCGCCGGCTTCATCCGCAGGTCGTCGCGGTACATGGTGATGTCGAGCGAACCGACCGGGACCTCGGTGCCGGTGATCGATTCGAGCTTCTCGGCGAGCCGCCGGGCGAGGAAGACGCCACGGGTGGGGATGCCGAGGAGGACCACGTCGTCGGCGCCCTTGGCGCGCTCGACGATCTCGTGGGCGATCCGGGTCAGGACCCGGGCGATGTCGGGGGCCTCGAGAACGGGCCGCGCCTCATCGGTGTGCGCTTGCGTGTCCATGGAAAAAGGACCTCCTTCTCCGCCTCACGGGACGGCTCTTAAAGGACGTCGGATGTACGGCGTCCACTTTAGCAGGGCGGCCCGCACGGGCTTTCCCCGCACCCCCCTCCCCCGCTCCGACCTGCGGCGGACCGTCCCCCGGGAGGGGGTGGCGAGGCCCTTTCGGCTTGACGGGAAAGAGTAACGCTGCGTAACCTCACAGTGAGTTACCAGCCGCGCGGCGCAGCCGCATGTCGTCACAGCGTCCGGGAGCGTTATGTCCAGCGAATACGCAAAGCAGCTCGGGGCCAAACTCCGCGCCATCCGCACCCAGCAGGGCCTGTCCCTCCACGGCGTGGAGGAGAAGTCCCAGGGCCGCTGGAAGGCCGTCGTGGTCGGCTCGTACGAGCGCGGCGACCGCGCCGTGACCGTGCAGCGCCTGGCCGAGCTGGCGGACTTCTACGGCGTGCCGGTGCAGGAGCTGCTGCCCGGCACCACCCCCGGCGGGGCCGCCGAGCCGCCGCCGAAGCTGGTCCTGGACCTGGAGCGCCTCGCCCACGTCCCGCAGGAGAAGGCCGGCCCGCTCCAGCGCTACGCCGCGACGATCCAGTCGCAGCGCGGCGACTACAACGGCAAGGTGCTGTCGATCCGCCAGGACGACCTGCGCACCCTGGCCGTCATCTACGACCAGTCCCCCTCGGTCCTGACCGAGCAGCTGATCAGCTGGGGCGTGCTCGACGCCGACGCGCGCCGCGCCGTCGCCCACGAGGAGAACTGACAGCTCCTCCCGAGCACCCACCCCCTTGCAGAAACGTGCCGCCGGGCCCGTGGAACGTCATCCGACGCCACGGGCCCGGCGCTTTCGCGTCCCCACCCCTCACCCTTTCGGGCTAACGCGAGGAACGAGGACCCCGGGCATGCGAAGGGGCCCGCGGCACCGAGGTGCCGCGGGCCCCTTCGACGGGCCGTTCGGGACTAGGCGTCCACGTCCCGGCGCAGCCGGGGCTTCAGGTCCTTGAAGCGCCCCAGGAGGCCGTTGACGAAGGACGGGGAGTCGTCCGTGGAGAACTCCTTGGCGAGCTGCACCGCCTCGTCGATCGCCACCGCGTCCGGGGTGCCGTCCTCCCAGATCAGCTCGTACGCGCCGAGGCGCACGATGCTGCGGTCGGCGGCCGGCATCCGGTCGAGGTCCCAGTCCACCGCGTAGGTGGCGATGAGCTCGTCGATCCGGGCGATGTACTGCGCGTACCCCTCGACCAGCTGCATGGTGAAGTCACCGACCGCGGGCTGGCGCTCGTCGGCACGGTGGAGCCGGATCTGGTCCGCGAGGACCTCCTGCACCGAAGTGCCGCGCTGGTCGGCCTCGAACAGGATCTGGAAGGCCCGCCTGCGGGCCTTGCTCCGGGCGGCCACGGTTAGCTGTTCACCCGGCCGAGGTAGTCGCTGGTGCGGGTGTCGACCTTGACCTTCTCACCGGTGGTGATGAAGAGCGGGACCTGGATCTCGTGGCCGGTCTCCAGCTTGGCGGGCTTGGTGCCACCGGTGGAGCGGTCGCCCTGGACGCCCGGCTCGGTCTCGGCGATGACCAGCTCGACGGCGGCCGGCAGCTCGACGTAGAGCACGGAGCCCTCGTTCTGCGCGACGAGCGCGGTGAAGCCCTCGATGAGGAAGTTGGCGGCGTCGCCGACGACCTTGCGGTCGATGTGGAGCTGGTCGTAGGTGTCCAGGTCCATGAAGACGAAGTAGTCGCCGTCCATGTAGGAGAACTGCATGTCGCGCTTGTCGACGTTCGCGGTCTCCACCTTCACGCCGGCGTTGAAGGTCTTGTCGACGACCTTGCCGGACAGCACGTTCTTGAGCTTGGTGCGCACGAAGGCCGGGCCCTTGCCGGGCTTGACGTGCTGGAACTCGACGACGGACCAGAGCTGGCCCCCGTCGAGCTTGAGCACCATGCCGTTCTTGAGGTCGTTCGTGGAAGCCACGGTTGCGGAATCTCCTGGACTGACGTGGGACCGAGGAGGCGTACGCGCTCTACAGCGCGAGCAGCTCCTTGGTCGTGATGGTGAGTAGCTCGGGTCCGCCGTCCGCCTCCTGGCGCACGACGAGCGTGTCATCGATCCGGACCCCGCCCCGGCCCGGGAGGTGGACCCCCGGTTCGACGGTGACCGGCACACAAGCGTCCAGTTTACCCATGGCCGAGGGGGACAGCTGCGGGTCCTCGTCGATTTCGAGCCCGACCCCGTGTCCGGTGAGGGGTACGGCGGTCGCCGCGTGCCCCCCGGAGTCGAGGATCTGGCGGGCCGCGCGGTCCACGTCACGGTACTCGGCGCCCGGCACGAGGGACTCCCGGCCGGCCCGCTGAGCGGCGAAGACGAGCTCGTACAGCTCGATCTGCCAGTCGGCCGGGGCGGTGCCGATGACGAAGGTCCGGCCGATCTCGCAGCGGTAGCCGCGGTAGTCCGCGCCGAGGCAGACCGAAAGGAAATCGCCCTCCTCGACCCGGCGGTCGGTGGGGCGGTGGCCGCGCCGGCCGGAGTGGGGTCCGGTGGCGACCGAGGTGGGGAAGGCGGCCCCGTCGGCGCCGTGGTCGACGAGCCGCCGCTCCAGTTCGAGGGCGAGGTGGCGCTCGGTCCTGCCGACCAGGATGGACTCCAGGAGCTCGCCGAGCGCCTGGTCGGCGATCTCGGCGGCGATCCGCAGACAGCCGATCTCGTCCTCGTCCTTGACCACCCGCAGCTGCTCGACGGCGCAGGCGAGGTCGGCGAGGCGGAGCCCGGGGGCGGCGGCGCCGAGGCTCCGGTGGCGGGCCACCGTCAGGTGGTGCTCCTCGACGGCGAGGCCGTCGGCTCCGGACCGGCGCGCGAGTTCGGCGGCGGCCACCGCCGGATCACCGCCGCCGAGCGGGAGCTGCTGCTGCCTGAGGTGCTCGTCCAGCCGCCCGTCGAGGGGCTCGCCCTCGCTCGCGGTGGGCCGGAGGAGCACGTCGGCGCCCGGCTCGGGGCCGACCATCAGGACGGCTCCGGGCGGGGCGCCGCCGGCGAGATAGCGGACGTTGGCGGGACGGGAGACCAGGGCCGCCGCGCTGCCCGCTGCCGCGACCCGGTCGCGCAGCCTGACCCGGCGGTCCGCATACACCTGTGACATGTATCCGAGCCTACGAGCGCGGCCCCGCCCCGGCCTGTCGGCGGCGTCCGACCGGGGAACCGGTCAGCCGGCGGGCGGCGCGGCTATCGCCCGGGCCAGCGCCTCGTCGAGGAGCCGGGCGGTGCCCTCCACGTCGAGCGCGGAGTTGTCGATGATCGGCAGCCCGGAGCCGTACCAGCCGGCCATCCGGCCGTGGATCGCCGCGACCTCCTCGTCGGAGAGGCGCCGGTTGCCGGAGCGCTGGGCGTTGCGCTCCAGGACGACGTCCAGGCCGGGCAGGAGGACCACCGGCAGCAGTCCGGGGCCGACGTGCCGCTTCCAGCCGCCGAGGCCGACGACGGGGCGGTCGGGGAAGACGGCGTCGTCGAGGATGCAGGAGATGCCGTTGGCGAGGAAGTTGCGGGCGGCGAAGCCGCAGGTGCGGCGGGCGAGCCGGTACTGCGCCTCGGAGTGGTCGTTCCACCCCGACTGGGGGTCGGCGAAGCCGGAGCACACCCACTCCCGCACGTCGTCGAGGCTGATGTGGGCGGTGGGGACGGGCCGCCGGCGCGCCCAGTGCCGGGCGACCGTGGTCTTGCCCGCGCCGGCCGGCCCGATCAGCAGGACGGCGAGGGTCGCGGTCCCGGTGCCGGGCCCCTGCTCGTACAGCGGCATCGGGGGCGCCAGCGGCACTCCCCCGGTGACGTGCGGGGACAGGCCCGCGGGGCCGGGCGGTGGCACGGATCCGGCGGTGGCGGACGGCGGTACGGCCCCGGCGGTGCCCCAGCCCGCGCCGCCGGGTCCCTGGGCGGGCGGCGGGGGCGGGCCCGGCTGCACGGCCGGGTGCACGCCGAGCCGCCCGCCGGGCGCGCCGGACGGCGGCCCCGGGTAAGGGGCGGCCTGCGGGGGCGGGGGTACGGGACCGTGGCCGCCGGCCGGGATCGGACCGGGCGTCCGGCCCGGCCGCTCGGGCGAGGGCAGCGGTCCCCCCACTGCGTGCTGCATCCGGTGCCACTCCGTCTCGTCGGCCTGGTGCGTCGGTGTGGGCGGCCGGTCGGTGCCGCGACTTCCGTGGCCCGTTCCGGTCGCCCGGGGATGCCAAAACGTTACCGCCCCGTCCCCCCGCTCGGGGAACGGGCGGGACCCCGACGAAAGTGCCCGGCCGTCCCGGACGGGCGTGCGCGGAGGGGCGGTCGTCTCACGACGGCCGCCCCGGGATTCCGCGTACCGCTCAGACCTGGGGGTCGAGCTCCTCGGCGAGGGCGCGCAGGGCGAGCCGGTACGAGCCGATGCCGAAACCGGCGACCGTGCCGCTCGCCACGGCGGCCACCACGGAGGTGTGCCGGAACTCCTCGCGGGTGTACGGGTTCGAGATGTGCACCTCGATCAGCGGGGCGGTGCGCTGCGCGGCCGCGTCCCGCATCCCGTACGAGTAGTGCGTGAAGGCGCCGGGGTTGAGGACGACGGGCACGCGCCCGTCGGCGGCCTCGTGCAGCCAGCGGATCATCTCGCCCTCGTCGTTGGTCTCCCTGACCTCGACGTCGAAGCCGAGCGTGGCGCCCAGCTCCCGGCAGGACTCGACGAGCCCCTTGTAGGAGGTGGCGCCGTAGATGTCGGGCTCGCGCGAGCCCAGCCGGCCGAGGTTCGGTCCGTTCAGCACCAGGACGCGGCGGGCCTCGCTCATGCGGAGAGCTCCCCGTAGGCGGCGACGAGGACGGCCGGGTCCGGGCCCTCCAGGACGGACGGCTTGGCGAGCCCGTCGAGGACGATGAAGCGCAGCAGGTCGCCGCGGGACTTCTTGTCCACCTTCATCGTCTCCAGGAGCTTGGGCCACTGGTCGCCGCGGTAGGTGAGCGGCAGGCCGACGGACTCCAGGATCGCGCGGTGCCGGTCGGCGGTGGCGTCGTCGAGGCGGCCGGCGAGGCGGCCCAGCTCAGCGGCGAAGACCATGCCGACGGAGACGGCGGCGCCGTGGCGCCACTTGTACCGCTCGTTCTTCTCGATGGCGTGCGCGAGGGTGTGCCCGTAGTTGAGGATCTCGCGGCGGCCGGACTCCTTGAGGTCGCCGGAGACGACGTCGGCCTTCACCTGGATCGACCGGACGATCAGCTCGGCGGTGTGCGGTCCCGCGGGCGTACGGGCGGCCTGCGGGTCCTCCTCGATGAGGTCGAGGATCACCGGGTCGGCGATGAAGCCGGCCTTGATGATCTCGGCCAGCCCGCTGACGAAATCGTGGACGGGCAGCGACTCCAGCGCGGCGAGGTCGCACAGGACACCGGCCGGCGGGTGGAAGGCGCCGACGAGGTTCTTGCCCTCGGCGGTGTTGATGCCGGTCTTGCCGCCGACGGCCGCGTCGACCATGCCGAGGACGGTGGTGGGGACGGCGATCCAGCGCACGCCCCGCAGCCAGGTCGCGGCGACGAAGCCGGCCAGGTCGGTGGTCGCGCCGCCGCCCACGCCGACGATGACGTCGGTGCGGGTGAAGCCGGTCTGGCCGAGCGCCTTCCAGCAGTACGCGGCGACCTCGGCGGTCTTCGCCTCCTCGGCGTTCGGCACCTGGATGGCGACGGCCTCGTACCCCTGCTCGGCGAGGTCCTCGCGGAGCGCCTCGCCGGTCCCGGCGAGCGCCTCGGGGTGGATGACGGCGACCCGCTTGGCCTTGTCCCCGATGAGGGAGGGGAGTTCGCCGAGCAACTGCCGGCCGACCAGCACCTCGTACGGATCCGTGCCCGCGCTTCCGCCGACGTGGATGCGGGTCACTTCCTGGTCCGTGGTCATGCGTCCTTCAGCTCCAGTGCGTCGAGGACCGCCTCGGCGACCTCTTCGGGGGTGCGGGCGTCGGTGGCGACCACGACGCTCGCGACTTCTTCGTACAGCGTGCGGCGGGCGTCCATCAGCTCGCGCCACTGGCGCCGCGGGTTGACCGCGAGCAGCGGCCGGGCCGCGCCGAGCCCGACCCGTCGTACGGCCTCCTCGACGTCCATCGAGAGGTACGCCACGGGCTGCCCGGCCAGCAGGGCGCGGGTGTCGGCGTCGAGGATCGCGCCGCCGCCGAGGGCGAGGACGCCCCGGTGGTCGGCGACGGCCCGCGCGACGGCGGCCTTCTCCAGGGCGCGGAAGCGCTCCTCGCCGTCCTCGACGAAGATGTCGGAGATCTCGCGGCCCTCGGCGGCGACGATGTCGGTGTCGGTGTCCCGGTAGGGCGCGCCGAGCCGTTCGGCCAGGAGCGCGCCCACCGTGGACTTGCCGGAACCCATCGGACCGACGAGGACGACCAGCGGGCCGCCGGTCACCGGATGTGCAGGTTGTCGAGGTAGGAGCGCACGTTGCGGCGGGTCTCGGGGACCGAGTCGCCGCCGAACTTCTCGACGACGGCGTCGGCGAGGACGAGGGCGACCATGGCCTCGGCCACGATGCCGGCGGCCGGGACGGCGCAGACGTCGGAGCGCTGGTGGTGGGCGGCGGCGACCTCGCCGGTCGCGACGTCGACGGTGGCGAGGGCGCGCGGGACGGTCGCGATCGGCTTCATCGCGGCGCGGACGCGCAGCAGCTCGCCGGTGGTGAGCCCGCCCTCGGTGCCGCCGGAGCGGCCGGAGCTGCGGCGGATGCCGTCGTCGGTCTTCACGATCTCGTCGTGGGCCTGCGAGCCGGGCACCCGGGCGAGGTCGAAGCCGTCGCCGACCTCGACGCCCTTGATGGCCTGGATGCCCATGAGCGCGCCGGCGAGCCGCGCGTCGAGCCGGCGGTCCCAGTGGACGTGCGAGCCGAGGCCGACGGGCACGCCGTACGCGAGGACCTCGACGACGCCGCCGAGGGTGTCGCCGTCCTTGTGGGCCTGGTCGATCTCGGCGACCATCGCCTTCGACGCGTCGGCGTCGAGGCAGCGGACCGGGTCCGCGTCGAGCTTCTCGACATCGGCGGGGGTCGGGTAGACGCCGTACGGCGCCTTGGCGGCGGCCAGCTCGATCACGTGGCTGACGATCTCGATGCCCGCGGCCTCCTTGAGGAAGGAGCGGGCGACGGCGCCGAGGGCGACGCGGGCGGCGGTCTCGCGGGCGCTGGCGCGCTCCAGGACCGGCCGGGCCTCGTCGAAGCCGTACTTCTGCATGCCGGCCAGGTCGGCGTGACCGGGCCGGGGCCGGGTCAGGGGCGCGTTGCGGCCGGTCTCCTTGAGCTCGGACGGGTCCACGGGGTCGGCCGACATGACCTTCTCCCACTTGGGCCACTCGGTGTTGCCGACCATCACCGCGATCGGCGACCCGAGGGAGAGCCCGTGCCGGACACCGCCCAGGAAGGTGATCTCGTCCTGCTCGAACTTCATCCGGGCGCCGCGCCCATAGCCGAGGCGCCGCCGCGCGAGGTGGTCCGCCACCAGCTCAGTGGTGACCGGGACGCCGGCGGGAAGGCCCTCCAGCGTCGCGACCAGCGCGGGTCCGTGGGACTCCCCAGCGGTCAGCCAACGCAACCTGCTCAACGATGCTCCTCATGCTCGCGCCTGGGCACTGCGACGGCAGGGCCGGGCGCGCGGCCCTGACCCGCCACCCCTGATCCTCCCACGTCCGGGGCGCGGGCCCGGCCTCCGGTCCAGCTATCGGGACGCGCGCCCCGCCGTTCCGGACGGCCGGGCGCGCGGTGGGGAGGGTCGTGGCGGGGTCAGTGCGCGGCGAGGGCCGCCTCGCCGGCGGCGCGCATCGCGGCCAGGGGGGCGCGCGGGACGCCCGTCATCTGTTCGACCTGGAGGACCGCCTGGTGGACCAGGAGGTCCAGGCCGCCGAGCACCTTGCCGCCGTGGTCGGACCAGGCGGCGGCAAGGGCGGTGGGCCAGGGGTCGTAGAGGACGTCGAAGAGGGTGCCGGGGCGGTCGGGGACGGCCGCGGCCAGCGTGTCGGTCGTGCCGGCGGGGGTGGTGGCGATCACCAGCGGGGCGGCGAACGCCTCCGCCGCGTCGTCCCAGTCGGCGGTGCGGACGTCCACGCCGAGGCGGTCGCCCCAGCCGCGCATCTCCCGCGCCCGGGCCTCGCTGCGGACGTACGCCGTGACCGGGCCGGCGCAGATCCGGGCCAGCGCGGCGAGCGCGGAGGAGGCGGTGGCGCCGGCGCCGAGGATCGCCGCGGACTCCACCTTCTCGATGCCGCGCTCGCTCAGGGCGGCGATCATGCCGGGGATGTCGGTGTTGTCGCCGAACCGGCTGCCGTCCTCGCGGAGGACCACGGTGTTGACCGCCTCCACGGCCGCGGCCGTCCCGCTGACCTCGTCGAGCAGCGGGATGACCGCCCGCTTGAGCGGCATGGTCAGGGACAGACCGGCCCACGAGCCGTCGAGCTCCCCGACGAAGCCCGGCAACGCGGCCTCGTCGATCTCGAAGCGGTCGTAGGACCAGTCGTCGAGCCCGAGCTCCGCGTACGCGGCGCGGTGCAGGACCGGGGAGAGCGAGTGGGCGATCGGCGAGCCGAGGACGGCGGCGCGGTGCTGTGTGCTCACTGTCCGGACTTCTCCCGTTCGTTCTGGTACTCCGCCACGTTCTGGTTGTGTTCCTTCAGGGTCTCGGAGAAGACCGTCTTGTTCTCGTTGATCGACACGAAGTAGTACCAGGGCCCGTCGGCCGGGGCGATGGCCGAGTTCAGCGCCTCGATGCCGGGGTTGCTGATGGGCCCGGGGACGAGGCCCTTCACGTCGTACGCGTAGGTGTTGTACGGGTCCTTGATCTTCCGCATCTCCTCGACGGTGCCGACGTCCAGGGTGCTCTTCCCCCGGAGGTAGTTCACCGTGGAGTCGAACTCCAGGCGCCCGGCCGTCTCCGAGTTGTCCGGCTTCAGGCGGTTGTAGACCACCCGGGCCACCTTGTCGAAGTCGTGCTTGTACTTGCCCTCGACCTGCACGAGGCTGGCGACGGTCAGGAGCTCCCAGGGCCCCTTCAGGCCCTGCGCCTTCGCCTTCTCCGCCAGGTCCAGCTTCATGTACTCCTGGTTGGCGCGGCTCACCATCTTCTTGAGAGCGGCCTCCGGCTTCGAGCCCTTCGCCAGCGGGTAGCTGGCGGGGAAGAGGAAGCCTTCCAGCGGGTCCTTGAGCTTGTCGTGGCCCTTGGCCCAGTCGGGCAGGCCGAGGGAGTCGGCCTTGTCGAAGGCGAGCTCCTTCGTGGTGCCCGGTTCGAGGTCGAGGCGGGTGTCGATCTGCTCGTACACCCAGGCGTTGCGCTTGCCCTCGGGGATGATCAGGTTGGCCTGGCTGGCCGGGTCCAGCATGAGCGCGACCGCGCTCTCCGCCGACATCTCCTTCTTCAGGGTGTAGGCGCCGGCCTGGATCGAGTTGCCCTTGGCGTTCTGGTTCTGCGCCGCGACGAAGGCGTCGACGCTCTTCACGACGCCGGCCTGCTTGAGGATGTTGCCGATCTCGTTGCCGTACGCGCCCTTGGGGATCTCGACCTGGACCTCGCCGGAACCGCTGCCCGCGAAGTCGGGCGCCTCGCCGAACTGGCCCTGCCAGAACTGGTAGCCGAAGTAGCCGATGCCGCCGACGCCGCCGACGAGGACCGCGGCGACGAGCAGGCAGGCCATGCCGTTCTTGCCCTTGCGTTTCTTCTCCTTGCCGCGGCGCTCGCGGTCGCGGTCGTCGCCGCCCCGGCCCCTGCCGCGGCGCGGGGACGGCTCGTCGTCCTCGTCGTCGTCGCCGGTGAAGAAGGGGTGCGACTCCTCCGGCTCCTGCCGGGCGGCGGACTCACGCTCGGGCTCGGGCTCGGGTTCCGGCTGCCAGTCGACGACCGGCTCCGGCGGCTGCTGCCTGCGGCCGGGCGGCTGGGGCGGCGGGTAGGCCTCGGGGGTGCCGTAGAGATCGGGCTGCCCGCCGTACGGATCGGCGGGCGGCGTGTTGTAGGCCATCGCGGCCTGGCCCGTCTCCCAGGCGCCGTCGTACGTCTGTCCGGGCTGGCCGGGCGTGTCGTACCCCTGGTCCCAGCCGGTCTGACCGTACGCCTGTGCGGGGGCCTGGCCCTGTTGGCCGTACATCTGCGCGTGCGGGTCGACGTACCCCTGCTGCTGGTACTGCTGCTGGTACGCGGCCTGCTGCTGGTACGGGTCGACCCCGTAGCCCTGCTGGGCGTACGGGTCCTGGTAGGGCTGACCGCCCTGGTCGTAGGGCATCGCCTGCTGCGGCTGCTGAGGCTGCTGGTGGTACTGCTGCTGACCTTCCCACCCCTGGTCCCCGTAGAGCGGGTCCGCGGGGTGCCACGGTTCGGGGCCCTGGCCCCGGCCATACTCAGTCATCGATCCCCAAACAGCCGCGAGGCTTCCGGACGATCCGCCTCTACGTAGTGCGGCAGCTGTTCGAACACCGCCGCATCGCGCGGAACGTTACCGTATCGCGATCAGATGACCACTTCGACGCCCTCACCGGGCGGATTACCTGATACCCGTTCGGACTCAAGAGCGTTCTGAAGGATGATCACAGCGGCGGCCTGGTCGATGACCGAGCGGCCCTTCTTGGCCTTCACCCCGGAGGCCCGCAGGCCCTGGGTCGCCGTCACCGTCGTCATCCGCTCGTCGACCAGGCGGACCGGCACCGGGGCGATGCCCTTGGCCAGCTCCCCCGCGAAGGCACGGACCTTGGTCGCGGCCGGGCCCTCCCGCCCGCTGAGCGAGCGGGGCAGGCCCACGACGACCTCGATCGGCTCGTACTCCTCGACGATCCGGCGGAGCCGCCGGTGGGCGGCCGGGACGTCACGTCCCGGCACGGTCTCCACCGGCGTGGCGAGGACCCCGTCGGGGTCGCACGAGGCGACCCCGATCCGGGCGTCCCCGACGTCGACCGCGATACGGCGGCCGCGGCGCATCGTCACGCCGTCTCCACCACGAGTCGCTCGACGGCGGCGATGGCCTCGCCGACGGCCTCCGGGTTCTGACCGCCTCCCTGGGCGACGTCCGGCTTGCCGCCGCCACCGCCGCCGAGGGTCTTGGCGGCCGTACGGACCAGCTCGCCGGCCTTGAGACCGCGCTCGCGGGCGGCCTCGTTGGTGGCGATGACCGTCAGCGGCTTGCCGTTGGCCGTGGTGAACAGGGCCACGACGGCCGGACGGTCGGAGGGGATCCGGCCGCGCACGTCGAGGACGAGCCGGCGCAGGTCGTCGGCGCCGGTGCCGTCCGGGACCTGACCGGTGACCAGGGCGAGGCCGCGGATGTCCTTGGCGGAGTCGACCAGGCCGGCGGCGGCCTGGAGGACCTTCTCCGCGCGGAACTTCTCGATCTCCTTCTCGGCGTCCTTCAGCTTGCCGAGCATGGCGGAGATCTTCTCCGGCAGCTCCTCCGCGCGACCCTTGACCAGCTCCTGGAGCTGGGCGACGACCGTGTGCTCCTTGGCGAGGAAGTTGTACGCGTCGACGCCGACCAGGGCCTCGATGCGGCGCACGCCGGAGCCGATGGAGGACTCGCCGAGGAGCTTCACCAGGCCGAGGGCGGCGGTGTTCTTGACGTGCGTACCGCCGCACAGCTCCTTGGAGAAGTCGCCGATGGTGACGACGCGGACCTGCTCGCCGTACTTCTCGCCGAACTCGGCGATGGCGCCCTGCCGCTTGGCCTCGTCGATCGGCATGACCTCGGCGTGGACCTCCAGCTCGCGCGAGAGGACCTCGTTGATCTTCTGCTCGACGTCCGTGAGGACCGTGCCGGGGACCGCGTTCGGCGAACCGAAGTCGAAGCGGAAGCGGCCGGGCTGGTTCTCCGAACCGGCCTGGGCGGCCGTCGGGCCGAGGGCGTCGCGCAGCGCCTGGTGGGTCAGGTGGGTGGCCGAGTGGGCACGGGCGATGGCCTGGCGGCGGCGCACGTCGATGGTGGCGTAGGCGGTGGCGCCCACGGTCACCTCGCCGACCTGCACGGAACCCTTGTGCACCGAGACGCCCGGGACCGGCTGCTGGACGTCGCGGATGTCGATGACCGCGCCGGTGTGCAGCTTGATCCGGCCCTGGTCGGCGATCTGGCCACCGCCCTCGGCGTAGAAGGGGGTCCGGTCGAGGACGACCTCGACCTCGTCGCCCTCGGAGGCGGCGGGCGAGGAGACGCCGTTGACGAGGAGGCCGACGACCGTGGTCTCGCCCTCGGTGCTGGTGTAGCCGGTGAACGAGGTCGCGCCGTTGCCGTCGGCGATCTCCCGGTACGCGCTCATGTCGGCGTGGCCGGTCTTCTTGGCCTTGGCGTCGGCCTTGGCGCGGTCCCGCTGCTCCTTCATCAGGCGGCGGAAGCCGTCCTCGTCCACGGAGAGGCCCTGCTCGGCGGCCATCTCCAGGGTGAGGTCGATCGGGAAGCCCCAGGTGTCGTGGAGCAGGAAGGCCTTCTCGCCGGCGAGGACCTTGCCGCCGGCGGCCTTGGTCTCGGTGACGGCGGTGTCGAGGATGTTGGTGCCGCCCTTGAGGGCCTTGAGGAACGCGGCCTCCTCGGCGAGGGCGACCGTCTCGATCCGCTTGCGGTCGGTCTCCAGCTCCGGGTACTGCTCGCCCATGGTCGTGATGACCGTGTCGACGAGGGCGCCGACGACCGGGCCGGTGGCGCCGAGCAGGCGCATGTTGCGGACGGCGCGGCGCATGATGCGGCGGAGCACGTAGCCGCGGCCCTCGTTGCCCGGGGTGACGCCGTCACCGATGAGCATGACCGAGGTGCGCATGTGGTCGGCGACCACGCGCAGCGAGACGTCGCTGTCGTGGGCCTTGCCGTAGTCGACGCCGGTGAGCTCGGTGGCCTTGTCGATGACGACCTTGAGGGTGTCCGTCTCGTACATGTTCTGGACGCCCTGGAGGATCATCGCCAGGCGCTCCAGGCCGAGGCCCGTGTCGATGTTCTTCGACGGCAGCTCGCCGAGGATCGGGAAGTCCTCCTTGCCGGAGCCCTCACCGCGCTCGTACTGCATGAAGACCAGGTTCCAGATCTCCACGTACCGCTCGTCGTTGACGGCCGGGCCGCCCTCGACGCCGAACTCGGGGCCGCGGTCGTAGTTGATCTCGGAGCACGGGCCGCACGGGCCGGGGACGCCCATGGACCAGTAGTTGTCCTTCTTGCCGAGGCGCTGGATCCGCTCGGCGGGGACGCCGACGACGTCGCGCCAGATGCGCTCGGCCTCGTCGTCCTCCAGGTAGACGGTGATCCAGAGCTTCTCCGGCTCCAGCCCGTAGCCGCCGTGCTCCACCGGGGAGGTCAGCAGCTCCCAGGCGAGCTTGATGGCGCCTTCCTTGAAGTAGTCGCCGAAGGAGAAGTTGCCGCACATCTGGAAGAACGTGCCGTGGCGGGTGGTCTTGCCGACCTCCTCGATGTCCGGCGTGCGCACGCACTTCTGCACGCTGGAGGCGCGGGTGAACGGCGGCTTCACCTCGCCCAGGAAGTAGGGCTTGAAGGGCACCATGCCGGCGGGGACGAGCAGCAGAGTCGGGTCGTCCGCGATGAGCGACGCCGAAGGGACGACGGTGTGCCCGCGCTCCTCGAAGAAGCTCAGCCAGCGGCGGCGGATTTCAGCCGACTCCATCAGTGGTCCTCATTCCGGTTGTACGAGATCGTGCGCGACGAATGCGTGGTCGTGGTCTTGTGCGGGGTCCGGCCGAGCGCGGCACGGCGGCGGGGCTCCGGGAGTTCCGGGTCCGCGGGCGGCGGTGCGTCGAGGCCGAGCACCTCGCCCAGTTCGGCCTCCCGCTGGACCATGCCCGCCCTCACGTCGAGGGCGAAGTCCTTGAGCCGGTGCCCCGCCTCGACCGCCTTGTTCGCGGCCTGCGCCGCGAGGCTCTCGGGGGTCAGCTGCTGGATCTTGCGGTTGACCTTGGTGGTGGCCCAGACGCCGGCGGCTGCGCCGGCCGTGAACCAGAACGTGCGGCGGAACATCGCGGCACTCAGCCCTTCTGCTTCCGGCGCCGTGCGAGGGGCACGGTGCGGCCGACGATCACGGTGCGGCGCCCGGTGGCGGGCGGCGCCTCCTCGCGCTCCCGGCTCCGGCCGAGCGCCCTGCGGACCCCGTAGCCGAACGCGGCGACCTTGACGAGCGGGCCTCCGAAGGTGGAGGCGACGGTGGTCGAGAGCGCGGACGCGTTGGCGGTGACCTCCTGGACGTCGGAGGCGATGGCGTCGACCCGGTCGAGCTGGTTCTGCGCCGAGCGGACGGTCGCCGACGCGTCGGCGAGCAGGGGAACGGCCTGCTCGGTCACGTCCGCCACGAGTCTGGTGGTCGCCCGGAGCGTCTGCGCCAGCCTCGCCAGCACCACGGCGAGGAAGGAGACGAGGATCGCCCAGAACACGGCCACCAGGATCCCGGCAACCTCTCCACCGGTCACTGCGCACCGCTCTCTGCTGTCGTCATCGGTCGTTCGGTCATGCGAAAAGTCGTCCCCCGAGCCTATCGCGCCCGGGCTGTCACGCCGTACCGCATTACCGCCCGTGGGACGGGAGTTACGCGATCGGATTGTACGGAGTGCGCGCGGATGAGTACGCTCCGTGTCCCATGCGACGCAGTACTCTCCCGGCGGAGCTCAACCGGTTCGTCGGACGGACCGACGAGCTGGCCGACCTGGCCGCGCTCCTGTCCGAGTCACGCCTCGTCACGGTTCTCGGTGTGGGCGGGGTCGGCAAGACCCGACTGGCCCTGCGGGCCGCCGCCGCCGTGCAGAAACGCTACGGCGAAGAGGTGCGGCTCGCGGAGTGCGCACCCCTGCGCGACCCGGAACTGGTCGAGCACACCCTCGTGGAGGCGCTCGGCCTGACCGACCACACCCTCCGCGGACCGCGCGAGGTGCTGGTCGAGCACCTCGCCGACCGCCGGCTGCTCCTCGTCCTGGACGGCTTCGAGCACCTGGTCGAGTTCTGCGCCCCGCTCGTCCGCGACCTGCTCGCGGCGGCACCCGGGTTGACCGTGCTCGCCACCGGCCGCCGCCCGCTGCGGGTGCCGGGCGAGGCGGTGCTGACCCTGGCGCCGATGGACGAGCCGGACGCGATGGCGCTCCTCGCCGAGCGGGCGGCCCGGGCCGGCGCGCCCGCCGTCACGGACGAGGCCGCGCTGCGGGAGCTGTGCCGGCGGCTCGACGGGATCCCGCTCGCCCTCGAACTGGCGGCGGGCCGGCTGCCGCTGCTCTCCGTGGAGCAGCTCCTCGTCCGGCTGGACGACCGCTTCCGGCTGCTCGGCGACGGCGGGCGCGGGGTCCTCCCCCGCCACCGGACCCTGCGCACCGCGATCGGCTGGAGCCACGAGCTGTGCACCCCGGAGGAGCGGCTGCTCTGGGCTCGGCTCTCGGTCTTCGCCGGTCCGTTCGACCTGGAGGCCGTGGAGTACGTGTGCGGGGGCCCGGACCTGCCGCAGGAGGAGATCCTCGACGTGCTGGGCGGTCTGCTCGCCCAGTCGCTGGTGGCCCGGGAGGACACGGCGGCGGGCCCGGGCTACCGGATGCTGGACACGGTGGCGGCGTACGGGGCGGAGTGGCTGGCGGCGCTGGGCGACACCGAGCGGATGCGGCGGCGGCACCGGGACTGGTACATGGGCCTGGCGACCTGGTGCGAGCTGGAGTGGTTCAGCCCCCGGCAGGAGGAGGTGGCGGCCCGGACGGCCGCGGCGCTGCCGAACCTGCGGGCGGCGCTCGACGTGTGCCTGGAGCTGCCGGAGGACGCCCACCTCGCCCAGCACCTGGCGGGCACGCTCTGGTTCGCGTGGGTGGGGTGCGGGCGGCTGTCGGAGGGGCGGCACTGGCTGGACCGGGCGCTGGCCCTGGAGTCGGAGCACGAGGAGGCCCGGCTGAAGGCGCTGTGGGTGCTCGGTTACGTGGCGGTCCTCCAGGGCGACCCGACCGCCGCGGTCGCCGCGCTGCACTCCTGCCGGGAGCGGGCGCGGGCGTCGCGGAACCGGCTGGCGGTGGCGTACGCGACGCACCGGCTGGGCTGTCTGGCGCTGCTCTCCGACGACTTCCCGCGCGCCGAGGACCTGCTGGGCCGGGCGCTCGACGCGTACGCGGAGCTGGGCGAGCTGAACAGCAATGTGCTGATGGGCCGGGTGGAGCTGGCGATGGCGCGGGCCTTCCGGGGCGATCTGGAGGGTGCGACGGCGATCTGCCGGGAGGTGCGGGAGGTCTGCGAGGAGCGCGGGGAGCGCTGGTCACGGGCGTACGCGCTGTACGTGCTGGCGTTCTCGGCGTGGACGCGTGGGGCTCTGCCGGAGGCGCGGGAACTGCTGGTGGAGTGTCTGACGATCAACCACCTCTTCCGTGACCGGGTGGGGGTGGTGCTGGCCGTGGAACTGCTGGCGCTGGTGACGGTGAGCGAGGGCGACCCGGTGGAGGCGGCGGTGCTCCAGGGCGCGGCGCTGCCGGTCTGGGACACGGTGGGGGTGCGGCTCTTCGGGTCGGGCTCGTTCGACGGGCCGCGGGCGCTGTGCGCGGGGCGGGCGGTGGAGGAGCTGGGCGCCGAGCGGTACGAGGAGTTGTTCCGGCTCGGGCGCGGGCTGTCGCTGGACGAGGCGGTGGAGCGGGCGGTGGCCGACCGGTCGGGGGTGGTCACGGCCGGGCTGCCGGGCGCGGTGGCGCCGAGGCCGTTCCGCACGGCGTGCCGGCCGGTGGTGCCGGGAACGCGGAAGCCCGCCGGCTCCCCCACCGGAAAGGGTGGGGAAGCGGCGGGCTGAGCACTGCGGGGTGATCCTCCGGCGCTGCCGCCGGGAGGTGCCCCCTTCGACCGCTGGATCAGCGGGCGTAGTACTCGACGACCAGCTGCTCGTCGCAGATGACCGGGATCTCCTTGCGGTTCGGCTCGCGGTCCAGGCGGAAGGCCAGGGCCTTCAGGTTGACCTGGAGGTAGCGCGGGGTCTCGCCGTCGGGGGCGAAGCCACCCTCGCGGGCGACCTGGAACAGGGTCTTCGCGCGGGACTTCTCGCGGACCATCACGACGTCGTCGGGACGGACGCGGAAGGACGGCTTGTCGACCTTGCCACCGTTGACCTGGATGTGGCCGTGGACGACCATCTGACGGGCCTGGTAGATGGTGCGGGCGATGCCCGAACGCAGGACCAGGGCGTCGAGACGGCGCTCGAGCTCGACGACCAGCGCCTCGCCCGTCTTGCCCTCGGCCTTCTTGGCGCGGTCGTAGGCGCGCGCCATCTGGCGCTCGCTGATGTCGTACTGGGCACGCAGACGCTGCTTCTCGAGCAGACGGACCTTGTAGTCCGAGTTCTGCTTGCGGCCACGGCCGTGCTCGCCCGGCGGGTAGGGACGGGCCTCGAAGTACTTGACGGCCTTCGGCGTCAGCGCGATACCGAGCGCACGGGACTTCTTGACCTTGGGGCGGGCCTGGTTCGGCATGAACCAACCTCTCTGTCTGAACGAATACGGCTTCACCAGTGGTTAGGGAGGTCGCAATCCGCAGCCGGGAAAACCCTGCGGGTCCGCGAGGGACCCTCGGGCAGCCGCTTCCCGGTCTGGGCACGTACGTGCAGCACGCGAACGACCCACCGCCGGTCCCGGGTACCCGGGGGGTGGTGGGTGGCACGCGACACCTTCGAGGTGCGCGACGCTCCTGGAAACCCTGCCCGGGGGCCGGGTCTCCTGCTGACTGTCCCGCTCTGGTGGCGCCGGCCTGGGCCGGACACGGGACGCAGCGATCCCGACCAGTGTACCGGCTCCCCGGAGCGCCGCGGCCCGGGGTGGCCGCCCGGGCTCAGCGGCAGCCGGCGAGCAGCTTCTCCAGTGCCTTCTTCTCCGGCGGGGAGACGGTGAGGGCGTACTTGGCCTTGATGCCGGTCCAGCGGCGGCCGTACTCGCACCGGTAGGCGGCGCGGGGCGGCAGCCACGTGTCGGGCGTCCTGCTGCTCTTCTCGAAGTTGGCGTCCTTGTCGGTGGCGAGCAGCACGTCGAGGTCGTTGGCGTAGGCGAGCCGGCGGCCTGGCGTCCAGGCCCAGGCTCCGGCCCGCCAGGCGGCGCCGAGGGCGACGACGTGGTCGGTCTGGATCCGGGATGCCTTGCGGTAGCTGTAGGGCAGTCTCTTCCCGGTGTACGGGTCGTGGAGCACTCCGGACAGGACGACGCAGGGGTTGCGGTCGCCGACGCGGAGCTCTCGGAGGTCGCGGCGGAGGACGTCGTCGCGGGTGTCGCAGCCGTTGCGTCCGCCGGGCGCGTCGGTCGCGTCGGACCACCCGTCGCCGAACTTCTTCCGGTCGTACGTCCGCCAGTGCTCGCCCCAGGCCACCTTCAGCCCGGCGAGCTGGGCCCGGGCCCGGTCGGCGGCGGGCGGGAAGCCGGCGGAGAGCAGCGGTGCGACGGCCGGGCGCGCCGGGGCGGACGGGGCCGGCGCGGGCCCGCCGCCGGCGCAGCCGGTGAGGGCGAGCGTCCCGAGCGCGAGGAGGCCCGCCGTACGGAACCGGATCATGGTCCGAGGGTAGGGGGCGGCCGGCCGCTCCGCCCGTCAGCCTCCGTCGCCCTTCAGCCGCTCGCGGACCCGCTCGACCACGTCCGCGTAGCGGGCCTCGGCGCCATAGCGGGTGGGCTCGTAGTAGCGCCTGCCGTGGAGGGCGTCGGGGGCGTACTGCTGGGCGGCGATCCCGCCGGGCACGTCGTGCGGGTAGACGTACCCCTGGGCGTGGCCCAGCTTGGCGGCGCCCTTGTAGTGGCCGTCGCGGAGGTGGGCCGGGACGGGGCCCGCGAGGCCGTTGCGCACGTCCTCGCGGGCGGCGGAGATCGCGAGGGTCGCCGTGTTGGACTTGGGGGCCAGGGCGAGGGCGATGGTGGCGTGGCTGAGGGTGAGGGCGGCCTCGGGGAAGCCGATCATGGCGACGGCCTGGGCGGCGGCGACGGCGAGCGGCAGGGCCTGCGGGTCGGCGAGGCCGATGTCCTCGCTGGCGGAGATCATCAGCCGGCGGGCGATGAAGCGGGGGTCCTCCCCGGCCTCGATCATGCGGGCGAGGTAGTGCAGGGCCGCGTCGACGTCGGAGCCGCGGATGGACTTGATGAGCGCGCTGGCGACGTCGTAGTGCTGGTCGCCGTCCCGGTCGTACGTCACGGCCGCCCGGTCGACGGCCTCCTCGACGGTCTGGAGGGTGATCTCCCGCTCGCTCTTGGCGAGGGCGCCGCCCGCGGCGGCCTCCAGGGCGGTCAGGGCGCGCCGGGCGTCGCCGCCGGCGATCCGGAGCAGATGGGCGCGGGCGTCGTCGCCGAGCTCGACGGCGCCGCCGAGGCCGCGCTCCTCGGTGACGGCCCGGTCCATGAGGCCGCTGAGGTCCGCGTCGGTGAGCGGCTCCAGGGTGAGGAGCAGGGAGCGGGAGAGGAGCGGGGAGATCACCGAGAAGTAGGGGTTCTCGGTGGTGGCGGCGATGAGGGTGACCCAGCGGTTCTCGACGGCGGGCAGCAGGGAGTCCTGCTGGGCCTTGGAGAAGCGGTGGATCTCGTCGAGGAAGAGGACGGTCTCCTTGCCGTAGCCGCCGGAGGCGCGGCGGGCGCCCTCGATGACGGCCCGGACCTCCTTGACGCCGGCGGTGATCGCGGAAAGCTCGACGAAGCGCTTGTCGGTGGCCTTGGAGACCACGTACGCGAGGGTGGTCTTGCCGATGCCGGGCGGGCCCCAGAGGATCACCGAGGAGGCGCCCGCCGGGCCGTTCCCCTCGCCGACGAGCCGTCGCAGCGGTGACCCGGGCTTGAGCAGATGGCTCTGGCCCACCACCTCGTCGAGGGTGCGGGGGCGCATCCGGACCGCCAGCGGGCTGCTGGACGGGTCCTTCTCCTGGCGTTCTTCGGCGGCTGCGGTGAAAAGGTCGGGCTCCACGTCCATGAAGCCTAGGTCACGCCACCGACAAGCCGGGCGGGAGCGGTCAGCTCGTCCAGAAGTCCCACCACCGGGTGAGGATCAGCATGCCGATGATCCCGAGGTGCAGGACGGGCAGGACCCAGGTGAACTCGGCGAAGAAGGTCCGCAGGCCGGCCGGGGCGGGGATCGCTCCGGAGCGGACGTTGTGCGAGGTCACGTACCAGAACATGACGATGGTGGCGGCCCAGGCGAGGCAGCACCACAGGCAGAGCGAGTTGATCTCGTACAGGGACTGCTGCATGAGCCAGGTGCAGAAGCCGACGCCGAAGAGCGTGCCGGCGTTGAGGCCGAGCCAGAACCAGCGGCGGTAGCGGGCGCCGGCGAGGAGGCCGGCGCCGATGGCGATCACCATGCCGTAGGTGACCAGGCCGAGCATGGGGTTGGGGAAGCCGAAGACCGACGCCTGCTCGCTCTTCATGATGTTGCCGCAGGAGACGATCGGGTTGAGGCTGCACCCGGGGACGAAGTTCGGGTCCTCCAGGAGCTTGAACTTGTCGAGGGTGATGACCCAGGCGGCGAGCAGCCCGGCCGCTCCGGTGATCACCAGGAGCCAGGCGAGGCCCCTGCCCGCGCCGACGGTCCCCGTCCGCTCCGTCGTCTGCGTACCGGCGTTCGTCATGCCTGCCTGTCCTCTTCCCTCGCTCGTGGCCCGGTGGCCCCGGCCATTCTGCAACAAGGCGTACGCCGTCGGCCGTTCGCGGAGCATAAGGAAGGGCCCGGCCGCGGGTGCGGACCGGGCCCTTCGGGAGCCGGGTGTCAGCCGAGCAGACCGCGGACGGCGTCCAGGACCCCGTCCAGGGCGACCGAGCGCTGCTCCCCGGACTGCATGTCCTTGAGCTGGACGACGCCCTCGGCGAGGTCCCGCTCCCCCGCGACCAGGGCGAGGCGGGCGCCGGAGCGGTTGGCGTCCTTCATCGAGCCCTTGAGGCCCTTGCCGCCGAAGGAGAAGTCGGCGGCGATCCCGGCCCGGCGCAGCTCGGTGACCTTGCCGAAGAGGAGGCGGCGCGCCTCCTCGCCGATGGCCACGGCGAAGACGCTGGTGGGGGCGGGCAGGTCGAGGGTCACGCCCTCGGCCTCCAGGGCCAGGACGGTGCGGTCGACGCCGAGGGCCCAGCCGACGGACGGCAGCGCGGGGCCGCCGATCATCTCGGAGAGGCCGTCGTAGCGGCCGCCGCCGCCCACCGCGGACTGGGCGCCGAGGCCGTCGTGGACGAACTCGAAGGTGGTCCGGGTGTAGTAGTCGAGGCCGCGGACCAGCTTGAGGTCGTCCTCGAAGACCACGCCGGCGGCGGTGATCAGCTCGCGGACCTGCTCGTGGTACGCCTTGCAGGCGTCGCACAGGTGGTCGCGGAGCAGCGGCGCGTCGACGAGCTGCTTCTGCACGTCGGCCCGCTTGTCGTCGAGGACCCGCAGCGGGTTGATCTCGGCGCGGCGCAGGGTCTCCTCGTCGAGGTCGAGGCCGCGCAGGAAGGACTGCAGCGCCTCGCGGTAGACGGGGCGGCACTCCTTGTCGCCGAGCGAGTTCAGCAGGATGCGGTACTGGCGCAGGCCGAGGGAGCGGTAGGCCTGGTCGGCCAGGATGATCAGCTCGGCGTCGAGCGCCGGGTCCTCGGCGCCGATCGCCTCGGCGCCGACCTGGGAGAAGTGGCGGTAGCGGCCCGCCTGGGCGCGCTCGTAACGGTAGTACGAGCCGGAGTACCAGAGCTTGACCGGCAGGTTGCCCTGCTTGTGCAGGTTGGCCTGGAGGGCGGCGCGGAGCACGGAGGCGGTGCCCTCGGGGCGGAGGGCGAGCTGGTCGCCGCCCTTCGTGGTGAGGGTGTACATCTCCTTGGTGACGATGTCGGTGGACTCGCCGACGCCGCGGGCGAAGAGGTTCACGTCCTCGAAGCCGGGGGTCTCGACGTAGCCGTAGCCGGCGTTCCTCGCCTGGGTGGAGATGGCGTCCCGGACCGCCAGGAAGACGGCGGAGCGGGGCGGGATCAGGTCGTACGTGCCCTTGGGGGCCTGAAAGGTGCTCACGAGAGTCTCGTCACATTCCTCGTCGGGGAGCCTGGTCACTCCCGAGGCCGGAGGCCACCTGCCGCAGATACGGGTTGGTGGCGCGCTCCTGGCCGATGGTCGTCTGGGGACCGTGGCCGGACAGGACGACGGTCGAGTTGTCGAGCGGCAGGACCACGCGGGTCAGCGAGTCGAGCATCTCGGCCATGTCACCGCCGGGCAGGTCGGTGCGTCCGATGGAGCCGGCGAAGAGCAGGTCGCCGGAGAAGAACACGGAGGGGACCTCCGTGGTCTCCGGCGTCCGGAAGGTCACCGACCCCTTGGTATGCCCGGGCGCGTGCGCGACGGAGAACTCCATGCCGGCGAGGCTCAGCGCGACGCCGTCGGTGAGTTCGTGCACGTCGTCGGGCTCGCCCACGGTCAGCTCGCCCATGAGCGGCATCCCGATGGAGCGGCCGAGGGCCTTCTCCGGGTCGCTCATCATGTACCGGTCGGCGGGGTGGATCCACGCGGGTACGTCGTGGGCGCCGCAGACCGGGACGACGGAGGCGACGTGGTCGATGTGGCCATGGGTGAGGACCACCGCGACGGGCTTGAGCCGATGCTTCTTCAGCGTCTCCTCGACTCCCTGGGCGGCCTGGTGGCCCGGGTCGATGATGACGCACTCCTCGCCTGCGGCGGGGGCGACCAGGTAGCAGTTGGTGCCCCAGGCCCCGGCGGGGAACCCGGCAATCAGCACGATCGTCCTTCAGTGTCGTCCGGCAGTGGGCTGCGGCCTTGCGGAATGCAGCAGATCAGAGCCTACCGGCGGTGCGTATTCCACAGCCAACCCGTATACGGTACGGGCACATCCGGCCAGGACAGGAACACACGAACGAGAGGGAGCGGACCCGGTGGTCACCAGCGATCAGCGGCGGCGGCAGCTCGCCAGGGACAAGTACGCGCGCCAGCAGCAGCGACGGGCGGAGGCGCAGCGCAAGACCAAGCGCCGCAACACCGTGATCGCCGCCTCCCTCGCGGTGGTGCTCGCCGCCGGCGGGGCGGTGTACGCCTCGGTGCAGTTCCTGGGGAACGACTCCAAGAACACCGAGGCGGAGACGCTGCCCGGCGAGCCGAAGATGGGCATCGAGGCCAAGGGCACGTACGCCTTCGCCCTGAAGACGAACGAGGGCGACGTCACCGTCGAGATGGACGCGGCGAAGACCCCGCGGACGGTGAACTCCTTCAAGCACCTCGCCGACAAGAAGTACTTCGACGGTTCGAAGTGCCACCGGCTCACCACCTCCGGGATCTTCGTGCTCCAGTGCGGCGACCCCGAGGGCACCGGCATGGGCGGCCCCGGCTACAACATCCCGGACGAGAACCTCGACGCCCTGGGCAAGCCGGGCGCCGACGGCAAGGTCGTGTACAAGGCGGGCACGGTCGCCATGGCCAACACCGGGCAGCCGAGCACCGGCGGCTCGCAGTTCTTCCTCGTCTACAAGGACTCGCCGCTGCCGCCGCAGTACACGCCCTTCGGCACGATCGACGCCGCCGGTCTCAAGACGGTGCAGAAGGTCGGCGCGGCCGGGGTCGAGGGCGGCGGGGGCGACGGCGCCCCCAAGAAGCCGGTGACCATCGAGAAGGCGACCGTCTCCGCGAAGTGAGGCGGGGCGCTCCGCGGGACGGCGGCCCGGAGGTCCGCACGCACGTGACCGTGGAATTTCGGTCGCGCTGAGTGCGGACAGCCGGGCCGCCGTTCGCCTAGATTGGCGTTGTGCAGCGCGGTCCGATCCGTCGGCCGCGCGGCGGAAGGCGGGCGAGGCCCGCCCAGGAACTGTGGACGATGCCCGGGGTCACCACCCGACATGGGCATCATGGTGAGGAGGCGCTGTGAGCAGCGACCCGTGGGGCCGCGTCGACGAGACGGGCACCGTGTACGTGCGGACGGCCGAGGGTGAGGAGGTCGTCGGATCCTGGCAGGCGGGCACTCCCGAGGAGGCGCTGGCCTACTTCGAGCGCAAGTACGAGGGCCTGGTTGTCGAGATCGGCCTCCTCGAGAAGCGGGTGAAGACCACCGACCTCTCGGCGAAGGACGCCCAGACGGCGATCGATCACATCCGGCACCAGGTCGACGAGCACCACGTCGTCGGCGACCTGGCCGCGCTGTCGGCCCGTCTGGACAAGCTCGCGGAGTCGGTGGAGTCGCGTCGCGAGGAGCGCAAGGCGCAGAAGGCGAAGCAGGCCGACGAGGCGCGTTCCGCCAAGGAGGCGCTGGTCACCGAGGCCGAGGAGCTGGCGCAGAGCGAGCAGTGGCGGGCGGCCGGCGAGCGGCTGCGGGCCCTGGTGGACATCTGGAAGGGTCTGCCCCGGCTCGACCGCAAGTCCGACGACGAGCTGTGGCACCGCTTCTCGCACGCCCGCTCGGCCTTCTCCAAGCGCCGCAAGGGTCACTTCGCCCAGCTCGACGCGCAGCGCGAGGACGCCCGCAAGGCGAAGGAGCGTCTGGTCGCCGAGGCAGAGGCGCTGCAGAACTCCAGCGACTGGGGCGCGACCGCGGCCCGCTACCGCGAGCTGATGGCCGACTGGAAGGCCGCCGGCCGGGCGCAGCGCGAGCACGAGGACGACCTGTGGAACCGCTTCCGCGGCGCTCAGGACGTCTTCTTCGCCGCCCGCTCCGAGGTCTTCGCCGAGCGGGACGCCGAGCAGACCGAGAACCTCAAGCTGAAGGAGGAGCTCGCCGGCGAGGCCGAGAAGCTGCTCCCGGTGACGGACCTGAAGGCCGCCCGTGCCGCCTTCCGTACGCTCAACGAGCGCTGGGAGGCCATCGGCCACGTGCCGCGCGACGCCCGCCCGAAGGTGGAGGGCCGGATGCAGACGGTGGAGCGGGCCATCCAGGAGGCCGAGGAGGCCGAGTGGCGCCGGACCAACCCGGAGGCACGCGCGCGTGCCGCGGGTCTGACCGGTCAGCTCCAGGACGCCGTGGAGAAGCTGCGCAAGCAGATCGACGCGGCCCGGGCGGCGGGCAACGACGCCAAGGCCGACAAGCTCGCCCGGGAGCTGGAGGGCCGCCAGGCCCTGCTCGACCAGGCGCTGAAGGGTCTCCAGGAGTTCGGCGGCTGATCCCGCCACAGCGGGGTTCGGCGGATGCTGTCCGCCGAACCCGCGGTACGAGGAAGGGCCCCCGGCACGCGCCGGGGGCCCTTCCTCGTGCGTACGGCTACGGCCGGCGCGCGCTGGTCACGCGGTAGACGTCGTACACGCCCTCGACGCCCCGGACGGCCTTCAGGACGTGCCCCAGGTGCTTGGGGTCGCCCATCTCGAAGGTGAAGCGGGAGGTGGCCACCCGGTCCCGGGAGGTCTGGACGGCCGCCGAGAGGATGTTGACGTGCTGGTCCGAGAGCACCCGGGTGACGTCCGAGAGGAGCCGGGAGCGGTCCAGGGCCTCGACCTGGATGGCGACCAGGAAGACCGAGGACTGGGTGGGGGCCCACTCGACCTCCAGGATCCGCTCGGGCTCCCGGGACAGCGAGTCGACGTTGACGCAGTCGCTGCGGTGGACGGAGACGCCGCTGCCGCGGGTGACGAAGCCGATGATCGGGTCGCCGGGGACCGGGGTGCAGCAGCGGGCGAGCTTGACCCAGACGTCGTCGACGCCCTTGACGACGACACCGGGGTCGGCGTTGGAGCGGCGCTTGGAGCGGCCACGGGTCGGCGGGGCCGCCTCCTCGATGTCCTCGGTGGCCGCCTCCTCGCCGCCGAGCGCCTGCACCAGCTTCTGCACGATGGACTGGGCGGTGACATGGCCCTCGCCGATCGCCGCGTACAGCGAGGAGATGTCGTTGTACCGCATCTCGTGGGCGAGGGTGACGAGGGAGTCGCCGGTGAGGATCCGCTGGATCGGCAGGTTCTGCTTGCGCATGGCCCGCGCGATGGCGTCCTTGCCCTGCTCGATGGCCTCGTCGCGGCGCTCCTTGGAGAACCAGGCGCGGATCTTGTTGCGGGCGCGCGGGGACTTGACGAAGCCCAGCCAGTCGCGGGAGGGTCCGGCGCCGGCCGCCTTGGAGGTGAAGACCTCCACCAGGTCGCCGTTGTCGAGGGTGGATTCGAGCGGCACGAGCCGCCCGTTCACCCTGGCTCCTATGGTGCGGTGGCCGACCTCGGTGTGGACGGCGTAGGAGAAGTCGACCGGGGTGGCGCCGGCGGGGAGCGCGATGACGTCGCCCTTGGGCGTGAAGACGAAGACCTCGTTGCGGGAGAGGTCGAAGCGGAGGGAGTCCAGGAACTCGCCCGGGTCCTCGGTCTCCTTCTGCCAGTCGAGCAGCTGGCGGAGCCACGCCATGTCGTTGAGGTGGTCGTCCTTGCCGGTGTTCTTGGGCACGTCGGTGCGCACCTTGGAGGCGCCGGCGACGGCCTCCTGCTTGTACTTCCAGTGCGCGGCGATGCCGTACTCGGCGCGGCGGTGCATGTCGAAGGTGCGGATCTGCAGCTCGACCGGCTTGCCGTTGGGGCCGATGACCGTCGTGTGGAGCGACTGGTACATGTTGAACTTCGGCATCGCGATGTAGTCCTTGAACCGGCCGGGGACCGGGTTCCATCGCGCGTGGACGGTGCCGAGGGCCGCGTAGCAGTCGCGGACGGTGTCCACGAGGACGCGGATGCCGACCAGGTCGTAGATCTCCGCGAAGTCCCGGCCGCGGACGATCATCTTCTGGTAGACGCTGTAGTAGTGCTTGGGGCGGCCGGTGACGGTCGCCTTGATGCGGGCGGCGCGCAGGTCGGTCTGGACCTCGTCGGTCACTATGGCGAGGTACTCGTCCCGCTTGGGGGCGCGCTCGGCGACGAGCCGGACGATCTCGTCGTACATCTTGGGGTAGAGGATCGCGAAGGCGAGGTCCTCCAGCTCCCACTTGATGGTGTTCATGCCCAGCCGGTGCGCCAGCGGGGCGTAGATCTCCAGCGTCTCGCGGGCCTTCTTCTCCTGCTTCTCCCGCTTGAGGTAGCGCATGGTGCGCATGTTGTGCAGGCGGTCGGCGAGTTTGATGACAAGGACCCGGGGGTCCTTGGCCATGGCGACGACCATCTTGCGGACGGTCTCGGCCTGCGCGGCCTCGCCGAAGCGGACCTTGTCGAGCTTGGTGACGCCGTCGACGAGGAGCGTGACCTGGTCGCCGAAGTCGCGGCGCAGGTCCTCCAGGCCGTACTCGGTGTCCTCGACGGTGTCGTGGAGGAGCCCGGCCATCAGGGTCGCCGGGTCCATGCCCAGCTCGGCGAGGATGGTGGTGACGGCGAGCGGGTGGGTGATGTACGGGTCGCCGCTCTTGCGCTTCTGGCCGCGGTGCCAGCGCTCCGCGACCTGGTAGGCCCGCTCGATCTGGCGCAAAGTGGCCGTTTCGATCTTGGGGTCGTTGGAGCGGACGATCCGGAGCAGGGGTTCGAGGACCGGGTTGTACGGCGACGAGCGCTGCACACCGAGCCGGGCCAGGCGGGCGCGCACCCGGTTGGAGGAGCCTCCGGAACGGGAGGGCGCGGGGGCCGGTGCGGGAGCGGGCGCAGCAGGCTTCGGCCTGTTCTCCGCGGGCTTGTTCTGGGGCGCGCCGGTCCCCTGCGCGGCCTTGTCGGCCTTGGGGTCGGGCTGCGCGGCGGAGAGTGACTGGGCCTCGTCTGGCAAAGAGCGCTCCTCTGGGGTCCCCCCGGACGGAGTCTGGGGGAGGTCCGGGTCCCCCGGTCAGGCCCGGAAAGGCCATCGTATCGAGCCATGACGCCCCGTGCTCACGCGCCCGGGGGACGGACGGGGGCGGAGGGGCCGCCGTCGGTGGGGGCAACGTGTCCCCGGTGGGGACGTACCGGGGCAAACGCCAGGGGCGCCCCGGGAATTCCCGGGGCGCCCCTGACTGGAATCCGATGGATTCCTTCCGGACCGCCTCAGACGGTGATCAGCGCGGTGAGCGGAGCGCCGCCGAGGGCGGGCTCCAGCCGGGCGCGGCCCGGGAGGAAGCCGAGCTCCATGAGGACCGCGACGCCCGCGACCTCGGCGCCCGCGCGGCGGATCAGCTCCAGCGAGGCCTCGGCGGTGCCGCCGGTGGCGAGGACGTCGTCGATGACCATGACGCGGTCGCCCGCGGCGAGGTCCTCGGCGTGCACCTCGATCTCTGCGGTGCCGTACTCCAGCTCGTACGCCTGCCGGAGCGTGGCCCCGGGCAGCTTGCCGGCCTTGCGGACCGGGACGAAGCCGAGGCCCGCGCGGACGGCGACCGGCGCCGCGAGGATGAAGCCCCGGGCCTCCAGGCCGACGATCTTCGTCGCGCCCTGCGCGGAGCAGAGGGCGGCGAGCTCGTCGGTGAGGGCCGTGAACGCCTCCGGGTCCGCGAGCAGCGGGGTGATGTCCTTGAACAGCACGCCCGGCTTCGGGTAGTCGGGGACGTCACGGATCCGGCTGAGCAGCAGGTCGGTCACGCCCCGGGCCTCGGCGGTCATCCGCGGCGCTCCTGGGCGCGGCCCCGGCGGGCCGCGGCGCGCGGGCCGACGACCGCGGCCTCGCCGGCCTCCGTGCCGTCGTCGTCCGGGCCGTCCTCGCCGCGGGCGGCGGCGGAGGCGCGCTTGGCCAGGACCCGCTTCTTCAGCGCCTTGATGGCCGGCTCGCGCTCCTTGAGGTCGGCGACGAGCGGGGTGGCGATGAAGATCGAGGAGTAGGCACCGGCGGCCAGACCCACGAAGAGCGACAGCGAGATGTCGTTGAGCATGCCGGCGCCGAGGACGCCGCCGCCGATGAAGAGCAGGCCCGCGACGGGCAGCAGCGCCACGACCGTGGTGTTGATGGAGCGGACCAGGGTGCCGTTGATCGAGCGGTTGGCCATCTCGCTGTAGGTGAAGCGGGTCTGCTTCGTGATGTCCTTCGTCTGCTCCTTGAGGGAGTCGAAGACGACGACTGTGTCGTACAACGAATATCCGAGAATGGTCAGCAGACCGATCACCGTGCCGACCGTGACCTCGAAGCCGACGAGCGAGTAGATGCCCACGGTGATCGTGAGGTCGTGGATCAGCGCGATCAGCGCCGCGACGGCCATTCTCCACTCGAAGGCGATCGCCAGATAGATCACCACGAGGATCATGAAGACGCCGAGACCGGTCCACGCCTTGGTGGCGATCTGCTCGCCCCAGCTGGGGCCGACCAGCTCGGCGGCGATCTTGTCCTCGGCGACGTTCAGGTCCTTGGCCAGCTCGGTGCGGACCTGGTCGGACTGCTCGGTGTCGAGACCGCCGACCTGGATGCGCAGGGAGCCGTTGCCCAGCTGCTGGACGATCGCGTCGTGGCCGGAGGCCTCCTCGGCGTACTCCTGCGCCTGGCTGACGGTGACGTCCGTCTTCGGGGTGGTGAAGACCGCGCCGCCCTGGAACTCGATGCCCATGTTGAGGCCGCGGACGGCCAGGGCGACGATGGCGGTGATGGTGATCAGGACGGAGAGGCCGTACCAGATCTTGCGGTTCTTGATGAAGTCGTAGCCGACCTCACCGCGGTGGAGCCGGGCGCCGAGATCGCCGAGCTTCGACATCTCACGCCTCCTTCGGTTCGACGGTGCCGGCGGAGCCGGGAGCGGTGGCGGTACGGCGGGCGCTGCGCAGCGGCGGCTTGGCGCCCAGGCGCTTCGGGTCCAGGCCGGAGAGCGGGTGGCCGTCGCCGAAGAACTTGGTGCGGGCGAGCAGCGTCATCAGCGGCTTGGTGAAGAGGAACACCACGACGATGTCGAGCAGGGTGGTCAGGCCGAGCGTGAACGCGAAGCCCTGGACCTTGCCGACGGTGACGATGAAGAGCACGGCCGCGGCCAGGAACGACACGAAGTCGGAGACCATGATGGTGCGGCGGGCGCGCGGCCAGGCGCGCTCGACGGCCGGGCGGAGGGTGCGGCCCTCGCGGAGCTCGTCCCGGATGCGCTCGAAGTAGACGATGAAGGAGTCGGCGGTGATGCCGATGGCGACGATGGCGCCGCAGACGGCCGGCAGGTTCAGCGCGAAGCCGATGGCCGGGCCGAGCAGGGCCATGATCACGTAGGTGAGCAGGGCGGAGACGCCGAGGCTGAGGATCGCGATGAACGACAGGCCGCGGTAGTAGATCACCAGGTAGAGGATGACCAGCGCGAGGCCGATGGCGCCGGCGATGAGGCCGGCCTCCAGCTGCTCGCCGCCGAGGGCGGCGGTGACGGTGTCGACGCTCTGGGTGTCGAAGGAGAGCGGCAGGGCACCGTAGGCGAGGATGTTGCCGAGGTCCTGGGCGGACTGCTGGTTGAAGCTGCCGGAGATCTGCGCGTTGGCGCTCAGCGTGGTCTGGACGCGGGGCGCCGAGACGACCTCGCCGTCGAGGACGATCGCGAACTGGTTCTGCGGCTCGGTCTGCTGCGAGAGCTTGCTGGTGATCGACTGGAACTTCTTGGAGCCGGCGTCGGTGAACGCCATGTCGACGATCCACTGGCCGGACTGCTGGTCGATGGCGGCCTTGGCGTCGTCGACGTCACGGCCCTCGACCTCGGCGGGGCCGAGGAGGTACTTCTCCCACTGGCCGATCGCGTTCTTCCCGCAGGCGACGATGGTGTCGCCGGGCTTGGTGCCCGCGGCGGCGGCGGTGCGCTGCTTCGGGTCCAGGCAGTTCAGGGTGGTGAACTTCTGCTGGAGCGCGGCGGTGGCGGCGTCGGCGGAGGGCGTCGGCGTCGGCTTCGGGGTGCCGGTGGCCTTCGGCGTTTCGGAGGCGCTGCCGGTCGGGGTGGGCGTCCCGGTGGCGTTGGGGGCCTTGAGGGCCTCGGAGAGCGCGCGGCCCTGCGTCGAGGCGGAGGCGGTCGGCGTGGCCGACTTCTTCTCGCCGACGGAGGAGGACGCGGAGGGCTTCGGCGTGGCCGTGCCCGAGGGGTTCGCGGAGGGCGCGGCCTCGGGTGCGGCGGGCGCGACGGTGATCACGGGCCGGAAGTAGAGCTGGGCGGTGGTGCCGACCTGCTCACGGGCCTGCTTCTCGTTCGTCCCCTTGGGGATGTTCACGATGATGTTCTCGCGGCCCTGCGTCTGGACCTCGGCCTCGGAGACGCCGAGACCGTTGACACGGCGCTCGATGATGCCGACCGCCGTGTTCATGTTGGTCTCGTTGACCGCGGACTCCTGGCCGGGCTCCGCCTTGGCCTTGAGCGTGATCGACGTGCCGCCGGCGAGGTCGATGCCCAGGCGCGGGGTGGTGTGTCCCGACCAGAACATGCCGCCGGTGAGCGCGACCATGGCGATCAGAATGAATGCCAGGGCGCGCCCAGGCCGGCTCTGTCCCCCCGCCGGCCCTCGGCCCTTCTTCGGTGCTGCCACCTGTCGTTTCTCCCTGTCCAAACCGTCCGGGCGCCGGGTGGGCGCACGGAGGCCACGAAGTGTGTGTGGGGACCTTCCCCCGCAGACGACGAACCGTTCCCGGCCGCGACCCCGCCGGTTCGCGAGGGCCGCGGTGCCGGGTGCGACTTACTTCGCGCCGGTGTCGCCGTCGGCCTTGCCGTCCTTCTCGACGCCGGCCTCGGCCGTGTCCGACTTCTTCGTCAGATCGGCCTTGGGGGCCTCGTCGGCCTGGTCGGCCGCGTCGGTCAGGGAGGAGGCGTCGTCCGGGACGACGGCGTCGGAGTCGGCCGGGGCGTCCTCCTCGGTGTCGCCGTGGACGATCCGGTTGTACTCGGCGTCGTCGAGGACGGCACCGATCGAGTTCTTCGCGAACACGGCGTGGACGCCGGGCGCGACCTCCAGCAGGACGGTCTCGTCCTGGATCTCCTTGACGGTGGCGTACATTCCCCCGATCGTGCGTACGCCGGTGCCGGGCTGCATCTGGTTGCGCATCTCCGCCGCCTGCTGCTGCTTCTTCTTGGCGGAACGGGTCATCAGGAACATCGCCCCGATGAGCACGATGAACGGGAGGAGCATGCCGATGTTATTCACGGGACGGAAATCCTTCGCACGGTCACGGAGAACCCGCGGCCTGATCTTCGGGGGTGGGTACGCCGACCAGAAAGGGCGGCATCGGCGGAGTCTAGGCGAGTCCGCATCGATGGAACAACGCCCAGCATGGCACCGTGGTTCCTGCTCGCGCGAGACTCCGCGCCGTCACCCACCCGTCACAGCGGCCTCAGGTGCCGAACAGCCCCTGTTGTCCCGGTCCGCCTCCGTTTCCGGCCCCGGCCGCCCCCGTCGCCTGCGGCGGGACCAGTCCGAGGTGGTTCCACGCGGCGGGCGTGGCGACGCGGCCACGGGGAGTGCGGGCCAGGAGTCCCTCCCGTACGAGGAAGGGCTCGGCGACCTCCTCGACGGTCTCGCGCTCCTCCCCCACGGCTACGGCGAGGGTCGAGAGGCCGACGGGGCCGCCGCCGAAGAGCTTGAGCAGGGCCTCCAGAACGGCCCGGTCGAGGCGGTCGAGGCCGCGGCTGTCCACCTCGTACACGCCGAGGGCGGCGCCGGCGATCTCGCGGGTGATCACTCCGTCGGCCCTCACCTGGGCGTAGTCGCGGACCCGGCGCAGCAGCCGGTTGGCGATCCGGGGGGTGCCGCGCGAGCGGCCGGCGATCTCGGCCGCGCCCGCGGGGTCGATCGTCACGTCGAGGAGTCCGGCGGAGCGGGTCACGACCCGCTCCAGCTCGTGCGGCTCGTAGAACTCCATGTGGGCGGTGAAGCCGAAGCGGTCGCGGAGCGGGGGCGGCAGCAGTCCGGCCCGGGTGGTGGCGCCGACCAGGGTGAAGGGCGGGAGGTCGAGCGGGATGGCGGTGGCGCCGGGGCCCTTGCCGACGATGACGTCGACGCGGAAGTCCTCCATCGCCATGTAGAGCATCTCCTCGGCGGGCCGGGACATGCGGTGGATCTCGTCGAGGAAGAGGATCTCGCCCTCCTGGAGGGAGGAGAGGATCGCGGCGAGGTCGCCGGCGTGCTGGATGGCGGGGCCGGAGGTGATCCTGATCGGCGCGTTCATCTCCGCGGCGATGATCATCGACAGGGTGGTCTTGCCGAGGCCGGGGGCGCCGGAGAGCAGCACGTGGTCGGCGGTGGCGCCGCGCTGGCGAGCGGCTTTGAGGACGAGGTCGAGCTGCTGGCGGACCTTCTCCTGGCCGATGAACTCGCCGAGGTCCTTGGGGCGCAGGGCGGCCTCGACGGCCTGGTCGTCGCCTTCGGCGGCGGCGCCGACGATCCGCTCCTCGGGGGCGGATGCCGTCTCGTCGTCCCAGTTCACGGTGGTGTCTTCCTTCGTACGGGAGGGTCTGCGGGCGGTCAGCGGGCGCGGTTGAGCGTCTGCAGGGCGGCGCGCAGCAGCTGGGGCACGGGCGCGGAGCCGGTCTCGGCGAGTGCCGCCTCGGCCTGCGGGGTGACGGCGGCGACGGCCTCCTCGGCCTCGCGGCTCGCGTAGCCGAGGCCGACGAGGGCGGCTGCCAGCTGCTCGGTCCAGGGGGCGGGGCCGGCGGCGACGGCGCGCTGCTGACCGACGAGTCCGCTGCTGCCGAGGGGCTGGCCGAGCTTGTCCTTCAGCTCCAGGAGGAGCTTCTGGGCGCCCTTCTTGCCGATGCCGGGGACGGCGGTGAGCGCCTTCTCGTCGCCGGTGGAGACGGCGAGGCGGAGCGCGTCGGGGCTGTGCACGCCGAGCATGGCCTGGGCGAGGCGGGGTCCGACGCCGCTGGCGGTCTGGAGCAGCTCGAAAACCTGGCGCTCGTCGTCGTCGGCGAAGCCGTACAGCGTGAGCGAGTCCTCGCGGACGACGAGGGAGGTGGCGAGCCTGGCCTGCTCGCCGACGCGGAGGGTGGCGAGGGTGTTCGGGGTGCACTGGACGGCCATGCCGACGCCGCCGACCTCGACGACGGCGGTGGTGGGGGCGAGGGCGGCCACCGGGCCGCTGACGAAGGCGATCATGACGTGCGGCCTTTCGAGGCGTGCAGGGCGACGGCCTGCTGGAGGCGGTTCTGGGCGGGGGCGCGCCAGATGTGGCAGATGGCGAGGGCGAGGGCGTCGGCGGCGTCGGCCGGCTTGGGCGGGGCGGCGAGCCGGAGCAGCCGGGTGACCATGGCGGCGACCTGGGCCTTGTCAGCGCGGCCGGAGCCGGTGACGGCGGCCTTGACCTCACTGGGGGTGTGCAGGGCGACGGGGATGCCGCGCCGGGAGGCGCAGAGCATGGCGACGGCGCTGGCCTGGGCGGTGCCCATCACGGTGCGCACGTTGTGCTGGCTGAACACCCGCTCCACCGCGACGAGTTCGGGCTGGAAGCGGTCGATCCACTCCTCGATGCCGCGCTCGATGCCGACGAGCCGGGGGCCGATGTCGGCGTCGGCGGGGGTGCGGACCACTCCGACGCCGAGCATGGTGAGCGGTCGTCCGGCGACGCCCTCGACGACGCCGACACCGCACCGGGTGAGTCCCGGGTCCACCCCCAGTACGCGCACGCCGCCCCTCCCTGTCGTCGACCGGCCTGTCGTCGCCCGGTCGCAAGTCTGTTTGTGCAGGCTATCGGGTGCCACCGACAACGCAGCGGGGGCGCGGGGGGGGGGGCCGCGGGCCCCGGGGGGGGGGGGGGGGGGGGCCCGCCCCCCGGGGGGGGGGCCCGGGCCCCCGGGGGGCCTAGAACTTAACCCAGGGCGGTA
>NZ_JBIAMB010000022.1:73211-154169 GCF_042873895.1 Streptomyces sp. NPDC004435 | reverse complement strand
ACGGCGAGTTCCTCGTTGGCGGCCTCGGGCAGGATGCCGGTCTTGCGGTGGGCGACGCCCTGGTGGACGAGGAGGGTGGCGTCGCCGCCGTCGTCCAGGATCATGTTGGGGCCGTCGCCGCCGGGCCAGGTCAGGGCCTGTTCGGTGCACCACCAGTACTCCTCCGGGGTCTCGCCCTTCCAGGCGAAGACGGGGATGCCGACGGCGGCGATCGCGGCGGCCGCGTGGTCCTGGGTGGAGTAGATGTTGCAGGACACCCACCGGACCTCGGCGCCGAGGGCGACGAGGGTCTCGATGAGGACGGCGGTCTGCACCGTCATGTGGAGGGAGCCGGTGATCCGGGCGCCGGCGAGCGGCTGCGCCTCGGCGTATTCGCGGCGGATCGCCATCAGGCCGGGCATCTCGTGCTCGGCGAGCGTGATCTCCTTGCGGCCGAAAGCCGCGAGGGAGAGGTCGGCGACCTTGAAGTCGGTGAAGGTGGTGTCAGGCATGGGCGGCGACTCTCCTTGCGCTGAGGACGGCGCGGTGGATCTCCAGGGCCGCCGTCGACTTGTTGAGGGTGATGTAGTGCAGGCCGGGCGCGCCCTCGCCGAGGAGGCGCAGGCCCATGGCGGTGGCGTGCTCGACGCCGACGCGGCGCGCGGCCGCCGGGTCGTCCTTGGCGGCCTCCAGGCGGTGGGCCAGGTCCTCGGGGAAGGCGGCGTCCGAGAGTGCGGCGAAGCGGCGGATCTGGCGGACGTCGGTGGCGGGCATGATCTCCGGGATGATCGGGGTGTCGCAGCCCGCGGCGGCGACCCGGTCCCGCAGCCGCAGGTAGTCCTCGGGGTCGAAGAACATCTGGGTGAGGGCGTAGTCGGCGCCGGCCCGGCACTTGGCGACGAAGTGCGCGAGGTCGCTCTCCGGGGACTCCGCGCGCGGGTGGCCCTCGGGGAAGGCGGCGACGCCGATCCTGAAGTCGCCCAGCGAGCGCACGAGTTCGACCAGCTCGTAGGCGTACCGGTAGCCGTCCGGGTGCGGGGTCCAGGGGCCGCGCGGGTCGCCCGGCGGGTCGCCGCGCAGGACGAGGACGTCCCGGACGCCCGCGTCGGCGTAGGCGCCGACGATCGCGCGCAGTTCGGCGACCGAGTGGCCGACGGCGGTGAGGTGGGCGACGGGCCGGAGGGTGGTCTCGGCGGCGATCCGCTTCGTGACCTCGACGGTCCGGTCGCGGGAGGAGCCGCCGGCGCCGTACGTGACCGAGACGAAGTCCGGCTTCAGCGCCTCCACCCGCCGGATCGCGTCCCAGAGGGTCCGCTCGCCCTCGGCGGTCTTCGGCGGGAAGAACTCGAAGGAGAAGGTGGGGTCCGTCGGGGCGGTGTCCGTCAGGGCCGTGTTCACAGGCGTCTGCCTCCCGCGTTGAAGTAGCTCGCCTCCGGGTGGTGGACGACGAGGGCGTCGGTGGACTGCTCGGGGTGGAGCTGGTACTCCTCCGACAGCTCGACGCCGATCCGCTCCGGCCGCAGCAGGGCGGCGATCTTGGCGCGGTCCTCCAGGTCGGGGCAGGCGGGGTAGCCGAGGGAGTAGCGGCAGCCCTGGTACTCGGTGCGGAGCATGCCGTCGATGCCGGCCGGGTCGGCGCCGCCGATGCCCCACTCGGCGCGCACCCGGGCGTGCCAGTACTCGGCCAGCGCTTCCGCCAACTGCACGGACAGGCCGTGGAGTTCGAGATAGTCCCGGTAGGCGTCGGCGGCGAAGAGACGGGCGGTCTCCTCCCCGATGCGCGATCCGACCGTCACCACCTGGAGGGCCACCGTGTCGATCTCCCCGGAGTCCTCGGCGCGGTGGAAGTCGGCGAGACAGAGGCGGCGGCCCCGCTGCTGGCGGGGGAAGGTGAAGCGGGTCCGCTCGCCTCCGTCCTCGTCCAGGACGATCAGGTCGTCGCCCTTGGACACACAGGGGAACCAGCCGTACACGACGGCCGCCTCCACCAGGTCCTCGCGCGCGACCCGGTCCAGGAGGGCGCGCAGCCGGGGCCGGCCCTCCGTCTCGACCGTCCCGGAGTCCTTGAGCCCCCACTGGCCCTTGAAGAGCGCCGTCTCGTCCAGCCAGGGCGCGTAGTCGGCCAGGGGGATGCCGGTGACGACCCTCGTCCCGAGGAAGGGGGGTTCGGGTACGGGGTTGTCGGCGGCGACGTCGGAGCGGCCGGCCGGCTCCGGCTCCCGTACCTCCAGAGGGGTCTCGCGCTTCGGCACCCTCCGCTGCTTCAGCGCGGGGAGTACGGCCCCGGGGACGCCGCGCTTCACGCCCATCAGCGCGTCCATGAGGCGCAGGCCCTCGAAGGCGTCGCGGGCGTAGCGGACCTCGCCCTGGTAGATCTCGTGGAGGTCCTGTTCGACGTAGGCCCTGGTGAGGGCGGCGCCGCCGAGGATGACGGGGAAGCGCTCGGCCAGTCCGCGCCCGTTCAGCTCCTCCAGGTTCTCCTTCATGATCACGGTGGACTTGACCAGGAGACCCGACATGCCGATGACGTCGGCGGCGTGCTCCTCGGCGGCCTCCAGGATCGCGGAGACGGGCTGCTTGATGCCGATGTTGACGACGTTGTAGCCGTTGTTGGACAGGATGATGTCGACGAGGTTCTTGCCGATGTCGTGGACGTCACCGCGGACGGTGGCGAGCACGATCGTGCCCTTGCCCTCCGCGTCCGACTTCTCCATGTGCGGCTCCAGGTGAGCCACCGCCGTCTTCATCACCTCGGCGGACTGGAGCACGAACGGCAGCTGCATCTGGCCCGAGCCGAACAGCTCGCCGACCGTCTTCATGCCGTCGAGCAGCACCTCGTTGACGATCTCCAGGGCGGGACGCTCCGTCAGGGCCTCGTCGAGGTCCGCCTCCAGGCCGTTCTTCTCCCCGTCGATGATCCGCCGCTTCAGCCGCTCCTCCAGCGGCAGCGCCGCCAGCTCCTCCGCCTTGCCCGCCCGCAGCGACTGGGCCGTCGCCCCCTCGAAGAGCTCCAGGAGGCGCTGGAGCGGGTCGTAGCCCTCGCGCCGGCGGTCGTGGATGAGGTCGAGGGCCACCTCGACCTGCTCGGGTTCGAGCCGGGCGATCGGGAGGATCTTGGACGCGTGGACGATGGCCGAGTCCAGCCCCGCCTTCACGCACTCGTCGAGGAAGACCGAGTTGAGGACGAGCCGGGCCGCCGGGTTGAGACCGAAGGAGATGTTCGACAGGCCCAGCGTCGTCTGCACGTCGGGATGGCGCCGCTTCAGCTCGCGGATCGCCTCGATCGTCGCGATGCCGTCCTTGCGGGACTCCTCCTGACCCGTGCAGATGGTGAAGGTCAGAGTGTCGATGAGGATGTCGGACTCGCGGATCCCCCAGTTCGCCGTCAGGTCGGCGATCAGACGCTCCGCGATCTCGACCTTCTTCTCCGCCGTCCGGGCCTGGCCCTCCTCGTCGATCGTCAGCGCCATCAGCGCCGCGCCGTGCTCCCGGGCCAGCGCCGCGACCTTCGCGAAGCGGGACTCCGGCCCGTCGCCGTCCTCGTAGTTGACCGAGTTGACGACGGCCCGGCCGCCCAGCTTCTCCAGACCGGCCCGCAGGACGTCCACCTCGGTGGAGTCGAGCACGATCGGCAGGGTGGACGCCGTCGCGAAACGGCCGGCCAGCTCCTCCATGTCGGCGACACCGTCGCGGCCCACGTAGTCCACGCACAGGTCGAGCAGGTGCGCGCCCTCGCGGATCTGGTCCCGCGCCATCTCCACGCAGTCGTCCCAGCGGCCCTCCAGCATGGCCTCGCGGAACTTCTTCGACCCGTTCGCGTTCGTCCGCTCCCCGATCGCCAGGTACGAGGCGTCCTGCCGGAACGGCACATGGGCGTAGAGCGAGGCGGCGCCCGGCTCGGGGGACGGACGCCGGTCCAGGACCGCCGCGCCCCGGACCCGGTCCACCATGGCCCGCAGGTGCTCCGGGGTCGTCCCGCAGCAGCCGCCGACCAGCGCGGGCCCGTACGCCCGGACGAACTCCTCCTGCGCGTCGGCCAGTTCCTCCGGCGACAGGGGGTAGTGGGCGCCGTCGGAGGTGAGGACGGGCAGGCCGGCGTTGGGCATGACCGAGAGCGGGATCCGGGCGTGCCGGGCCAGATGGCGCAGGTGCTCGGTCATCTCGGCGGGGCCGGTGGCGCAGTTCAGGCCGATCATGTCGATGCCCAGCGGCTCCAGGGCGGTGAGCGCCGCCCCGATCTCCGAGCCGAGGAGCATGGTGCCGGTGGTCTCCACGGTCACCTGGACGATGACCGGGAGGTCGAGACCGGCCCCGTCCAGGGCGCGGCGGGCGCCGACGACGGCGGCCTTCGTCTGGAGCAGGTCCTGGGAGGTCTCGATCAGGAGGGCGTCGGCGCCGCCGAGGAGCAGGCCCTCGGCGTTCTGCTGGAAGGCGTCCCGCAGCGAGCCGTACGCCACGTGCCCGAGGGTCGGCAGCTTGGTGCCGGGGCCGATGGAGCCGAGGACCCAGCGGGGCCGGCCGTCCTCGGCGGTGCAGGCGTCGGCGACCTCCCGGGCCACCCGGGCGCCCGCCTCGGACAGCTCGTGGACGCGGTGCTCGATGCCGTACTCGGCGAGCGCGGCCAGGTTGGCGCCGAAGGTGTTGGTCTCGACGCAGTCGACGCCGGCCGCGAAGTAGGCGCGGTGGACGGCGGCGACCAGATCGGGGCGGGTGAGGTTCAGGACCTCGTTGCACCCCTCCAGGCCGGTGAAGTCGTCCAGGGACGGATCGGCGTCCTGGAGCATCGTGCCCATGGCGCCGTCGGCGACGACCACCCGCCGGGCGAACTCGTCCCTCAAGGAGGGCGGCCTCATGTCAGCCCCCTCAGATGCGGGACGAGGGAGGCCGTGCAGCCGGCCCCGTAGGTGCTGCGGATCCGGTCGAGCAGCGGCTCGCGGCGCAGCTCGTACTCCTGGGTGCCGACGGAGCCGAGGACGGCCGCGGCGACGGCGCACCCCAGCCGGGCGGCGCACCCCTCGGGGACGCCCCACAGGGTTCCGGCGAGGAAACCGGCCCGGAAGGCGTCGCCGACACCGGTCGGGTCCACCACGTCGGGGACGGGCACGGCGGGGACCGCCAGCGGGTCGCGGCCCGCTCCCCGCACACGGACGCCGGCCTCGCCGTGGGTGGTGACCCAGGCGCCGACCCGGCGCAGCACCTCCGCCTCCGTCCAGCCGGTCTTCTCCAGGAGGAGGGCGGTCTCGTACTCGTTGGTGAACAGGAAGCGCGCCCCGCCCACCAGCTCCCGCACCGCGTCCCCGTCGAGCCTCGCCAGCTGCTGCGAGGGGTCGGCGGCGAAGGGGATGCCGTGCTCGCGGCAGGTGCGGGTGTGCCGGAGCATCGCCTCGGGGTCGTCCGGGGAGACCAGGACCAGATCCGGGCGGCCGGTGCGCGCGACGACGTCCCTCAGGTCGATCGCGCGCGCCTCGGCCATCGCCCCCGTGTAGAAGGTGGCGATCTGGTTCTGGTCCCGGTCGGTGGTACAGACGAAACGGGCGGTGTGCAGGGAGTCGCTGACCCGCACCGACTCGGTGTCGACGCCGTGGTCCTTGAGCCGGACCCGGTACGGCTCGAAGTCGGCGCCGACCGCGCCCACGAGGACCGGGCGCAGACCGAGCACCCCGAGTCCGAAGGCGATGTTCGCTGCCACTCCGCCGCGCCTGACCTCCAGGTTGTCGGCGAGGAACGACAGGGAGACCCGGTCGAGCCGGTCGGCGAGCAGCTGCTCGCCGAACAGGCCGGGGAAGGTCATCAGATGGTCGGTCGCGATGGAACCCGTGACAGCGATACGCATCTCCCTCAGACCCCCGTCGCCGTCTTGAGGGCCTCGGCCCGGTCGGTGCGCTCCCAGGTGAAGTCGGGGTGTTCGCGGCCGAAGTGGCCGTACGCGGCGGTCCGGGCGTACACCGGCCGCTTGAGGTCGAGGTCGCGGATGATCGCGGCCGGCCGCAGGTCGAAGACCTCGGTCACCGCCCGCTGGATCCGCTCGACGGGGACGGTCTCGGTGCCGAAGGTCTCCACGAAGAGGCCGACCGGCTCCGCCTTGCCGATCGCGTACGCGACCTGCACCTCGCAGCGGCGGGCGAGCCCGGCCGCGACGACGTTCTTGGCCACCCACCGCATCGCGTAGGCCGCGCTGCGGTCCACCTTCGACGGGTCCTTGCCGGAGAACGCGCCGCCGCCGTGCCGGGCCATGCCCCCGTACGTGTCGATGATGATCTTCCGGCCGGTCAGGCCCGCGTCGCCCATCGGACCGCCGACCTCGAAGCGCCCGGTCGGGTTGACGAGCAGCCGGTAGCCGTCGGACTCCAGGGTCACGCCCTCCTCGACCAGCTCCTTGAGGACGTGCTCGACGACGTACTCGCGGACGTCGGGGGTGAGCAGGCCCTCGACGGAGATGTCGGCGGCGTGCTGCGAGGAGACGACGACGGTGTCGAGACGGACCGGGCGGTCGCCGTCGTACTCGATGGTGACCTGCGTCTTCCCGTCGGGCCGCAGGTACGGCACGGTGCCGTCCTTGCGGACCTCGGTCAGGCGGCGGGCGAGCCGGTGCGCGAGGGCGATCGGCAGCGGCATCAGCTCGGCGGTGTCGTCGCAGGCGTAGCCGAACATGAGGCCCTGGTCGCCCGCGCCCTGCGCGGCCAGCTCGTCGCCCGCGCCGTCGACCCGGGTCTCGTAGGCGGTGTCGACGCCCTGCGCGATGTCCGGGGACTGCGCCCCGATGGAGACCGAGACGCCGCAGGAGGCGCCGTCGAAACCCTTCGCGGAGGAGTCGTAGCCGATGTCGAGGATGGCGTCCCGCACCAGCTGGGCGATGGGCGCGTAGGCGGTGGTGGTGACCTCGCCGGCGATGTGGACCTGACCGGTGGTGATCAGCGTCTCCACGGCGACCCGGGCGGACGGGTCCTGGGCGAGGAGCGCGTCGAGGACGGTGTCGCTGATCCGGTCGGCGATCTTGTCGGGGTGGCCCTCGGTCACGGACTCCGAGGTGAACAGGCGGCCGCCGCTCATGCCTCCACCTCCACCGGGGCCTGGGCCCCGGCCCGGAAGAAGTGCTCGCCGATGGCGCCGAGGGTGCGGATGGACTCGACCTCCAGGGTCTCCATCTGGATGGAGACGCCGCTCTCCTGCTCCAGGAGGAAGACGAACTCGACGAAGGACAGGGAGTCGATGAGCCGGTTCTCGATGAGGTCGAGGTCGGGGGCGATGTCCTGGCGCTCGGGGTGGCGCTCCAGGATCCAGTTCTTCACCTGCTGCAGGCCGTCGGCCATGGGGGTTCTCCTCAACTCGTGTGCGTGGGTGGGGTGTGGGCGATGATCGGGGCGGCGACCGCCACCGCGTAGTCCACGTCGTGGCTGATGGACACGGTGATCTCGGCGATGCCGGATCCGGCGGCCATCTCGGCGGCGGAGCCGTGCAGCTCGACGAGCGGCCAGCCGCCCTCGGAGCGCCGCACCACGATGTCCGGCCAGGGCAGGAACCTGCCCCTGACCCGTAAGGTCTTGAAGGCCGCTTCCTTCGCCGCGATCCGTCCGCACAGGCTCAGCACGTCGAGCCCGGTGGAGGTGCGGCAGTCGGCGAGTTCGCCGGGGGTGAGCATCCGCTCGAAGAAGCGCTCCCCGTACTGCGCGAGGAGCCGGCGGACACGGTTGACGGACACGATGTCCATGCCGAGGTTCGCCCAGCCCAGGCCGCCCGCCGGCGGGGCGACGGGACGGGCCGGCACGTCAGATCACCGGCCCGGCCGCGTCCAGGACCGCCCGGGTGGCCGCCTCCCAGCCGCCGTGGCGGCGGGTCAGCGCGGACAGCCACCGTTCGAGGCCGAAGGCGACGCAGCTGGTGAAGGCCGGGCCGCCGGTCGAGGCGAGCGTGATGGCGCAGCGCTCGCCGAAGAAGTTCCGGTGCGTGTTGACCGAGGCGATCGCCAGGTCCTCGTACAGGAACTCGTACTTCACCGGGGTGAGCCGCTGGAGGAGCGCCTTCGAGCCGCCCTTGTCGAAGAAGGGGTCGCAGGCGGCCTCCTTCCGCAGGCTCAGGCCGACGGCCTCGGCGAAGGCGTCGACGCGGGCGGTGAAGGCGGTGAGGTGGTCCTCGGCGTGCTCGCGGGAGCCGATGGCGACGATCTCCCGCATGCGGAAGCCGAGTTGCCGCCGCATGCCCTCGTAGTGGGTCTCCTTGCGGAAGCACCACGAGCAGACGGTGACGAGGGTGTCGTCGGCGACCTGCCGGCCCTGGTGGTCCAGGTAGACGGCGTAGCAGGACGCGGAGGGCAGACCGAGGCCGGCCGGTTCGAGGGAGGCCGCGGGCCAGTGGCCGCGGTGGCCGTCGAAGGGGGTGGTGAGCCGCCGCTCCAGGTCGAGCGGGGCGGCGAGGACGGCCTGGTGGGGGAAGTTGTCGTAGTAGTCGAGCCGGGCCAGGTCGGCGGCGGGCAGCAGCGGGGGCATGGTCATCGGGCGGGCGCCCGCGGTCACGCCCCAGCGTTCGAAGGTGTCGTCGAGGAGCCGCAGCAGGCGGGTCCCCTCCGGCCCCAGGGACGGCAGGCCCCTGGTCGCCCCGACGGTCTCGGGGATGGTCACGGTCATGGTCGGTGCACCTCTCGGTGTGGGCTCACGGTGAGGGCTCCCGGGTGGGCGCCCTCGGCCGTGCGCGCGGGACCGGTGCTCTCAGAGGACGGGCAGGGTGTCGTCGGAGAAGATCCCGGTCTTCAGGAAGAAGGCGAGCGGCTTGCGGATCGCCTTCCGCTCGTGGGCGCGGCGGGCCGGGTCGGCGATGAGCGCGGTGCGCAGGCCGAGCGGGTCGGGGATGCCGGCGTCCTTGTACACGTGCGGGTTGTAGAGCGAGTTGACGCTGTAGACGACGTACCGCTTGAGGTACGCCTCCACCTCGCGGACGCGGTCGGCGGGGACGGCCTCGCACATCCGCTGGTACAGCAGGGAGACCAGCTCGCGGCCGAAGGCGATGTGGCGGGACTCGTCCTGGTGGTGGATGCGGTTGACCTCGCGGATGGTGTGGCAGAGCGAGGTGTCCTTCGCCATCCGGGCGTTGTAGTGGTCGACGAGCTCCTCGAAGAAGAGGATCCGGGTGAAGACGAGGAAGTTCTCGACCTCGGGCTCCCAGGCCGCGTCGGCGCGCATGGCGGTGGAGCCGTAGATCTTGTGGCCGTAGCGCCGGCAGAACTCGGAGAAGAACCACATGTGTTCGTTCTCCTCGCCGATGAAGTGGTGGAAGAAGTCCGAGGGCACCTCGAAGCCCGGCATGTGGATGCGGCCGACGACCTCGATGAGGAGTTCGCGGATGCCGTGCACGTTGAGGCTGTAGAAGTTGACCGACTCCCACTTGGAAAGGCGCTGAAGCGTTTCCTCATCGAGGGTGTCGTAGTGCTCGGTGCCGAAGACGGTGAGCAGCTCCGGCGTCATCCAGAAACGGTTCTCCTCCAGGGTCTCGGGCCACTGGAAGGTCTGGTACGGGTTGTAGTAGTCCTCGACGGAGCGCTCGCTGAGGCGGCTCAGGACCTCCATGAAGCGGTCGCTGACGGGGAGGGGGGCGGTCACGCCCATGGTTCGTGCTCCTTCGCAGTCGGTTACGGGCGGACTTCGTAGACCGCGTTCACGGGGGTCTCGGCGGCGCGCCGCCAGCGGGTGAAGCCGGCCTCCCCGGCGATCGCCCGGAACGCCTTCTCGCCCGAGTGGTTGCCGAGCGCGTGCGGGCCGCGCTGCGCGACCGCGACCGGCAGGCACATCACGGCGGACAGGGCCATGAACATGCGGGCGGCGGGGGTCTGCGTGTCGATGTCCCCCGGGGAGACGTTGGACTCGACGAGCATCCATGTGCCGTCCGCGTCCAGCGACTTGTGGACGTGCTGGGCGGCGGCGACCGGGTCGCCCATGTCGTGCAGGGCGTTGAAGAAGCAGACGAGGTCGTAGCCGGAGCCGGGGTAGTCGTCGGCGGAGGCGACCTCGAAGACGACCCGGCCGGAGAGCCCGGCCTCCTCGGCCAGCTCGCGGGCGATCGCGATGGCCTCCTCCGAGTAGTCGAAGCCGTGCACGGTGGCGTTCGGGAACGCCTTCGCGATGAGGAGGGTGGTGTGCCCGACGCCGCAGCCCACGTCCGCGACGGTGCCGCCGGCGCCGAGCTTCTCCGTGACCTCGTGGAGCGCGGGCAGCCAGTCGGGGACCAGCTTGTGCTCGTACGTCGGCTGGAAGAAGGAGCCCATGCCGGTGTCGAGGGCCGCGTCGTGCTCGGCCCAGCCGACGCCGTCACCGGTGCGGTACGCCTCGACCAGCAGGTCCTCGGTGGCGTACAGCGCCTTCAGCGCGGTGAAGAAGCCGGCGGCGAAGGTGACGGCCTTCGGATCGGCGAGGACCTCGGCGTGGTCCGCGGGGAGCGTGTACGCGAGCGAGCTGGGGTGCCGCTCGACGTAGCCGGCGGAGAGCTGGGCGTGCAGCCACTCCTCGACGTACCGCTCGTCCGTACCGGTCCGGCCGGCGAGCTCGCCCGCCGTGAGGGGGCCGTGGGCGGCGAGCGCCCGGTACAGGCCCAGGCGCTCGCCGAGCGCGACGGTCAGGCCGCGGACGGCCGCGCCGGCGTCGGTGATGACCCGCTGGTGGAAGTCGTGGGCGCTCACGCGGCCACCTCCTCGTCGTGTCCGGGCACGCCCGGCAGCTCGCACGTGAACAGGAAGGAGCGGGGCACGCCCGGGACCGTGCGGGCCGGGACCGGGTAGGGCCAGCGCTCGAAGTCGGCGCCGGGCTCGCCGGGCTGCTTCACCTCGCGCACGGCCCAGCCGCAGTCGGCGAGCAGCGCCTCGGGCTCCTCGGTGCCGAAGAGCCACGGGTTGCCGTCCTCCTCCAGCGCCTTCATGAAGCCGCGGGCGAGCGGGTTGGTGAGGGCGGCGCGCGAGATGACGTCGCCGAGCAGGACGGAGCCGGGCGCCGCGTGTGCGGCGAGCGTCCCGATCAGGGTGCGTACGGCCTGCTCGGGGAGGAAGAAGAGCAGGCCCTCGACGACCCACAGGACCGGCTCGTCGCTCTTCCAGCCCGCTTCCTTCAGCGGTCCCGTCCAGTCCTGGGTGAGGTCGACGGGGACGGCGACGCGGGTGCGGCCCTCGGGCCGGGGCTCGCCCGCGAGCATCCGGGCCTTGGCGTCGAGGAGCGCGGGACGGTCGAGCTCGTAGACGGTGACGCCGTCGGGCCAGGGCAGCCGGTGGAAGCGGGTGTCCATGCCGGCGGCGAGGAGCACCACCTGGCGGATGCCGCGCTCCCGGACGGCCCGGACGATCGCCCGGTCGAGGTAGGTGGTGCGGATGGCGAGGAACGGCACGATGCCGCCGCCGTCGTAGCGCTTCAGCAGCTCGAAGCCGATCTCGTCGGCGACGGTGCGCGCGTAGGGATCGGCGAACAGCCGGTCCTCGCGCTCGGTCTCCAGGGCCCGCGCGGCGGCGGTCCACTGGGCGGTGCGGGATACGGCCTCCACTGGGAGGTCCCCCTTCGGTCGGTGTCCGGTGTTGTCCTACGTCACGGGCTCGGGTGGTGCGGACGGCCGTGTTCGGTGTTGTCCTTCGTCACGGGCTCGGTGGTGCGGACGGCCGTGTTCGGTGCCTGACGGGCATACGGACCCGTCAGGCGGTCATGAGCGGGACACAGACCTTGGCCCGGGCGCCCGTGCAGCCGACGGGGTCCTCGGCCGCGGGCATCGACGACGGATGCGCGGCCTCGGTGCCGTCGGGGCGCCGGCGGAAGATGCTGTGCAGGATCATGCTGAACACGGCCGTCCCGTCGGAGGCCACGAGCGTGCACCGCGGTCTGACGGTGCCGGTGGCGGGGTTGAACGGCGACGGGGTGGCGCCGAGGACCTCGACGCGGGCGGTGAGGACGTCGCCGGGGCGGACGGGGCGCAGGTAGCGGACCTCGTCGATGCCGGGCGAGCCGAGGCAGTCGCTGTAGGCGAGCAGGCCGTCCACGTACCGCCGCATGAAGAGCGACTGGGTGTGGAAGCCGCTCGCGATCAGGCCGCCGAACGGCGAGTCCTTCGCCCGCTCCGGGTCGGTGTGGAAGGGCTGCGGGTCGAAGCGCCTGCCGAACTCCAGCACCTCCTCCGCCGTGACGGTGACGGTGCCCAGCTCGTGGACGTCGCCGGGCCGGAAGTCCTCGAAGTAGCGCATCAGGCGCCCCCCTTGACGTGGGAGTTCTACGTTTCCTGGCACCACCCAATCTACGAATCAGTCATTTATTTTGTCAACCCAAAAGAAGCCTGAACCCGCGCTAGGTGAGGGCCTGTTCGATGTCGGCCCCCAGGTCCTCGACGGACTCGATGCCGACCGACATCCGCACGAGCCCGGGGGCGATCCCCGCGGCGGCGAGGGCGTCCGCGTCCAGCTCGCGGTGGGAGGTGGACGCCGGGTGGGCGACGAGCGTCTCCACACCGCCGAGCGACAGCGCGAGCTTCGCGATCCGCACGCGCTCGATGAAGGCGCGGCCCGCCTCCCGCCCCCCGGCGAGCTCGAAGGAGAGCAGCCCCCCGCCGCCGGCCAGGACCTTCCGGGCGGTGCCGTACGAGGGGTGGTCCGCGCGCCACGGGTAGTGGACGGCCGTGACGCCGGGGCGGGCCGCGAGCAGCTCGGCGAGCGCGGCGGCGTTGGCGCAGTGCTCACGCATCCGCAGAGGCAGCGTGGGGATCCCCCGGAGGGTGAGCCAGGCCGCGAACGGATCGGCGCAGGCGCCGAGTTCGACCGTGCGGGGCCAGACGCGGCGGCGCAGCGCGTCGTCGGCGAAGACGGCGGCGCCGCCCAGGACGTCGGAGTGCCCGGAGAGGTACTTGGTGGTGGAGTGCACCACGATGTCGGCGCCCAGCTCCAGCGGGCGGCAGAGCGCGGGCGAGGCGAGCGAGTTGTCGACCAGGCTCGTCACCCCGAGGGTCCGGGCGGAGGCGAGCAGCCCGGGGAGGTCCGGGACCTGCCCGGTGGGGTTGGCGATGGTCTCCAGGACGAGGAGGCGGGTGGCGGGGTGCACGGCCGCCGCCTCGAACTCCGCCGGGTCGTCCCCCGATATCCGTACGACCTCGATCCCGTACCGCTCGGCCAGGTCAGCCAGGACGGCGTGCGTCCCGCCGTACAGGCACCGCTGGGCGACCACCCGGTCACCCGGGCGCAGGAGCGCGAGGAGGACGCCGCTGATCGCACCCATCCCGGAGGCGAAAGCGATGGCCCCCTCGCCCCGCTCAAGGCCCGCGAGGGTCTGCTCCAGGGCGCGGACGGTCGGATTGCCGCGCCGGCTGTAGACGTACCGGCCGTCGGGGTCGGCCATCGCGCGGGCGAGCTCGGCGGCGGAGTCGAAGGCGAAGGCGGAGGACTGCACGAGGGGGACGGAGAGCGGCCAACTGCCCTCCGGGAAGGGTTCGTTGTAGACGTGGACGGCGCGGGTGCTCAGTTCCATGACGGTCCTCTCCAGGGGGTACGGGGGTCCGGACGTACGGGTGTACGGGAAGCGGGTACGGGAAAGGGGCCGCCCGACGTCCGGGACGGACATCGGGCGGCCCCTCGCGCTTCCGCCGGCGGGCCGGCGGATCAAGCGGGTCTGCGGATCAGGAGCGGGTCAGGCGGAGACCTTCTCGCCCTGCGGGGCGGGGGCGTCCTCGGCGGCCATCACGGCCTTGTCGCCCTTCATCACCAGGAGGGTGACGACACCGCCGACGGCGGCGATGACCGCGGCGCCGATGAAGGCGGCCGAGAAGCCCTCGGTGAGCTTGGGCAGGTTGCCGAGCTGGTCGGCGCCCTGGGACATGGCGACCGCGGTGAGGGCGGCGAGGCCGAGCGCGGAGCCGACGTTGTAGGTGGTGTTGACGATGCCGGAGGCGAGGCCGGCCTGCTCCTGCGGGGCGCCGGACATGGCGGCGATCATCGCCGGGATGTAGGCGAGGGACATGCCGAGCGCGGCGACCAGCGAGGCCGGCAGGACGTCGACGAGGAAGGTGCCGGTGGGCGGGACGGCGGCGAGCCAGACCAGGCCGGCGGCGAGGACGAGCAGACCGCCGCCGATCAGCGGCTTGGCGCCGACCTTCATCATCAGGCGGGAGGTGATGGCCGTCATGAAGATCATGAGGAGCACGGTCATCGGGAGCAGCGCGGCGCCGGAGGCGAAGGCCCCGTAGCCGAGGACCTGCTGGAGGTACAGGTTGAGGAAGTACCACATCGGGATCCACGCGGCGCCGAGCAGCGTCATCGCCAGGTTGGCCGAGCCGAGGCGCGGGACCCGCCAGACGCTGAGCGGCATGAGCGGCTCGCGGACGGACTTCTGGATCACGAAGAAGAGGACCAGGAGGGCGGCGGCGCCGACCAGCTGGAGGATGGTGGCGGTGGCGCCCCAGCCGACCTCGGGGGCGCGGACGACGGCGAAGACGGCGAGCGCGAGACCGGCGGTGACGGCGACGGCGCCGAGGACGTCGACGGAACCGCGACGGGACTCGACGTCCGGGAGCAGCTTGGTGGCGGCGAGGGTGGCGAGGCCGATCGGGATGTAGATGATGAAGACCCACTGCCAGGCGGCCCACTCGGTGAAGACGCCGCCGAGGAAGACGCCCGCGGTGCCGCCGGCCGGAGCCGCGGCGCCGTAGAGCGCCATCGCCTTGCCGAGCTCCTTCGGGTCGTGCATGAAGAGCATCATCAGGAGCGTCATCGCGGAGGGCGCGATGAGCGCGCCGCCGACGCCCTGCACGGCGCGGCCGGCGATCTCGACCCAGGCGGTCTGCGCGGCGGCGGCGAGCACCGATCCGGCGATCATGACGACCCAGCCGGTGACGAAGATCTTGCGCGCTCCGACCAGGTCGGAGAGGCGTCCGCCGAGGAGCAGCAGACCGCCGAAGACGATCACGTAGGCGTTGAAGACCCACTGGAGCTCGCCCTGGCTGAAGCCCAGGTCCTTCTGCATCTCGGGGAGCGCGACCCCGATGATCGAGGTGTCCATGATGACCATGAACTGGGCGGTGGCGAGCACGAGGAGTGCCCACCAGCGCCGGGGGTTGACGTTTGACATCGCACTGCCCTTCACTCGCGGCCGACCGTTGGCCTGGGCCGTTCACATACCCCTGGGGGGTACCTTCGCGGAGCACCGTAGCATACCCATGGGGGGTATGTAAGAGTGAGATGAGGGCACGCTTCCGGGCGTACGCCGGCGGGGCCGGGGCGCACTTCCGGGCGGACGCCGACGGGGCCGGGGCACCCTTTCGGGCGGACGCCGACGGGGCCGGGGCGCGCTTCCGGGCGGACGCCCACGGGGCCGCGGCACCCTTTCGGGCGGACGCCCCCGGGACCGGGGGCGCGCTTCCGGGCCGAAGCCGGCAGGGGCGGGGCGCGCTTCCGCCGGGGCTGCGGCGCTCCGGGCGGGCACAATGCGCCCATGACCGCAACCGAGGACAGCGACCTCCTCCAGACACAGCTCCTCCAGCGCTGGAACGCCACCCTGCTCGCCGCCCGCGCCGGCCGGGAGGGCCCGGACCCCACCCCGTACGGCCGCGACCTGCTGGGCCGCTGGGCCGAGCCGCAGCGGCGCTACCACACGGTCACCCACCTGAGGGCGGTCCTCGACCGCATCGACGAGCTCGCCGACCAGGGCGGCGAGGGCGGGGAGCTCGAACTCGTCCGGCTCGCCGCCTGGTTCCACGACGCCGTGTACCGCCCCGACCGCTCGGAGAACGAGGAGCGCTCCGCCGCTCTCGCCGAACGCGCCCTGAACGAGGCCGGGTTGACCGCCCACGAGGTCGCGGAGGTGGCCCGCCTGGTCCGCCTCACCGTCACCCACGACCCCGACCCCGGCGACCTCAACGGCGAGACCCTCTGCGACGCGGACCTCGCGATCCTCGCCGGCGGCCCCGATACCTACAGGGGGTATGCGGCGGCGGTCCGCGAGGAGTACGGCTTCGTCCCCGACGACGCCTTCCGCGAGGGCCGCGCCGCCGTCCTGCGCCAGCTCCTCGACCTCCCCCGCCTCTTCCGCACCCCGTACGGCGCGGCGGTCTGGGAGTCGAAGGCCCGGGAGAACCTGGAGAGAGAACTCAAGGAACTCACGGCGGCCTGAACCCGAGCCGCGCCCACGCCTCCGCGCGCCCCCACCTCGCTCACCGGCCCCACCGCCGCGCCCGCAGACTCCACCGCCCCGCCCCGCCCCCAGACTCCACCGCCCCACAGGGCGACGGCCCCGCCGCCGCCCGTGATCCCCGCAGGTCGCACCGGGGCCACGTCGGCCGCGTCTCGTATCGCGAGAAGAACCGCGACCCCGGAATGACAGGAACCAACCACCGGTTGACACATGTCATGCCGTCTTCCTCAGCCGAGCCCGCCCCCACGTCCCCCGCCGCTCCCCGGATGCCCCTGGCCGTCTACGTCCTGGGCATCGCGGTCTTCGCGCTCGGCACGAGCGAGTTCATGTTGTCCGGCCTGCTGCCGCCCATCGCGGAGGACATGGGCGTCTCCATCCCGCAGGCCGGGCTGCTGATCTCCGCCTTCGCCATCGGCATGGTCGTCGGAGCCCCGCTGCTCGCCGTCGCGACCCTGAGGCTCCCCCGCAAGACCACCCTGGTCTCGCTGATCACCGTCTTCGGCCTGGGCCAGATAGCCGGCGCGCTCGCCCCGAGCTACGGGATCCTCTTCGCCTCCCGCGTGATCAGCGCGCTCGCCTGCGCCGGCTTCTGGGCCGTCGGCGCGGCCGTCGCCATCGCGATGGTCCCGCAGAGCTCCCGGGCCCGCGCCATGGCCGTCATGATCGGCGGCCTCTCCATCGCCAACGTCCTCGGCGTCCCCGCCGGCGCCTTCCTCGGCGAGCACCTCGGCTGGCGCTCCGCCTTCTGGGCCGTGGGCGCCGCCTCCGCGATCGCCCTCGTCGGCGTCGTCACCCGCATCCCGCACATCCCGGTCCCGGAGACGAAGCCCCGCCTCGGGCGGGAGCTCACGATCTACCGCGACCGCCAGGTCCTCCTCTCGATCGTGATCACCGCGCTCGCCGCGGGCGGCGTCTTCTGCGCCTTCTCCTACCTGGCCCCGCTCCTCACCGACGTCTCCGGCCTCGACAAGGGCTGGGTCTCCGGAGTCCTCGCCCTCTTCGGCATCGGCGCCCTCGTCGGCACGACGATCGGCGGCCGGGTCGCCGACGCCCACCTCTTCGGCGTCCTGCTCAGCGGCATCACCGCGTCCACGGTCTTCCTGATCGCGCTGGCCTTCCTCGCCTCCAGCCCGGTGGCGACGATCCTGCTCGCCTTCCTCCTCGGCGTCTCGGCCTTCTACACGGCCCCCGCCCTCAACGCCCGCATGTTCAACGTCGCCGGCGCCGCCCCCACCCTGGCCGGCGCCACCACCACGGCCGCCTTCAACCTGGGCAACACCGGCGGCCCCTGGCTCGGCGGCACCGTCATCGACGCCGGCCTCGGCTACGTCTCCCCGGCCTGGGCCGGCGCGGCGATGACCGCCCTGGCCCTGGCGGCCGTCGCCGTCTCCCTGAAGCTCACCCGGCCGGAGAAGTCCCGGGTGGTCATCGGCGCCCAGGGCGCGCCCACGACGGCCGAACTGTCCCGGCAGGAGAACTAGAGCGGCGGCCGGCCCTTCGGGCGGCGCAGACCGGCCTCCGTGAGGCGGCGGAGGAGTTCCTTGGAGCCGACGGGGACGGCGCCGGCGGCGACCGCGGTCGCGTGCCAGTCGGCGGGGATGTCGTAGTGGTCGCGGTCGAAGCCGCGCGCCGGGGCGCCGATCGAGGCGGCGAAGGCGTGCAGCTCCTCGAAGGAGACGTCGCTGACCAGGTGCGACCACATGCGGCCGTGGCCGGGCCAGGTCGGCGGGTCGATGTAGAGGGTCATCGGGGGAGGCTCCCGCCGGGGGCGGTCCTCACGTCAGCCCGCCCACCCGCGCCACCACGACACCCTGCTTGCCGCAGACCCAGTGCGGGTCCGCGCCCAGCTCGGGTTCGACGTCGAGGGCGTGGGGGTCGCCGGAGGAGCAGACGGGGCAGAGGGGCCAGCGGCCGTACGCCTCCAGGAGGGCGTCCTGGACGTCCTGGGCGACGAGGCCGGCGACGTACTCCACGCCCTCGGGCCACTGCTCGACCCACCAGCGGCGGTGCGTCACCGCGTCCTCCACCATCGACACGACCTGCGCCGCGGCCACGTCACGGGCCGCGAGGTCGGCCAGCACCAGCGCGCGGGCAGTGTGCAGCGCCTGCTCCACGGGGTCGATGTCGTCCATGAGGTCATTGTCACCCGACGACACCCGGAAGGACGAAGGTCCCGCCCTTCCGCTCCTGATCCGGGCCTTACGGGCTCTTGTCCACCCCGCCCTCCTGAAAGTATCTTTCAGTCGTGACCAATGACGTGAAGGAAACTTTCAGCAGTGAGACGCAGGCCGCGTCTCCCGCTCCCCCCGCACCGGCCGCGCTCGCCGCCAAGGTACGGACCCTCTCCCCTTCCATGACCCGCTCCATGCAGCGGGTCGCCGAGGCCGTCGCCGGGGACCCCGCCGGCTGCGCCGCCCTCACGGTCACCGGCCTCGCCGAACTGACCGGCACCAGCGAGGCCACCGTCGTCCGCACCGCCCGGCTCCTCGGCTACCCCGGCTACCGCGACCTGCGGCTCGCCCTCGCCGGCCTCGCCGCCCAGCAGCAGTCCGGCCGGGCGCCCTCCGTCACCGCCGACATCGCGGTCGACGACCCGGTCGCCGACGTCGTCGCCAAGCTCGCCCACGATGAGCGGCAGACCCTCGCCGACACCGCCGCCGGCCTCGACACCGTCCAGCTCGGCGCCGTCGCCGCCGCCTGCGCGACCGCCCGCCGCATCGACGTGTACGGCGTCGGCGCCTCCGGCCTCGTCGCCCAGGACCTCGTGCAGAAGCTGCTCCGAATCGGCCTCGTCGCCCACGCCCACAGCGACCCGCACCTCGCCGTCACCAACGCCGTGCAGCTCCGCTCCGGCGACGTCGCCCTCGCCATCACCCACTCCGGCTCCACCGGCGACGTCATAGAACCGCTCCGGGTCGCCTTCGAGCACGGCGCCACCACGGTGGCGATCACCGGCCGTCCGGACGGGCCGGTCAGCCAGTACGCCGACCACGTGCTGACCACCTCCACCGCCCGCGAGAGCGAGCTGAGACCGGCGGCCATGTCGTCCCGCACCAGCCAGCTCCTGGTCGTGGACTGCCTGTTCACCTGCGTCACCCAGCGGACGTACGAGACCGCGGCCCCCGCCCTCGCGGCCTCGTACGAAGCCCTCGCCCACCGCCACGCACCCCGGACCACCACCCGCTGACCCACGACGCCCACCCCGAACCGGAGAGCCCCGACCCCGAGAGCCCCGACCCGCACACCCCTCCCCGACCCCAAGCCCCCGAGCCCCCCGAGCCCCCGAAGCCGACCCCATGAAAGAGCAGCCGCCCGTGTCCACCACGTACTCCGAACTCCGCGCCCAGCTGGCCACCCTCACCACCGAGGCGTTCCGTCCCGAACTGGCCGAGATCGACCGGCTGTCCACCCTGGAGATCGCCCGCATCATGAACGGCGAGGACCAGACCGTCCCCGCCGCGGTGGCCCGGCAGCTGCCGGCGATCGCCACCGCCATCGACGCCACCGCCGAGCGGATGGCCCGCGGCGGCCGGCTGCTCTATCTGGGCGCCGGCACCGCCGGCCGGCTCGGCGTCCTCGACGCCAGCGAGTGCCCGCCCACCTTCAACACCGACCCCTCCCAGGTCGTCGGCCTGATCGCGGGCGGCCCCTCCGCCATGGTCCAGGCCGTCGAGGGCGCCGAGGACTCCAAGGAGCTCGCCGCCGCCGACCTCGACGCCCTCTCCGTCGGCCCCGACGACACCGTCGTCGGCATCTCCGCCTCCGGCCGCACCCCCTACGCCATCGGCGCCGTCGAGCACGCCCGCGCCCTCGGCGCGCTCACCATCGGCCTGTCCTGCAACGCGGACAGCGCGCTCGCGGCCGCCGCCGAGCACGGCATCGAGGTCGTCGCCGGTCCCGAACTCCTCACCGGATCCACCCGGCTGAAGGCCGGCACGGCGCAGAAGCTCGTCCTCAACATGATCTCGACGATCACCATGATCCGGCTGGGCAAGACCTACGGGAACCTCATGGTCGACGTCCGCTCCTCCAACGAGAAGCTCCAGGCCCGCTCGCGCCGCATCGTCGCGCTCGCGACCGGCGCCCCCGACGAGCAGATCGAGTCCGCCCTCGCCGCGGCCGAGGGCGAGGTGAAGAACGCCATCCTGATCATCCTCGCCGACGTCGACGCCGCCACCGCGGCCCGGCGGCTGCACGACTCCCACGGCCATCTGCGTGCGGCGCTGCACGCGACCACCTGAGCCGTCCCCCTCCCCCCACCCCCGTACCGAAGGCACCACCGCACCATGAGCACAGACGACAAGAACCGCGCCATCGCCGCCGCGATCCTGCCCCTCGTCGGCGGCGCCGGGAACATCACCTCCGTGGCCCACTGCATGACCCGCCTCCGGCTGGGTCTGCGCGACCGCTCGCTCGTCCAGGACGAGGCCCTCAAGGCGCTGCCGTCCGTGATGGGGGTGGTGGAGGACGACACGTACCAGATCGTCCTCGGCCCCGGCACGGTCGCCCGCGTGACCCCCGAGTTCGAGGCCCTGGTGGCCGAGGGGGCCGCCGCGGCACCGGTGCACACCGCCGACGACCTGGCGGCCCAGGGCGCCGCCATCAAGGCGGCCCAGAAGGCGAAGAACGCGACCCCGTTCAAGCTCTTCCTCCGGAAGATCGCGAACATCTTCGTCCCGCTGATCCCCTCCCTCATCGGCTGCGGCATCATCGCCGGCCTCAACGGCCTGCTGATCAACCTCGGCTGGCTGCCCGGCGTCACCCCGGCGCTCGCCGCCATCGCGAGCGGCTTCATGGCCCTCATCGCGGTCTTCGTCGGCTACAACACGGCCAAGGAGTTCGGCGGCACGGCGATCCTCGGCGGCGCGGTCGCCGCCATCATCGTCTACGCGGGCGTCGCCAAGATCGAGGTCTTCGGCCAGGCGCTCTCCCCGGGCCAGGGCGGTGTCCTCGGCGCGCTCGGCGCGGCGGTCCTCGCCGTGTACGTGGAGAAGTGGTGCCGCCGCTGGGTGCCGGAGTCCCTGGACGTCCTGGTCACCCCGACGCTCACCGTGCTCATCTCCGGCCTGGTCACGATCTTCGGCCTGATGTTCGTCGCCGGCGAGGTCTCCCAGGCCATCGGCGACTTCGCCAACTGGCTCCTGGAGAACGCGGGCGCCGGCGCCGGCTTCCTCCTCGGCGGCCTCTTCCTGCCGCTGGTGATGCTCGGCCTCCACCAGGCCCTCATCCCCATCCACACCACGCTGATCGAGCAGCAGGGCTACACGGTCCTCCTCCCCATCCTGGCGATGGCGGGCGCGGGCCAGGTCGGCGCGGCCATGGCGGTCTACCTGAAGCTGCCCCGCAACGGCTCCATCCGCCGCACCATCAAGTCCGCCCTCCCGGCCGGCTTCCTCGGCGTCGGCGAGCCGCTGATCTACGGCGTCTCCCTCCCGCTGGGCCGCCCCTTCATCACGGCCTGCGTCGGCGGCGCGTTCGGCGGCGGCTTCATCGGCCTCTTCAACATGCTGGGCGACAAGGTCGGCTCCACCGCCATCGGCCCGTCCGGCTGGGCGCTCTTCCCGCTCCTCGACGGCAACAAGGGCCTCGGCGAGACGATCGCGATCTACGCGGGCGGACTGCTCGTCGGCTACCTCGTCGGCTTCGTCGCCACCTACTTCTGGGGCTTCAGCCGCGAGCTGATCGAGGAGTTCGACGTGGACACGGAGGCGGTGGCGCCGCCGGAGCCCGTGGCCGCCGGCGGCCCCACCGCCGGCACGGCGGGCACCCCGGAACCCGTGAAGGTCTGACGGTCCGCCGGTCCGGCACGAGGGAGAACGACGAAGGAGCTGTACGGCTCCGAAGGACGAGGCCCCGTCCCCGCGCGCGTGTCGCGGGGACGGGGCTCCGTCAGTCCGGCCGGCCCTTCGACCGGGCGACGAGGGCCACAGCCGCGCACCCCCTCCCGAAGGACACCCGGCCCGCCGACCCGTCACGCGGCTCCGTCACGCGGCTCCGTCGAGGACCACGCCGACGACGCTGGACACCGGCAGCAGGCCCCAGTAGCGGGAGTCCGTGCTGAAGGCCGGGTTGTCGCCGAGCAGCGCGAACCGGCCCGGCGGGACCAGCGCGCCCTCCGGGACGCCGGCCGCGGCGCACACCTCGGGCGGGACCGGCTCCCCGGCGAGCGCGGCGACCCGCTTCACCACCAGCGGCGGCCGCCCGGCCGGCGCCGCGCCCCGCCGGGGACGCACGAGCCCCTCCGGCGGGGCGACGAGCACGATCCGGCCGGTGCGCAGCCGGGCCGCGCCGCTGCGCAGCACGAGGACCCGCTGCCCGTCCCGCAGCGCCGGCATCATGCTCGGCCCGTCGATCCGCAGCCGGGACAGGAAGCGGCGCAGCAGCACCAGGAGCAGCAGCGGGCCGGCGGCCGCGGCCAGGATCACGTACACGTCGTCCTCCTCACGCCACCGGGTCCGGGACCTGCGCCCGGTCCGGGTCCGGCGCGTCGGTACGGTAGCCGTCCGCCTGGAGCGTGAACAGCTCCGCGTACCGGCCGCCCCCGTCCATCAGCGTCTCGTGCGTCCCCTCCTCGACCACCCGCCCGTCGCCGAGGACGACGATGTGCCCGGCGTCGCGGACGGCGCTCAGCCGGTGCGAGATGACCACCCCGGTCGCGCCGGCCCGCAGGGTGCGCAGGCTGTCGTGGATCTCCTTCTCCGCCTCCGCGTCCAGGCCGGCGCTGGGCTCGTCGAGGATCAGCAGATCGGCGTCGGCGCGCATGAACGCCCGCGCCACCGCCACCCGTTGCCACTCGCCGCCGGAGAGCGACTGGCCGCCGAAGGCAGCCGCCTGCTCCCCGTCCGGGACGAAGATCCGGCTGAGGAGGGTGTCGTACCCGGCGGGCAGGCGGGTGAGCCGGTCGTGGATGCCGGCCGCCCGCGCCGCCCCGGTGACCGCGCCGGTGTCACCGGCCCGGTCGAGCCGCCCGAGGCCGACGTTCTCGCCCGCGGTCAGGTCGTACCGGCGGTAGTCCTGGAAGACGACGCCGATCCGGCGCCGGTACGCGTCGGGCGTGAAGCGGCGGATGTCGGTGCCGTCCCAGAGGATGCGGCCCTCGGGGGGGTCGTACAGCCGGCAGAGGAGTTTCACCAGGGTGCTCTTGCCGGCGCCGTTCAGTCCGACGAGCGCGGTCGCCGCGCCCGCGGTGAGCGTCAGGTCCACCCCGCGCAGCACCCACGGCGAGGTGTCGTCGTACCGGAACCAGACGTTCTCGAAGGTGATCGAGGACCGCAGCGGGCCGGGCTCCCGGGCCGGTCCCTCCAGCTGCCGCAGGTCGGGGGTCATGTCGCGCAGGGCCCGGTAGGAGACGAAGGTGAGCAGGGCCTGGTAGGCGTTGCTGCCGGTGTTCGCCAGCTGGCCGACTCCGGTCTGGATGGCGGCGGTGGCGGCGAGGAAGACGGAGACGTCGCCGACGGAGAGCGCACCCCGGCCGACGGCCCCGACGACCCAGACGAGCCCCACGCCGTAGACGGCGACGCCGAGGACGGACGATGGAACTCCCCTGACGAGGTTACGGAGTTCGGTGCGGCGCTCGGCCTCGGACGCGACGGCCAGCTCCGCCCGCGCCCGGTCCTTGAAGTGGTCCTGGAGTCCGAAGAGCCGGATCTCCTTCACCGCGTCGGTGTCGGTCAGCAGGCCGGCGTAGAAGAGCTGACGGCGGCTGTTCGCCACGATGTCCCGGATGACGGCGGCCCGCCGGCGGCCCGCGGTGAGCTGGGTGTGGAAGGTGGGCAGCGCCATGACGACGGTGAGCGCGCCGAGCAGCGGGTTGAGGACGCAGATCGTGACCAGGAAGCCGAGGAAGGTCACCAGCGCCTGCACGCCGCCGACGACCGAGCCGATCAGCATGCCGGGGGCGGAGGAGCCGGCCTCCTGGGCGAGCCGCAGCTCGTCCTGGAAGGCCGGGTTCTCGAAGTACCGCAGTCCGGGGAGCCGGTTGACCCGCTCGAACAGCTCGTCCTGCACCGTGAGCTGGAGGCGGCGGGCGTGCTGCTCGCGGAGGAAGTCGGTGACGGCGGGGACGAGCGCGATGCCGAGGCTGACCGCCACCAGGAGGACGGCGACGCGGACGAGGGCGTCGGTGGGCCGGTGCTGGGTGATCGCGTCGAACAGCTCGCGGACGAGGAGCGCGGCGGCCGCGGGCAGCAGCCCGGCGACGACGCTTCCCGCCAGGTAGAGCAGGAGCGCGCCGCGCCCGGCCCGCCAGGCGAGCCCGGCGGCGGTCCGCCCGGCCCGGACGACGTCCTTGCGGCCGGTGGGGGCGGGCCCTTCGGGTGCCGGGCCGCTCGATGTCGGGCCTTCGGGTGCGGGGGCGTTCACGAGTGGGCGGACGCCGTCGGTGCGGCGGCGACCTGGCCGCGGTCGCTGACGCGTCCCTCGGCGTCGACGTCGAGGTAGCTGGGCCAGCGGACGATGCCGAAGGAGGCCGAGGCGCCGTGGGAGCCGGCGGCCTCGGTGACGACCCGGGCGACCGGATCGAGCAGATCGATCATCCGCTGCCGCTCGGGACCGCCGCCCTTGAGGAAGACGAGCACATGATCCCGGCCACCCGGGAAGTCCTTCGCCAGGGCGGCGAATTCCGGCGCCTGCTCGACGCACGGCGTGCACGTCGTGGAGAGGAATCCGATGACGGATCCGGGCGCGACGGAATTCCGGTCGATCTCCTCGCCGGAATGTGTGGTGGTCCGGAATTCGGGGACCGGGGAACCGTCGGGGAGCGTGTTCTCGGGAGCGTCGGACACGTATTCACCGGAATTCCCGGCGGACGCGGAGGTCCGGCGCGCGAGGGCGAGCAGCAGGAAGAGGTTGAAGACGGAGAGACAGCCGATCAGGACGACGGCGGCGACAAGCATGGAAAGGGCCTCGCTTGGGTTCTCGGCGGATGCGGGAGGGTGGGCGCCGTCGGGGTGCGCCGCCGGGGCCTCGTACGGCTTCGTACGGCCTCGTCTTCAGGAGGTCCGCCGGCCGGTTCCCGGGGCGGGGGCGGAGAAGACGTCGGCGAGCAGGTCCGTGGAGAGGACGAGCGCGCTGACGCAGACCCCGCCGAGGACGCCGGTGAAGACGCCGGCGACGCCGAGGGAGTCGAGGGCGCCGAGCACCGGGACGGACGCCGGCCCGCCCGCGGCGAGGGAGGCGACGAGCCCCGTGGCGGTCGCGCCCAGGAGGGCGGCGTTCCGGACGAGGTGCGCGGGGCCGACCCGGGTGCGGGAGGCGCCGAAGCAGGAGCAGGAGGTGTCGATCCCCCGGCGGAGGACCGAGACCAGGGCCGCGGTGAAGACCGCGATCAGACCGAAGGAGAGGGCGAAGGCCCAGGTGGTGAGGGCCGGGAACCAGACGGCGACGGCGAGCGCCGCCTCCAGGACGGGCACCGCCACGGCGATCGCGCCGACCGTGCCCAGCGGCACGATCCGCATCTCCCGGACGGTCGCGCGGAACTCCCGGGGGGCGCGCGCCTTGCCCAGCGCGGAGGCGGCGAGGACGACGGCCACGACGCACCGGAAGGCGAGGATCAGGGAATCGGTCACGGGCTCTCCTCCGTCGGACGGTCCGGGCCGGGAGCCTCCCCGGGCCGCGCGGGGCGGCACCGGGGAGGGCGCTTCACGGAAGGGTGCGGAAAGCGGTGTCAGCAGTCGCCCGGGTAGGACTTGGTGACGCAGGTGGGCGCCGCCGCGCAGTTCCAGGAACAGCAGACCTTGACGTAGAGCGTGGAGCCGGAGCACCAGCTGCTGCCGCCCGCGGGGCAGGCGCAGTACGCCTCGGCGCTCTCCTCGCGGAGAACGCGACCGAGCACGCGGTCCGCCATGCCGACAATTGCCTTGACCATAGGATCCCTCACAAACTGAAGACGGATTTCGGGTCGTGCAAACGTTCACGAGAACTCGCGTTCCGCAACCTACCCGCCTTCCGGAATAAATGTCTAGACCAACTCTGATCTTCATGTCCTCTATATGAGAAACCCAAGGTCAGGCCGGATAAAATGCCATCCGGAAGGATCACCGCCGAATGGAATTAATACCTCCGAAAGCACGTGCACATGGCTGAAAACATGCGGACGGGGACCCATGAAATTCGGCCACACCCGGCCATTCCTCCGCGTAGGCTCCCGCTCATGCGCCCTCGCACCCACCACCCCGCGGCCCGGAAACGCGTCACGCGCGGGCCCCGTGGCTTCCGTTAGCCCGCCAGGACCTCCCCGGCGGTGACCGACGGACGGAGCCCTTCCGTGACCCGCACCGCACACCACCTCTCCCACCCGCGACACGACCGATGGGACACACCCGGAGGGGGGCTCTTCCGTGCCGTCGTCCTGTACGACCTCCGGTACAGCGCCCGCACTCTCGCCGACGCCGAACGCGCCGGCCGCCGCCCCCGCCCCGTACGCGTCCGCCGCCACGTGCGCGTGTACCGCCTGCCCCGCTACCAGCACGACGCCTCCGTCGCCCACGGGGCCGCCAGGCTCGAACGCCGCGCCCGCCAGGCCCTCCGGGCCCGCCTCACCACCGCCCGCCGCCTCGCCGACGCCCCCGGCCCCCGCCCCGGCCCGCTCGGCCCCGGCGCCGCCGACATCGTCGACATCCCGCCCGCCCTGCACCGCCACAGCGCCCTCTGGCTCGCCTGACGGTGCCTAGACTCCGCAACCATGACGACCACGCACCACGACATCGCCGCGATCGCCGCCGACCTCGCGCCCACCGGGGTCCTGCGCGCCTCCATCAACCTCGGGAACCCGGTGCTCGCCCAGGGCACGCCGGAGGCGCCCGCCGGCATCACGGTCGACCTCGCACGGGAGATCGGCCGGCGGCTCGGGCTCTCCGTCGAGACGCTCTGCTTCGACGCCGCGCGCAAGTCGTTCGAGGCGATGGCCGACGGCCGCGCCGACCTCTGCTTCCTCGCCGTGGACCCGGCTCGTGAGAAGGAGGTCGCCTTCACCGCCCCGTACGTCGTCATCGAGGGCGTGTACGCGGTCCCCCGCGACTCGGCGCTCGCCACCGTCGAGGACGTGGACGTGCCCGGTGTCCGGGTCGGCGTCAAGCAGGGCTCCGCGTACGACCTCCACCTCACCCGCTCCCTCGCCCACGCCACCGTCGTCCGGGGCGCGGAGGGCGTCGAGGTCTTCCGCACGCTCGACCTGGAGGCCGGCGCGGGCATCCGCCAGCCGATGGCGGCCTATGTCGCCGCCCACCCCGAAGTCCGCCTGATCGACGGCCGGTTCATGGAGATCCGGCAGGCGGTCGGCACGACGAAGGACAGGGCGCCGGAGACGGTGGCGTACCTCCGCTCCCTCGTCGAGGAGCTGAAGAGGAACGGCTTCGTCGCCGACGCCCTGCGCCGCTCGGACCAGGACCCGGCCCTGGTCGCCCTGTGACCGTGTGACCGTGTGACCGCTACTCCGCCAGCAGGGCCAGCAGTTCGGCCTCGCGCGCCGGGCTCAGCCCGGCCCGGCGCTCCCGGTCGAGGCCCTGCTCGCGCTCCCAGGCCAGCGTGTCGGCGATCACCTCGGCCCGGGGGCGCTGGCGCAGCCCCGCGGCGGCGGCAGCGGCACCCGACCGCGCCTGGAAGCCGCCCCAGTCCTCGGCCACGATCCACAGCGGCAGCGACTCGGGCCCCATGAACTCCGTGACGCCCCGCTCCAGCAGCCACGCCGACCCGGCCGGCACCACGGCCCCCGTGTGCCCGGCCAGCTCCCGCGAGAGCGCGATCCACTCCCCGAGCGGCATGTTCGGCCCGACGGTGTCGTAGGCGCCGCCCACGCCCTTCTCCGCCGAGTCGAGGATCCAGTCGACCAGATCCCGCACGTCGATGACCCGCGTCGGCAGCTCCGGCTCGTCCGGCACCAGCATCGGCGTCCCCGGCTCCCGCGCGGCCCGCGCCGCCCAGTAGCCGGTGCGGCCGCTGACGTCACCGGGCCCGCCGATGAGCCCCGCCCGTGCGACCAGCAGCCGCTCCCCGAGCGCGGCGGCCGACGCCAGCTCACAGGCCGCCTTCGCCTCGCCGTACAGCTCCCGCCCGACCTCGTCGAGTGCGGTCGGCACCATCAGCGCCGCGGACTCGTCCGCCCCGATCTCCGCCTGCGAGGCGTACACGTTGCCCGACGACACGTACGTCCAGTGCCGGGCCCGCCCCGCGAGCGCTTCCAGCGCCCCCCGGACGAACCCCGGCTGCCACGACACCTCGACGACGGCGTCCCAGTCGCGCCCGGCCAGCGCGTCGTACGCCCCCGCCTCCCGCCGGTCCGCGACGACCAGCTCGGCCCCCTCCGCGACCTCCCCGCTCTCGCCCCGCGCCAGACACGTCACCGCGTGCCCCCGCGCCAGCGCCCGCCGCGCCACCTCACGTCCCACCCACGCCGTACCACCGAGCACCAGAATGTCCATGCGCCCCAGTCGACCACCGAACCCGCCTCCCCGAGAACGCAGTTCGCCGTCGGCGCACGGAATGCGCCGACGGCGAACGGGGGACGGGCCGGTGCCCAGGTGCCCAGGTGCCTAGAACAGAGCCTTGAAGCCGTTCCAGCCACCGCTGCCGATCAGCACCCGGCCGCCGTACCCACCGGCGCCGGTCGAGGCGTACCGCCACAGCTTCCCGGCCGTGTCCCGCGCGAGCAGATCCGCCCGCCCGTCCCCGGACAGGTCGCCGACGCCGACGAGCGCGGTGTACCCGCCCCAGCCGCCGCCGACCTTCACACGTGCGGTGACGCCACCGCTCGCGGTGCCGTAGTACCGCCACAGCACACCCGCGGCGTCGACCCCGAGCAGGTCGCCCCGCCCGTCGCCGTTCAGGTCCCCGGCCCCGACGAGCTTCCTGTACAGCTTCCAGTTGGTCCCGATCCGCACCCGCGCCTTGAGGGTGTGGGTCGAGGTCCCCCCGTAGAAGTAGACGTCCCCGTTGGACGCCTGCCGCGCGACGAGGTCCGGATACCCGTCGCCGTTCACGTCACCCGGCGAGGTGAGGACGTCGTACGCACCCCACCCGGCCCCGACGAGCGTGTACGGCGACGAGGCCGTGACGACCTTCCCGCATCCCGGCCGGTACGCCCGCAGCTGGTCCCCGACCCGCGCGTACACGTCGGCGCAGCGGTCGCCGTTCAGGTCACCGGCGGGGGTGAGGAGGGTGCCGGCGGCGAACTTGCTCCCGACCCCTGCGGTGCGGGCCGCCAGCGCGCCCGTCCCGTTCCCCCTGTACAGCGACGTCGCCCCGGTGGCGTCCACCGTCAGCAGATCGCCGAACCCGTCGTCCCCGGCCATGTCCCGCCACACGGCGGCAGCGCCGGAGACGGCGACGGTCCCGGAGGCCGTCAGATCCGCCCCGTGCCCGTCGGCGGGCCTCACGGCCAGGCTCCAGGCGTACGCCCCGTTCCGCACGTACTTCCCGGCCGTGTCCTTTCCGTCCCACGAGGGGGCCACGATCCCGCGCGCCTCACCGCCGGTGAGGGTCCGCACGACCTTGCCGCTGATCTTGTGCTTCAGCGTCAGCGTCCAGGAGGAACCCGGCTTGGAGAGCCACCAACGCGGCTTCCAGGCACCGGCCTTGATGTTCGCGGCGGGGGTGTCGGCGTCGATGGCGGCGAGGCGGCCGGTGACGCCGCCGAGCCCGGTGACGCGGACGGACTCCCAGGTGTCGACGAAGGCGATGCCGCCGCCGAAGCGGTCGACGGTCCAGCTCTGGCCATCGAAGTCGTTGCGGTCGGCGGCCAGTTCCCCGAGGGGCCGCTCCCGATCGGTGCCGGAGCGGACGTCCACCGCGTACAGCTCCTCACCCCAGGAGGCGGCCGGGAAGGCGAGGAACCCGTCGCCGAGGCGGGGACGGACGTCGTCGGGGATCCGGGTCCACACCGACCGGCGCTTCTCCCGGTCGTGGACGATCACGGCGCCCGGGTCGTCGGCGCACCGCCGCTGAATCCACTGGCCGACGACCTCGATGCCGCTGAACTCGCAGCTCGTGCCGAGGTCGGCGGTCGCGACGGTCGCTCCCGTGCGGACGTCGACGGCGGTGGCCTTGCCGTCGGTGGCGGAGCCGGTCCACAGCAGGCGGCCCCACAGCGACTGGTTCAGGTTCGTGGAGTCCCGGAGCACGGCACCGGTCTCGATGTCCACGACGAGGGAACGGCGGACCGCACCGGCGTCGGCGTGGAAGTGCACGTAGCGGCCGGAGGCACGGACGAGGGTGTCCGGCGTCAGCTTGCTCGCGTGCTGGACCACGACGCCGCGCGTGGTGCCGCCGCTGCCCGGGGTCGTCACGCGTACCGCGATCGCGCAGTCCGCGCAGCCGGGACGGTCGGCGCTCTCCAGGGTGACCAGGCGGCCGTCCCCGGTGTCCGTCCACCAGCGCGGGTAGGTCGCGCTGGGCAGGATCTGCGGGCAGTTCGCGGCCGGGACGAGGGAGTCGCAGCTCCACCGCGCGGTCGCCGCGCGCGTGCCCGTCAGGGCGAGGTCGTATCCCTGGAGGACCCGGTCCGAGACCGCGTTGACGGTCTGCGCGACGAGCCGTCCCTGGGACAGCGTCAGGCTCTCACGGGGGGAGGCCCCGGTCAGGGCCAGGAACCGCTTGGCGGCCGGCGCGCCGTCGGCTCCGGGGGCGATGCGCTGCACGCCGATCGCTCCTGCGTCCGGCGTGCCCACCACGTACACCGCGCCGTCCGTCCCGCGCTCGGCCGGCTCCTCTCCCTGGAGGGTGATGCCGAGGTCACGGGCGACACCGCCGGCCAGCGGTACGGCGTACAGCTCGGTGTTCCGGACGTTCTCGTCCGACACGGGGAGCGCCGCCCGGCCGATGAGCCACTCGCCCACGAGGTCGAGCTGCGCCGTGCCGTCCGTGACGGGCTCCGGGAGCGCGAGGACGCGGCCGGGGGCGGCCGGGTCGGTGCGGGAGAGGACGACGGCCTCCGTCGTGCCCCCGAGGACGACGCGCCGCGCGTCGAGCGCGGCGGACCGTGCCGCGGGGTACGGCAGGGGGGTGACCGTCCCGGTGGCGAAGTCCATCAGTCCGACGGCCCTGTCCTCGCCGACGTCGTAGCCGAGGACCGCGCTCGTGCCGTCCTGGGCGAGGACCCGCGGTGCCGACGAGGCACCCGGCAGGAGCACCTCGCGGTCGGCGGGGGCGTTCTCTCCGTAGCCGAGGAGGAGCAGGGTGACGCCGTCGGAGCCGACCTGGGACCGGACCAGGTGCCGGCCGGCGACGACCGGCACCCACGCCTCGCCGGATTCGTTGTACAGCTCGGAGGTCCGTCCGGTCGCGAAGTCGTGGACGGTGGCGGCACCGCCCCAGGAGTCGCGGCAGACGAACACGTCCCCGGACCCGTACCACTCCTCCGGTTCGCAGCTCGGCGCGTAGGCGATGCGGCCGCCGCTCAGGCCGTGCCAGCGGACCTGCCGGGGGCCGGACACCTGCACGCCGGTTCCGGCACCCACGACCCTTCCGTAGACCGGCGCCTCGGGGTCGGCCGGAGCCGGGACCGTCACCTCGTACGGTGCCGTGTCGGCCGCCGTCGCGGCCGGGGCGGTGACGGCCGCGAGGCCGGTGAGAGCCAGGGTCGCGCTCAGGGCGAGCGCGACGGTTCTTCGTACGGACAAAGAAGGGGTCCCCTCGTGCGGATCGTCGGTGGCGGCAGACGACGCGGGGGCACGCGGGACCGTGGCACGACGGCCACCGACGTCTCGCGCGGGCGCCGGCCCGATGCCCCCACCTGCCGGCTGGCGTGATCGTACAACTGGCCGAATCTAGACGGGAAGCGGAGGAGGCCCGTCCGGCCCTGGAGCCGAAATCGCGGGCGTGGTCCGGCCCCGGCACCTACCCTGCCCCCATGCGCATCCACAGGACCTCGTACGTCTGTCTGCCCTGCCGGGCCTCGTACAAGCAGGGGCGGGAGCACGGTGCCGAGCGGAAGTGTCCGCGGTGCGGGGAGCCGATGACCGGCGTGGGGTCGGCCTTCCAGCCTCCTCGGCGGAACGACACCGAGGGGTGGCGGGTGCTGTCGGTGCTGCTGCACGCGGGGGTGCGGTTCCACACGAGCTGCTGTCAGGGGTGCGGGCCCGGCTACCGGCCGCGGACGCTCGCCGAGGTGAAGGCGCGCGTCGCGCTGGCCCGGCGGACCGGGGAGCCGCTCGCCGAGGTCCTCGTACGGCCCGTGGTCTGAGCGTCCGGGAGAACGCGCCGAGGGCGGCACCCCCCTGCTGGGGAGTGCCGCCCTCGGCGTTCGCTTTCAGCTCGCGATCAGCTCGCGCGCCGCGATGAACCGCTGATCCCTTCGGGATCAGAAGTCCATGTCACCGCCCGGCATGCCGCCGCCGGCCGGCGCGGCGGTCTTCTCCGGCTTGTCGGCGATGACGGCCTCGGTGGTGAGGAAGAGCGCGGCGATCGACGCGGCGTTCTGCAGCGCGGAGCGCGTCACCTTGGCCGGGTCGATGATGCCCTCGGCGACCAGGTCGACGTACTCGCCGGTCGCGGCGTTGAGGCCGTGACCCGGGGTGAGGTTGCGGACCTTCTCGACCACGACGCCGCCCTCGAGGCCGGCGTTGACCGCGATCTGCTTGATCGGGGCCTCCAGGGCGAGCTTGACGATCGCGGCACCGGTGGCCTCGTCGCCGTCCAGCTCCAGCTTCTCGAAGACGCTGGAGGCCTGGAGCAGGGCCACGCCGCCGCCGGCGACGATGCCCTCCTCGACGGCCGCCTTGGCGTTGCGCACGGCGTCCTCGATGCGGTGCTTGCGCTCCTTGAGCTCGACCTCGGTCGCGGCACCGGCCTTGATGACCGCCACGCCGCCGGCGAGCTTCGCGAGGCGCTCCTGGAGCTTCTCGCGGTCGTAGTCGGAGTCGCTGTTCTCGATCTCGGCGCGGATCTGGTTCACGCGGCCCGCGACCTGCTCGCTGTCACCGGCACCGTCGACGATGGTGGTCTCGTCCTTGGTGATGACGACCTTGCGGGCGCGGCCCAGCAGGTCGAGACCGGCCGACTCCAGCTTGAGGCCGACCTCCTCGGAGATGACCGTGCCGCCGGTGAGGATGGCGATGTCCTGGAGCATGGCCTTGCGGCGGTCGCCGAAGCCCGGGGCCTTGACCGCGACGGAGCGGAAGGTGCCGCGGATCTTGTTGACGACCAGCGTCGACAGGGCCTCGCCCTCGACGTCCTCGGCGATGATCAGCAGCGGCTTGCCCGACTGCATGACCTTCTCCAGGAGCGGGAGGAGGTCCTTCACGGAGGAGATCTTGGAGTTGACGATGAGGATGTACGGGTCCTCGAGCGCGGCCTCCATGCGCTCCATGTCGGTCGCGAAGTACGCCGAGATGTAGCCCTTGTCGAAGCGCATGCCCTCGGTGAGCTCGAGCTCCAGACCGAAGGTCTGCGACTCCTCGACGGTGATGACGCCTTCCTTGCCGACCTTGTCCATGGCCTCGGCGATGAGCTCGCCGATCTGGGTGTCGGCGGCGGAGATGGAGGCGGTGGAGGCGATCTGCTCCTTCGTCTCGACCTCCTTCGCCTGGTCGAGCAGGGCGCCGGAGACGGCCTCGACGGCCTTCTCGATGCCGCGCTTGAGGGCCATCGGGTTGGCACCGGCGGCGACGTTGCGGAGGCCCTCGCGGACGAGCGCCTGGGCGAGGACGGTGGCGGTGGTCGTACCGTCGCCGGCGACGTCGTCCGTCTTCTTGGCGACTTCCTTGACCAGCTCGGCGCCGATCTTCTCGTACGGGTCCTCGAGCTCGATCTCCTTGGCGATGGAGACACCATCGTTGGTGATCGTGGGGGCGCCCCACTTCTTCTCGAGGACGACGTTGCGACCCTTGGGGCCGAGGGTGACCTTGACGGCGTCAGCGAGCTGGTTCATGCCGCGCTCGAGACCGCGCCGGGCCTCCTCGTCGAACGCGATGATCTTGGCCATGTGAAGTGGTCCTCCCGGACATGGGGTGGATAACGCTCCAGGACCGCGCCGACGCCCGCGACGGACGGCCTCCGCACTCCGCGTGGTTCCTTGCCCCACACGGCCGGCGGCCTCGTCATGCCCGGTCCTCGTAGCACTCTCACCTTCCGAGTGCTAACGCCAATGATTAGCACTCGACCCATGCGAGTGCAAGCGACTCTCAAGGATCAGACCCGTCGGCGGCAGGTGTCCGGGAACGCGTGAGGGGCCCGCATCCCCCGGGGGATGCGGGCCCCTCGACGACGAGACGTCGGTGGCCGATCGCGCCGCGCCTCAGGCGGTCACCTTGACCATGTCCGCCTGCGGACCCTTCTGACCCTGCGAGATCTCGAACTCGACTCGCTGGCCCTCTTCGAGGCTGCGGTACCCATCCATCTGGATGGCGCTGTAGTGGACGAAAACATCCGCACCACCGTCGACCGCGATGAAGCCGTAGCCCTTCTCCGCGTTGAACCACTTGACGGTGCCCTGAGCCATGCCTAACTCCCCTATTACGTACTGGCCCTTGAGCGGATCCGCACTTCACGAACCCGGGTCAGAACCTGCGCCGGAACGCGTCGACCGCCGCTGAATGTATCTGTCCAACTGCCCTCTGCAACAGGGCAATCCACCGGGAATTCTCGGCGGAGCGGAAAGGGGAATCCGGAAGAAATACTTGAATTGCGGGGCAAGTCGGGCCGGGCGAAAGGCACATAAGGGGCAGAGTGTGCGCGCTTTCCGGCCGCCGGTTGTCGCATTCTTGTCAGGTCCCGGGCCGGGCTCATATGCGCCTGGCATGAGCGGCGGAGGGGACTTCCCCAACTCTACCGCGCTCAACCATGCAGAATTGCCCCCTCCGCTTTCTCTCGCGGAAGGGGCAATTCAGTGAGGACGGGCAGGGCTCGGGTCGAGCCCGGGGAGATCAGCAGCCGCCGGCGACCGCGGGGATGATCGAGACGCCCGCGCCGTCCGGGGTGGCGGTCTCCAGGCCCTGCTCGAAGCGGACGTCGTCGTCGTTCACGTAGACGTTCACGAAGCGGCGCAGCTTGCCCTGGTCGTCCAGGACGCGGGCGGCGATGCCAGTGTGGTTCTTCTCCAGGTCGGCGATGACCTCGGCGAGGGTCGCGCCCTCGGCGGCGACCTCGGACTGCCCGCCGGTGTAGGTGCGGAGGATGGTGGGGATGCGGACGTTCACGGCCATGGTGTCTTCGGGACCTTTCAGTGGGCCAGGCCCGCGTCGCGGAACGCGTCCAGGCTCGGGCGGATGGTGGCGGTCGCCTGAGAGCTGTCGGCCACGGCGTCCAGGGTCTTGAGGCCGTCGCCGGTGTTGAGGACGACGGTGGTGAGGTTCGGGTCGATGACGCCGTTCTCGACGAGCTTGCGCGTCACGCCGACGGTCACGCCGCCCGCGGTCTCCGCGAAGACGCCCTCGGTCCGGGCGAGCAGCTTGATCGCGTCCACGACCTGCTCGTCGTTCACGTCCTCCACGGCGCCGCCGGTGCGGCGGGCGATGTCGAGGACGTAGGGGCCGTCGGCCGGGTTGCCGATCGCGAGGGACTTGGCGATGGTGTTCGGCTTCTGCGGGCGGACCACGTCGTGCCCGGCCTTGAAGGCGGCGGAGACCGGCGAGCAGCCCTCGGCCTGGGCGCCGAAGATCTTGTACGGCTTGTCCTCGACCAGGCCCAGCTTGATGAGCTCCTGGAGCCCCTTGTCGATCTTGGTGAGCTGGGAGCCGGAGGCGATCGGGATGACGAGCTGGTCCGGGATGACCCAGCCGAGCTGCTCGCAGATCTCGTACGCGAGCGTCTTGGAGCCCTCGCCGTAGTACGGGCGGAGGTTGACGTTGACGAAGCCCCAGCCCTCGCCGAGCGGGTCGCCGATGAGCTCCGAGCAGAAGCGGTTGACGTCGTCGTAGTTGCCCTCGATGGCGACCAGGTCACCGCCGTAGACACCGGCCATGACGACCTTGCCCTGCTCCAGGTCGTGCGGGATGAAGACGCAGGAGCGGAAGCCGGCGCGGGCGGCGGCGGCGCCGACGGCGCCGGCCAGGTTGCCGGTGGAGGAGCAGGAGAGGGTGGTGAAGCCGAAGGCGCGGGCGGCCTCGATGGCCTGCGCGACGACCCGGTCCTTGAAGGAGTGGGTCGGGTTGCCGGAGTCGTCCTTGACGAAGAGCTTGCCGGGGGCGACGCCGAGCTCGCGGGCGAGGTTGTCGGCCTTGATCAGCGGGGTCCAGCCGGGGTTCAGGTTCGGCTTCTCGGCGACGTCGGCCGGGACGGGCAGCAGGGGCGCGTACCGCCAGATGTTCGCGGGGCCGGCCTCGATCCGCTTGCGCAGTTCCTCGGGGTCGCTCGCCGGGAGGTCGTAGGCCACTTCGAGAGGGCCGAAACACAGCTCACAGGCGAAGATCGGGCCGAGGGCGAAGACCTCTCCGCACTCCCGGCAGGAAAGCCCGGACGCGGGACCGAGGTCGACGGTGGTGGCGGGAGCGGCAGTCTGTACAGACATGGAGGGGAGGCCCTTTCTCCTCATCTTCCTCATGGCGCATTTCGCCACGAGACGGATTTGGCACCTTCCCTAGCCGGGGGCCTCGCTGGCGCAAGACAAACCGACTGGAGGGTTGCCGGGGCTTCAACGGGCCGTATCCCTCTGCCCCTCTGGATGAGCGGTATTCGATTGTGAGACGCGGGTGGCACCCCGACATGCATCGGGCGTCCGCGTTGTTCAAGACTGTAACCGAAGGCTTCGAAGGTGGAGACGGTCGTCCGATCCGCGAGATGGAGATCACGTTGCTGGAAGAAGTGGAGCGCTGGCTGACCCGGCGGTCCTGGTCCGTGTCCGACCGGCCGCTGGAGCGGGTGCTCGCCGCCAAACGGGGGACGTCGGTCAGCGTGGTGCTGCCCGCGCTCAACGAGGAGGCGACCGTCGGGGACATCGTCAGCGTGATCCGGCGCGAGCTGATGACCGACGCGGTGCCGCTGGTGGACGAGCTGATGGTGATCGACTCGGGTTCCACGGACCGCACCGCCGAGGTCGCGGCGGCGGCCGGCGCACGGGTGGTCGCGCGGGACGACATACTCCCCCGGATCCCGGCGGTCCCGGGCAAGGGCGAGGTGCTGTGGCGGTCACTCATGGTGACCAGCGGGGACGTGGTGTGCTTCGTCGACGCGGACCTGCGGGACTTCTCGGCCGACTTCGTCACCGGGATCGTGGGCCCGCTGCTCACCGACCCGGAGGTGGACCTCGTCAAGGCCATGTACGACCGCCCCTTCGGTGACACCCCTGGTCAGGGCGGCCGGGTGACCGAACTGGTGGCCCGCCCGCTGCTCAATCTGCACTGGCCGCGGCTGGCCGGCTTCGTCCAGCCGCTGGGCGGGGAGTACGCGGCGCGGCGCTCGCTGCTCGAACGGCTGCCCTTCCCGGTCGGTTACGGAGTGGAGCTGGGGCTCCTGGTGGACGCGCTGCACACGGTGGGCCTGGACGCGCTGGCGCAGGTGGACGTGGGGGTGCGCAAGCACCGGCATCAGGACGGGCAGGCGCTGGGCCGGATGGCGGCGGCGATCTACCGGACGGCGCAGCTGCGGCTCTCCCGGGGCCAGCTCGTCCGCCCCCGGCTGACCCAGTTCGAGCGGGGCGCGTCGGGCTTCGAGCCGCGGACGTACGCGGTGGACACCGAGGAGCGTCCGCCGATGGCCGAGATCACGGAGTACGCGCACCGCCGCGTGGCGTAACACCCCAGAATCGTACGCTTTGCATACATTGCCCTTTTATGCGATTCGTACGATCTCACCCCTCCCGCGTGGCCCGGGTGCTCGCGGCGGGCCTGCTCGCCGCGGGCCCGCTCGCGGCGGCGGCCGGACCGGCCGCCGCGGACGTCGTCGAACCCTTCGGGCAGCGGTACCAGGAGTCCCTGTACGGGGACTTCAGCACGATCGGCAACACCGTCACGGTCTGCCCGGTGGCCCCCGCCGACCTGGCCGCCCGGTGCGCCGCCGCCACGAGGGGCGAGGGCTCCGACACCGCCGACACCTTCGTGATGCGCCGGTCCGACACCGACGGCGGCGGCGACGCCTACGGCTCCAGCACCGCCCGGGTCCGGATCCCCGAGGGCGCCGAGGTGGCCTACGCCCGGCTCTACTGGGGCGGCAACGACGGCACCTACCGGGGCCCGAGCGGGGCGCCGCTGAAGCGCTGCGACAGCTCCGGCGCCGATGCGGACCCCTCTCCCGGGGACCCGGCGACGACGACCCCGCGGCTCACGGTCGGCGCGAGGGCGGCCGTGCCGGTCGCGATCGACAGCATGGTCGTGGACCCGCCCGACATCGGCGGGCCGCACTACTACACGGGCGAGTCCGACGTGACCGCCGCCTTCGCGGGCGTCTCGGGGACGGGCGCGCCGGTGGAGGTCGGCGTGGGCGGGGTGTGGGCGCCCGCAGGGAAGGGCTGCGTCGCCGGCTGGTCCCTGACCGTCGTCCACCGCTTCCCCGGCCCCGACCCGGCGGAGGCGCCGGAGCGGCGCAGCGTCCACGTCCACGGCGGGCACGTGATCCAGCGCCCGGCCTCCCCCGCGACGACGGTCACGGTGGACGGCTTCCACCGCTCCCCGGGCAGGGCGCGGGCGGGCGTGACGGCGTACGAGGGCGACCGGAACACGCCCGGCGACAGGTTCCTGGTGGGCGGGAAGAGCGTCACCGGGGCCCGCACGGGCTCCACCGACAACTTCTTCGCCGGTGAGGACGACGGCGCGGTCTCCCCGGACCTGACCGACAACCTCTCCCTCGACGCGAAGCGGTTCGACGTCCCGGAGGGCGCCGTCCCGGCGGGCGCCACCTCGGCGGAGCTGACCTTCTCCACCAGCGGCGACACCTACGTGCCCGCCGGCCTCGCCTTCTCGGTGCCGGTGCCGGACCTGGAGGTCACCGGGACGGCGAAGCCGCGCACGGTGAAGCCGGGCGACACCCTCACGTACACGATCACCGCGAAGAACGTCAGCGGGATCGACCACCCGGCGGTCTCCTTCGCCGACGACCTGACCGGCGCCCTCGACGACGCCGACTACGCGGGCGACGCGAAGGCGGACCTCGGCGAGGTGGCGTACGGGAAGCCGCGGATCGGCTGGACCGGTGCCCTCCCGGCCGGGAGGACGGTGACCCTGACGTACTCGGTGAAGGTGAGGGACCCGGCCACCGGCGACGGGAAGCTCCGCACCGCGGTCGCGGTGCGCTCGCCGCGCTCGAACTGCGGCGGGGGCGGCGAGGGCAGCGAGGATCCGGCGTGCGCGGTGACCCGGGCGGTGGAGCTCCCGGACCCGGCACCGTCCACCCCGTCCGCGTCTCCGTCAACCCCGTCCACCCCTTCCCCGTCCACCCCGCCCCGGTCCACGCCGACCCCGTCCGGGGATGCGGCCCCCTCCACCCCGACGCCGGCCGGGGACACGGACCCGGCCGCCCCGGGGGCCGGACCCTCGAAGCGGCCCACCGCGGAACCCACCGACCCGGCCCCCTCGCCCTCCGTGACCACCGCCGTCGCCCCGGCTCCCGGACCGGGGCACGGCGGCGGCGCGGGCGGGACCGGCGGGGGCGGCGGCTCGATGGCCGAGACCGGCGGGGGCGGCGAGCGGCTGTGGCTGCTCGGCGCGCTCGCGGTGGTCCTCGCGGCGACGGGCCTGGTCGCGAAGGCGGCGATGCGCGGCCGGCGGATCCGTTAGGACGCCGGCGGCCGTGCGTATCCGGCCGACCGCCGACCGTATACGTACGTTTGAGCGTTTACGTGACGGGCTAGGTTCGCCACATGGTTTCGGTACTGGTGGCATCCAACCGAGGGCCCGTCTCGTACACGCTCGGTGACGACGGCGCGCTCTCCTCCCGCAGGGGCGGCGGCGGCCTCGTGTCCGGCCTGAGCGCCGTGGACTCCGAGGACAGCCTCTGGGTGTGCGCGGCACTCGGCGACGGCGACCGCGAGGCCGTCCGGCGCGGCGTCGCCGAGCCCGGCGTGCGGATGCTGGACATCGACCCCGAGGTGTACGCCGACGCGTACAACGGCATCGCCAACTCGGTGCTGTGGTTCCTCCACCACCACCTGTACGACATCCCCCGCGAGCCCGTCTTCGACGCCGCCTTCCGGCGCCGCTGGGAGGCGTACCGCGCCTACAACCGCGCCTTCGCCGAGGCCCTGGCCGCCGAGGCCGCCGAGGGCGCGGCGGTCCTGGTGCAGGACTACCACCTGGCGCTCGTGCCCGGCATGCTCCGCGAGCTCCGCCCCGACCTGCGGATCGGCCACTTCACGCACACGCCGTGGGTGTCGTCGGCATACCTGCGGATGGTGCCGGACGACATCGTCGAGGAGCTGCTCTGGGGCATGCTCGGCGCCGACGAGCTCGGTTTCCACACCTGGTCATGGGCCTCGTCCTTCATCAGCTGCTGCTCCCAGCGGGACGACGCCACGGGCACGGCCCAGGGTGTCTGGCCGAGCGGCGACCCCTGGCGCGGGGTGGAGTGGCGCCGCCACGGCGTCGGCAAGGGCCGCACCCGGGTCCAGGTGTACGCGCTCGGGGTCGACGGCGACGACCTGCGCGCGCTCGCCCACCGGCCCGAGGTGGACGACCGGCTGGCCCGGCTCCGCGAGGAGGTCGGCGGCCGGAAGACCATCGTCCGCGTCGACCGCACCGAGCTGTCCAAGAACATCCTGCGCGGCCTGCTGGCCTACCGGGAGCTCCTCGTCACGCACCCGGAGTGGCGCGAGGAGGTCGTCCACCTGGCCTCCGCCTACCCCTCCCGGCAGGACCTGGAGACGTACCGGGCGTACACGGCCTCCGTCGAGGCGCTGGCCCAGGAGATCAACGAGGAGTTCGGCACGCCGGACTGGCAGCCGGTGCTGGTCTCCGTCGAGGACGACTTCACCCGCTCCCTCGCCGCCTACCGCCTCGCGGACGTGGCCCTGGTGAACCCGGTCAGGGACGGCATGAACCTGGTGGCGAAGGAGATACCCGTGGTCTCCGACGCGGGCTGCGCGCTCGTCCTGTCGACCGGCGCGGGCGCCCACCGGGAGCTGGGCCAGGACGCCCTCACCGTCGACCCCTTCGACGTCTCGGCGACCGCCGAGGCCCTCCACACGGCCCTGAGCATGCCGGCGGACGAGCGGTCCGAGCGCACCAAGCGCCTGGCCGCCGCCGCCACCGCCCTCCCCCCGCAGCGCTGGTTCCTCGACCAACTCGCGGCCCTGCGGGAGCCGGCGGACTAGGGCGTGTTTCGAAAGTAGCGCCGTCCGCCCGGAGGGCGGGCCCCGCGGCGTCTGGTGCGTGCGATCGCAAGGCGGAGGGTCGTCCTCGTACCGGGCGTACTCGGACGACCCCGACAACGCGGCTGGGGGTGCCCCCTCTGGGGGAGTGCGTGCCAGGCGTCGCGGGGCAGGCGGGACTTTCGAAACACGCCCTAGGGCCGGTCGGCGGCGGCGCGCTCGCCCCGCTCGCGGCCCCAGGCCGCGAGCGGTTCCAGGGCGTCGTTGAGGCGCAGGCCGTCCTTGGTGAGGGCGTACTCGACGCGCGGCGGAACCTCCTCGTAGGAGACGCGGCGGACGATCCCGTCCGCCTCCATCTCCCTCAGGTGCGAGGCGAGGACCTTCTCCGTGATGCCCGGCACCATCCGGCGCAGCTCGCCGAAGCGCCGCTCCGTGCCCTCGTGGAGGGCCCAGAGGATGAGCACCTTCCACTTGCCGCCGATCACCGCCATCGCGGTGTCGATGCCGCAGACGTGTTCCCCGTCGGCCTCCGGCCGGTTCGGCGTCGCCATCCCTCACCCTCCTGACCTGCTCGCTCACTTCAGGGTAACCACCCACTCCGAAGTGGGTACTTGAGCGCTCAACGGCCCGGTCGCAGGCTGGACCCATGAACACGACGACCTCGACGAACGCGCAGAAGACCCCCGTCACCCTCCTCGGCCTCGGCGCGATGGGCACCGCCCTCGCCCGCACCTGGCTCGCCGCCGGGCACCCGCTCACCGTCTGGAACCGCACCCCCGGCCGCGCGGAGGCGCTGGCCCCCGAGGGCGCGAAGGTCGCGGACAGCGCGGCCGAGGCGGTGGCGGCGAGCACCCTCGTCATCGCCTGTCTCCTCGACGACGCCTCGGTGGGCACCGCCCTGGACGGCGTCGACCTGACCGGCAAGGACCTGGTGAACCTGACCACCGGCACCCCCGCCGAGGCCCGGGCCCGCGCCGCGTGGGCCGAGGAGCGCGGCGCGCGCTACCTGGACGGCGGCATCATGGCCGTCCCGCCGATGGTCGGGGTCCCGGAGGCCGGCGGCTACGTCTTCTACAGCGGCTCGCGGCAGCTGTTCGACCTGCACCGGGCGACCCTCGCGGTGCCCGTGGGCACCACCTACGTCGGCGAGGACGCGGGCTTCGCGGCCCTGCACGACGTGGCCCTGCTCAGCGCCATGTACGGGATGTTCGCCGGGGCCACGCACGCCTTCGCCCTGATCCGGCGGGAGAACATCGACCCGGTGGCGTTCGCCCCGCTGCTCGGCGACTGGATCAAGGCGATGGTCGACCCGTCGGTCGGGCAGACGGCCCACCAGCTGGTGAGCGGCGATTTCACCACGGACGTGGTCTCCAACCTGGCGATGCAGGTGGCCGGCGCGAAGACCCTGCTGACCACCGCCGAGGAACAGGGCGTCAGCCCGGAGCTGATCCGCCCCCAGTTCGACCTGATGCGCCGCCTCCTCGCCACGAGCACCGGCAAGGAGGACCTGACGGGCACGGTGGACCTGCTCCTCAAGTGACCCGCAAGCGATCCGAAAGCGATCCGAAAGCGATCCGCCCCGAGCGGGCACGAGAGGGGCCGCCCGGGTCCTCCCGGGCACCGCGCGCGGGAGGTGGCCGTGCGGCGGGGGTTCAGTCCTCTCGTACCGCTACCGCCTCGGCCAGCCCCGCGAGGAGGGCGACCACGCCCGCCGGGCCGTTCACCGCGAGGTCGGCGCGCTCGGCGAGTTCCGGGACCTCGGAGGAGCCGGAGCAGACCAGCAGGCCGGGCAGCCCCTCGCCGCGCAGCTTCTCCACGGCGGCGAAGGCCGGCAGGTCGCCCAGGTCGTCGCCCGCGTAGAGCACGGACCCGGCGCCCCGCTCCCGTACGAACTCCGCCAGCGCGACCCCCTTGTCCATGCCGGGGGGACGCAGTTCCAGGACCAGTCTGCCGGGCTCCAGGACCAGGCCGTGTGCGGCGGCCAGGTCGCCCAGCGGGCCCTTCAGGGCCTCGAAGGCGCCCTGCGGGTCCCGGGCCCTGCGGGTGTGGACGGCGACCGCGCGCCCCTTCTCCTCGATCCAGACGCCGGGCCAGGCGCCGTGCCGGTCGAGGAAGCCGGGGAGTTCGGCCCGGACCGAGGCGACCCCGGGGTGCGGGGCGGCGGCGGTGACGGTGCCGGTGGCGGCGTCCCAGCGCTCGGCGCCGTAGTGGCCGAGGACGGTGAGCCGGCCGAGGCCGGGCACACCGGCGAGGCCGCCGTGGCGGACGGCGACCCCGGCGGGGCGGCCGGTCACGATGACGACGGCGGCGACGTGCGGGGCGAGCGCGGCGAGCGCGGGGACGGCGCCCGGGTGGGCGCGGGCCTGCTCGGGGTCGGGGACGATCTCGGCGAGCGTCCCGTCGAAGTCGAGGGCGACGACGGCCTCTGAGGGGCGCGCGAGGAGCGCGTCCAGGCCGTCGCGGCCGGTGGGTGTGGCCGGGTGCGGAAGGCTGCTGACCATACCGCCGACCCTACCGACGCGGGCGGCGCCCGTCAGCGTGGCCGGACTCACCCGTGGAAGCGGGCTCCGCCGGGTTCACCGCCTCCGCCGCTTCTCCTCGCGGACCCGGCGCAGCCGGTTGACCGTGACGGGGTCGTGGGCGAGGGCGCGCGGGTCGTCGAGGAGGGCGTTGAGGAGCTGGTAGTAGCGGGTCGGCGAGAGGCCGAGGCCCTCGCGGACGGCCCGCTCCTTGGCGCCGGGGCCGGGCCAGGAGCGGCGCTCGACGGCGAGCACGGCCCGCTCCCGCTCGCCGAGGCCACCGCCTCCGGCGGGACCGTCGCCCTCTGCGCCGAGGCTGCTGTCGTGGCCCGGACCGGCGTCCTCCCCGCGGAGGCCGCCGTCGTCGCCCGGACCGGCATCGTGGCCCGGACCGCCGCCGTCCGCCGTCTCTTCGCTCATACGGTCAACCTATTACTCGGCCGCCTCCGCCGTCGTCGCGGTGCGGGCGATGGAGGTGAGGACGTCGTCGGGGCGGCCGGCGGGCGTGACGGCCTTGCCGATCTCCTGCTTGATGGTCTCGCTGACCTTGGCCCAGGAGGTCTTGCCGACGGGCGGGAGCTGGGCGGTGGGCAGCGCCTTCAGGAACTCGCGCAGCCCCGCGTGCTCGCTCCCGGTCTCCATGCGGGCGGAGGCGCTGACGGTGACGGGCAGCAGGTCGTTGTCGCCGGCGAACTTCAGCACGTTCTCGTCGCTGAAGACGAAGTCGAGGAAGGTGCCGATCTCCTTGCGGTGGCCGTTCTGCTTGAAGCCCATGATCCAGTCGGCGACGCCCATGGTGGCCTTGGCCGGGCCGTCGACGCCGGGCAGCGGGGCCTGGCCGACCTTGACGCCCTGCTTGGCGGCCTCCTGGACGAGCGAGGGGTGGCCGTTGAGCATGCCGACCTCGCCGCGCGCGAAGGCGGCGAAGGCGGCCTTGCGGTTGAGCTTGCCGGGGGCGATGGGGCCGGTGAGGCCGGGGGCGACGAGCTTGTCCTTCAGCCAGGTGAAGGTCCTGGTGTTGGCCTCGGAGTCGATGGCGTACCGGTCGGACTCGTCGGTCCAGCCGCCCTCGCCGGCCAGCAGCCACATCAGGGACTCGGCCTGGGCCTCCTCCGGGCCGAGGGGGAGCGCGAAGGGGGTGCGGACGCCCTCGTCCTTGAGCTTCCTCGCGGCCTCGGCGAGCTCGTCCCAGGTGGTGGGCGCCTCGATGCCGGCCTTCTCGAAGAGCTCGGCGTTGTAGAAGAGGGGGCGGGTGGAGGCGACGAACGGCAGCCCGTACTGGGTGCGGCCGTTCTCGCCGGCCTCGGCGAGCGCCGGGACGAAGTTGGCCTGCACCGGGATGGTGAGGAGTTCGTCGGCGGAGTAGAGCTGCCCGGCGGCGGCGTAGTCGGCGTAGGCGCCGATCTGGGCGACGTCGGGGGCCTGGCCGGCCTTCACCATCTCGGCGACCTTGCGGTCGACGTCGTCCCAGGACTCGACCTGGACCTGGACCTTGATCCCCGGGTGGCCGGCCTGGAAGGCGGCGACGAGGTCGTCCCAGTACTTATTGGTGGTGTTGCCGCCGGTGAGGTCGTAGTCGGCGGCGACCAGGCGCAGGGTCACGTCCCCGCCGTCACCGCCGAGGGTGCCGCAGCCCGCGACCGTGGCGGTCAGTCCCAGTGCGGCGGCGGCCGCGGTCAGTCCAAGGAATCGTCGCCGCTCCACGGCTTCATCCACCTTTTGCTCGTCGTTGAGCAGCAGTGAGCTGCATGTACATCGGGGTGAGGGCCGAAAGTCTCTCCGATACCCGAACAAGAGGTCTACACCAGTCCGGTATCACTTCCGCAACTCCGGGGGGACCTTCGCCACAAACCCCCCACACCCTGGGGCCCGAATTTGTATCCGAGCGCAACAATCCTCGGCAGTGGACTAGACCTTTTGGGTGGTCGCGGGCGAGACTGTTCTCCGTGAGACACGTCATCGCCCTGGATGTGGGCGGCACCGGCATGAAGGCCGCCCTCGTCGGGGCGGACGGCACCCTGCTCCACGAGGCCCGCCGCGCCACCGGGCGCCGACGCGGCCCCGACGCCGTGGTGGAGACCATCCTCGGCTTCGCCGAAGAGCTCCGCGCCCTCGGCCAGGAGCGGTACGGCGAGCCCGCCGCTGCCGCCGGGGTCGCCGTCCCCGGCATCGTCGACGCCGAGAACGGCATCGCCGTCTACGCCGCCAACCTCGGCTGGCGCGACGTCCCCCTGCGCGCCCTCCTCAGCGCCCGGCTCGACGGCGTCCCCGTCGCCCTCGGCCACGACGTCCGCACCGGCGGCCTCGCCGAGGGCCGCATCGGCGCGGGCCACGGCGCCGACCGCTTCCTCTTCGTGCCCCTCGGCACCGGCATCGCCGGCGCCATCGGCATCGGCGACCGCATCGAGGCCGGCGCCCACGGCTACGCCGGCGAGATCGGCCACATCGTCGTCCGCCCCGGCGGCACCGACTGCGCCTGCGGCCAGCGCGGCTGCCTGGAGCGGTACGCCTCCGCCTCCGCCGTCTCCCTCGCCTGGGCCGAGGCGTCCGGCGACCCCGAGGCGGACGCCGCCGACTGCGCCAAGGCGGTCGAGTCCGGCGACCCCGTAGCCCTGCAGGTCTGGCAGGACGCGGTGGACGCCCTCGCCGACGGCCTGGTCACCGCCCTCACCCTGCTGGACCCGCGCACCCTCGTCATCGGTGGCGGTCTCGCCGAGGCCGGGGAAACCTTGTTCACACCCCTTCGGGCCGCGGTGGAGGCACGCGTGACCTTCCAGAAGCTGCCCGCCATCGTCCCGGCGGCCCTCGGGGACACCGCCGGATGCCTGGGCGCGGGCCTCCTCGCCTGGGACCTGCTCGCCGACCAGCGCACCACCGACCCGGAGGTTTCCGCCTGATGTCCGATCACAAGGTTCTCGCCGGCGCACGCGTCGTGCTGCCCACCGGGATCGTCGAGAACGGACGCGTGATCGTCGACGGCGGCCGGATCGCGGGCTCCGCCCCGGAGGACGCCCCCGTCCTGGACCTCACCGGCCACTGGCTCGTGCCCGGCTTCGTCGACATGCACAACCACGGCGGCGGCGGCGCCTCCTTCACCTCCGGCACCGTCGAGGACGTCCTCAAGGGCGTCCACACCCACCGGCTGCACGGCACCACCACCGTCGTCGCCTCCTTCGTCACCGGCGACATGGACTTCCTCACCGCCCGGGCCGGGCTGCTCTCCGAGCTCGCCGAGCAGGGCGAGATCGCCGGCCTCCACTTCGAGGGCCCGTTCATCTCCCCGTGCCGCAAGGGCGCCCACGACGAGACCCTGCTGCGCGACCCGCACCCGGCCGAGGTCCTCAAGCTGATCGACGCCGCCCGCGGCCGGGCCAAGATGGTCACCCTCGCCACCGAGCTGCCCGGCGGCCTCGACTCCGTACGCCTCCTCGCCGAGCACGGCGTCATCGCCGCCATCGGCCACACCGACGCCAGCTACGAGCAGACCGTCGAGGCCATCGACGCCGGCGCCACCGTCGCCACCCACCTGTACAACGCGATGCCCGCCCTCGGCCACCGCGCGCCCGGCCCGATCGCCGCGCTCCTGGAGGACGAGCGGATCACCGTCGAGCTCATCAACGACGGCACCCACCTCCACCCGGCCGCCCTGGAGCTCGCCTTCCACCACGCCGGCCCCGAGCGCGTCGCCTTCATCACCGACGCCATGGACGCGGCCGGCTTCGGCGACGGGCGCTACATGCTCGGCCCGCTGGAGGTCGAGGTGAAGGACAGCGTGGCCCGCCTCGTCGAAGGCGGCTCCATCGCCGGCTCCACCCTCACCCTGGACCGCGCCTTCAAGCGCGCCGCCACCGTCGACGGCCTCCCCGTCGAGTCCGTCGTCCAGGCCATCTCCGCCAACCCGGCCCGCCTCCTCGGCGTCTACGACCGGGTCGGCTCCCTGGAGCCCGGCAAGGACGCCGACATGGTCGTCCTCGACGCCGACTTCGACGTGAAGGGCGTCATGCGCAAGGGCGAGTGGATCGTCGCCCCCCAGGGCATCCCCGTCCGGGTACCGCAGACCGCCTGATCAGGCCGAAAGGGGACGGCGATCGGGCCGAGGGCTGGGCCGATCGCCGTTCCTTTGGCATGATCGCGCCTGTCTCCACAGGTCTTACCGGAAGTACGGGGGTGGACAGGTGATCCTCACGGTCACCCTCAACACGGCGCTCGGCCTCACCCACGAGGTCCCCGCCCTCGTCCCGCACACCAGCCACCGCGTCGGCCACGGCGCCGAGCGGCCCGGCGGCAGAGGCGTCGACGTGGCCCGGGTGCTCGCCGCCCTCGGCCACGAGACCGTCGTCACCGGCTTCGCCGGCGGACCGACCGGCGACAGGGTCCGCGCCCTGCTCGCCCCCGTCCCCCGGCTGACCGACGCGTTCGTCGCCACCGAGGCGGCCACCCGCCGCACGCTCGCCGTGGTCGACACCCGCGCCGGGGGCACCACCCGGTTCGACGAGACCGGCGCCGCCGTCACCTCCGCCGAGTGGACCGCCTTCCGCGAGCGGTACGCGGACCTCCTCGACGGGGCCGCGGCCGTCGCGCTCTGCGGCAGTCTCCCGCCGGGCGTCCACGTCGGCGCGTACGCGGAGCTGGTCCGTACGGCCCGCGCGGCCGGCGTGCCGGTCCTCCTCGACACCGGCGGCGAACCGCTGCGCCGCGGCATCGCCGCCCGCCCCGACCTGGTGAAGCCCGACGCCGACGAACTCGCCGGCCTCACCGGCTCCCGCGAACCGCGCCGCGCCACCCAGGACGCGCGCCGCCGCGGCGCCCACGCGGTCGTCACCTCGCTGGGCCCGGGCGGCCTGCTCGCCGCCACCCCGGACGGCCTCTGGCGCGCGACGCACCCGGCCCCCGCCGACCCGACGGCCGCCGGCGCCCCGGTGGCCGCCGCCCTCCTCGCCGGCCTGGTCGACGACACCCCCTGGCCCGACCGCCTGACCCAGGCGGCCGTCCTGGCGGCGTCCTCCCCGGCCCCCGGCGAGTACGACGAAAAACGCCACGCGGACCTGCTTCCGCAGGTCCGCGTCACGGAGGAGAGCGCCTAGGAGCGCCCGGGGCCGGCTAGCCCTTCTTCGGCGGGGTGACCTCGACCCAGTCGAGGAGCGCGTCGCACTGGTTGCCGGCCTCGCACGAGATCTTGATCTCGTTGTCGCCCTTCTGGAGTTCGACCGGCGCCCAGGTGGTCTGCCAGTTCTTCTCCAGGTTGGTGTCCGTGGAGTGGATGAAGTTCTTCAGGCCGAGCGGCGACGGGTTCGCCTTGCCGTTGATCGTCAGCGTGGCGTTGGCGTCGGCCGCGGGGATCGCGTACCGGACCGTGAGCGAGTAGCTGCCGCCCTCGGGCATGTTCGCCTTCCAGGTGACCGACGAACCCTGGGCGTTGAAGCCCGCCACGTAGGCGCCGTCGGCGCCCTCGGCGCCCTTGACGTCCTTGGCGAGGGTGGCGCTGCCGCCCAGCGTGAGGGTGGCCGCGTCCTGCTTGGGGAGGGGGGCCTCGGTCGGCTCGTCGGTGGGGTCGGCGGAGCCGGTGGGCTCCTCGCTGGGCGGGGCCGGGGCCGTGGTGGCGGTGTTGCCGCCGGCGTCGGTCCCCTTCTTCTCGCCCTGGTTGCCGATGATCGCCGCCGTGATGCCGGCGACGACGACCGCGACGACCGCGACCGCGCCGATCAGCAGGCCCTTGGTGTTCGGGCCGCGGCCGCGCTGGGGCGGCATCGGGGCCTGGCGGGTCCGCTCGTTCCCGGGGTACGTCTCCGGCGCCGCGTACTGCGGATGCGGCTGGCCGTACGGCGCCTGCTGCTGATGCTGCGGCGGCACGTAGGGCTGCGCGGGCTGCTGCCCGTACTGGCGCTCGCCGACCGTCCTGACCTGGTTGTACGAGGTTCGGGGCACGCCGGGCTGGGAGGGGGCGGGACCTGGGTAGCCGTAGCCGCCGCCCTGCGGGGCGCGACCGGCCGCCGCCTGTCCGTCCGCGTACAGGTAGCCGAACGGATCGTCGTCCTCGGGCTTGTTCGCGCCGTCGTTACCGGCAGCCATCCGGGTCATCCTCTCCATGATCGCCAGCCGTCGCCGACCCGGCGAGCCTACCCCGAACGAATGAACCGGCCGTGCCGGGAAGGGTCAGCCCGCCCGGCGCTGCACCTTGGCGCGGGACCGCTTCTCCACGTACATCCGCTGGTCGGCGGAGTTCAGGACCTCTTCCACGGTCATCCCGCATTCGGCCCAGCCGATGCCGAAACTGGCCCCGACACGGACCGCGCGGCCGTCCACCCGGATGGGCGGGATGATCGCGTTCCGCAGCCGGACGGCGAGGTCGGCGGCGTCGGCGGCACCGAGTCCGTCGGCGAGGACGACGAACTCGTCACCGCCCAGACGGGCGACGGTGTCACCGTCCCTGACGCCCGTCGTGAGCCGCCGGGCCACCTCGATGAGGACGGCGTCGCCGGTGTGGTGCCCGAAACGGTCGTTGATCGACTTGAAGCCGTCGAGGTCGCAGAAGAGGACGGCGAGCCCCTTGGTGCCGTCGTCGACGTCGCCGCCGGTCGGCGCGACCGTGTGCACGTGGTGGTCGTACGCCCCGCCGCCGGCCGGCTCGAATCCGAAGCCGTGCTCGTGCTCGTGGTCGTACCCGTAGCCGCCCTCGTACGCGACGGGCAGCGGGTCCGGGCCGTGGCCGAAGCCCGCGTCGTGGCCGGGCCCCTGGAAGGAGCCGGTGTGCGCGGGGCGCTCGCAGAGCCGGGCGGAGAGCCGGGAGCGCAGCTCGGCGCTGTTGGGCAGCCCGGTGAGGGCGTCGTGGGAGGCGCGGTGGGCGAGCTGGAGCTCGTGCCGCTTCCGCTCCTCGATGTCCTCGACGTGGGTGAGGAGGAAGCGGGGTCCGTCGGCGGTGTCGGCGACCACCGAGTTCCGCAGCGACACCCAGACGTAGGTGCCGTCGCGCCGTCCGAGCCGCAGCTCGGCGCGGCCGCCCTCGGCGGAGGTGCGGAGCAGGGTGCCGATGTCCTCGGGGTGGACGAGGTCGGCGAAGGAGTAGCGGCGCATCGCGGAGGCGGGGCGGCCGAGGAGCCGGCAGAGGGCGTCGTTGGTGCGGAGCAGCCGGCCGTGCTGGTCGCCGCCGAGTTCGGCGATGGCCATGCCGGAGGGGGCGTACTCGAAGGCCTGCCGGAAGGATTCCTCACTGGCGCGGAGGGCCTGCTGCTCGCGCTCCAGGCGGACCAGGGCGCGCTGCATGTTGGAGCGGAGCCGGGCGTTGCTGATCGCGATGGCCGACTGGGAGGCGTACATCTGGAGGGCTTCCTGCCCCCAGGGTCCCGGGTGCCGGCCGTTGCGCGGGCGGTCGACGGATATGACGCCGAGGAGTTCACGGCCGGCGCCCGGGGGTCCCCCCGGGTGAGCGGGGCGGGCTCCGGGGGAGTACATGGGGGCGTAGAGGCGGTCGTGGGGGTGCCACTCGTCCTCGAAGCGGGGGGCGGGGCCGTCGGTGTGCCACTGGGGCACGTCGTCGTCCATCAGGACCCAGCCCTCGGTGTGCGGGATGAAGCGCAGGGCGCCCCAGGGGACACCCATGGTGAGCCGGCGCTCCCAGGCGTCGCGGGAGCCGACGCGGCCGGTGATGAGGGCTTCGGCCGCGGGGTCCCCGGCGAAGGCGGCGACGACGAGATCACCGTCGGGTCGGACCAGGTTCACGCAGGCCAGCTGGTAGTTGAGGCCGGCCACGACGCCGTCGGCGACGGTCTGAAGGGTGTCCGCGAGGCTGCGGGCGGTGTTGAGGTCCGCCACGACCTGATGCAGCTGCCGCAGGGTCGAGAGACGGACGTAAGGCTCCGACTCGGTCTCCATCGCTCGCTCTCCCCGAGACCTCGACAGCAACTCCAGGGTTCTCATCGGCTTCGTGCGTACTGTCTTTGCCACTGAATCACAGCGAGCTGCGCAGCCGGTACACAGGGTCAGCAAATAGTGCCCTGTGTGACTCAAGTCACAGCATTTCATGGCGAGATCCGGCGGGTCGCGAATGACCGACGCGCACCCTGCGGCCTCGGTACGGGGCGGGGGTACGGGCCGGGGGCGGTGCGGTCGGGGTGTGGGTCCTAGGACCCGGGCCGGGCGCCGGGCTGGTCCCAGGGCCCGATGCGGCCCTGTCGGGGCCGGGGCTAGCGTTCCGGTGTGCTGCAGAAGACCCCGCCCTCGCCGCCCGTCACCGACCTCGCCATCCCTCATGCTGAGGGGGTGAGTGACGACGAGTTCCGGGCGGCCATGTCCCGCCTCGCGGCCGGTGTGGTCCTGGTGACCGCGCACGACCCCGACGACGGCCCGCGCGGCGAGGACGTCGGCATGACCGCCACCGCCTTCCTCTCCGTCTCGCTGGACCCGCCGCTGGTCCTGGTCAGCCTGCGCAACGGCTCCCGGATGGACGACCTGCTGGACGAGGTCCCGGTCTGGGCGGTGTCCGTGCTCGCCGAGAGCCAGCGGCACGTCGCCGGCCGCTTCGCGATGAAGGGCCGCGTCTCGGACCGCCTCCTCTTCGCCGACCTGCCGTACACGCGGGGCGAGGTGAGCGGGGCACCACTGCTCGGCGGGGCGCTCACCACCCTGGAGTGCCGCACGGAGAGCCGGGTGGTGGCGGGCGACCACACCCTGGTGATCGGCCGCGTCCTGTCGGTCGGCCCGCCCTCGCAGGACGGGGAGCCCCTCGCGTACTTCCGCGGCCGCTACCGCCGCCTGGGCTGACGGCCCCGGCAGCCCCCGAAGGCCGCCCGGATCCCGCCACGCCCCGCGCGGAGTAGTGCCCGCCGCAGCCCGCCCGGGGAGCGGGCCCCGGACCCCCGGTCAGCCCCAGTCGCGGCCCTGTCGGCCGCGCTTGGTCTCGGCGCGCTGCTTCTTCTCCCGCAGCCGGCGCTCGTTGATGCCGCGCGGGATGCGGGTGGCCCTGCGGGGCTTCGGCGGCGGGGCCGTCGCCTCGGCGAGCAGCGCGGCGAGGCGGACGGCGGCCGTCTCGCGGTTGCGCCACTGGGAGCGGTGCTCCGAGGCCCGTACGGTCAGCACGCCGTCCACCAGCCGGGAGGCGAGCCGTTCCAGGGCGCGGGACTTCCACACCTTGGGCAGCGCCTCGGTCGCGGCGAGGTCGAAGAGCAGCTCGACGCGCGAGTCGGAGGTGTTGACGTGCTGGCCGCCGGGACCCGAGGAGCGCGAGAAACGCCACTGGAGCTCGGCCTCGGGAAGCGAGACGGAGCCGCGGATCTGATACGGACCTGACATGTGTCCATGTTCGCCGCGGCGGGCCCCGACCGTCATCCTGTTTTCACGCCTCCGGGAACCGACGGGCGGTCTGCGGCGTTTCTCCGGGCGAAGACAGCGTGTGAACCACGATGAAAGGGACTTCCCATGGCAGTGAGCCTCTCCAAGGGCGGCAACGTCTCCCTCACCAAGGAGGCGCCGGGTCTGACGGCCGTCACCGTGGGCCTGGGCTGGGACGTCCGCACGACGACCGGCACCGACTTCGACCTGGACGCCTCCGCGATCGGCGTGGACGCCGCCGGCAAGGTCGCCTCGGACGCCCACTTCGTCTTCTTCAACAACAAGTCGACCCCGGACCAGACCATCGTCCACACGGGTGACAACCGCACCGGCGAGGGCGGCGGCGACGACGAGCAGATCAACGTCAACCTGGCGGGCCTCCCGGCCACCGTCGACAAGATCGTCTTCCCGGTCTCCATCTACGACGCGGTCTCCCGCTCGCAGAACTTCGGCCAGGTCCGCAACGCGTACATCCGCATCGTGAACCAGGCCGGTGGCGCCGAGATCGCCCGCTACGACCTCTCCGAGGACGCCGCCGTCGAGACCGCCATGGTCTTCGGCGAGCTGTACCGCAACGGCGCCGAGTGGAAGTTCCGCGCGGTCGGCCAGGGCTACGCCTCCGGCCTGGAGGGCATCGCCCGCGACTTCGGCGTGAACCTCTGACGCTCCCCAGGTGATCCCCCGAGCCCCGGCCGGTCTCCCGACCGCCGGGGCTCTACCCTTGCCGCGTGATCGTCGAGACCCTCGCGCCCAGGGCCCTGGAGGACGGCGCCGCGCTGCCCGGGCCGCTGCTCACCGAACTCACCGCGCTGTACGCGTCGAACCGGGCGTTCCAGCAGCTCAGCGGCGATTTCCCGGACCCGGACGACATCCGGCCCGAGCAGGTCGCCACCGCCCTCGCCGACGAACTGGCCCAGCCGGGCGCCGAGGTGCTGCTCGCCCGCTCCGAGGGGCGGCTCGTCGCCGTGGCCGTCACCCTCGCCCACCACCCCGACCAGGCCGACCCGGACCCCTGGCTCGGCCTGCTCCTGGTCCACGCCGAGGAACACCGCGCGGGCCACGGCCGCTGCCTCGCGGCGTACGTCGAGAACCATTTCCGCATCGAGGGCCGCACGGGCCTGCGCCTCGCGGTCCTGGAGAACAACCCCGAGGCGCTGGCCTTCTGGACCTCCCAGGGCTACGAGGAGATCGCCCGCCGCCCTGACCTGGACCACGGCCGCCCGTGCGTGGTGATGCGCAAGAGCCTCACCTGACGGCGCCGCCGCCCCACGCCACCGTCTGTCAGGACAGGTCGGTGAACTTGGATTCCTCGCCGACGAACAGCTCCGTGGGCGAGTTGCTGAAGAGGGGAATGTCATCGCGCGAGTCGTGGGCGGGGTGCGAGTTGAAGACGGTCACGCCCGGTCCGTACCCGATCATGTCCCCGTGCCCGTCGTTGTCGAGGTCGCCGGCGCCGATGATCTGGCGGTAGCGGCCCCAGCTGCCACCGACCCGCTGGGGGGCGGAGAAGGTGCCGCGCCCCGTGCCCCGGTACAGCCACAGGGCGCCCCTCGTGTCGCGGGCGACCAGGTCGCCGTCGGCCGTCCCTGAGACGTTCCCCACGGCGACGATGTGGTTGTAGATGCCCCAGCCGCCACCGATGCGCACACGGCCCGCGAAGGGGGCGGAGGCGGAACCCGTGCCCTTGTAGAACCACAGCACGCCCCGGGTGTCCGCCGCGACGAGGTCCGGACGGCCGTCGCGGTCGAGGTCCGAACCGCCGGTGATCCTGCTGTAGACCCCCCAGCCGCCGCCGACCCGGATGCGGGTCGTGAACGTGCCGTCGCCCCTGCCGAGGTACTGCCAGAGCACGCCGTGGGCGTCGACCGCGAGCAGGTCGGGGTTCTTGCCGCCCGCGATGTTCCCGACGGCCTCGATGTGCTTGTACGCGTTCCAGCCGCCGCCGATCCTGGAGCGTCCAAGGGCCTTGGTGTGTCCGGCGGCCCCGTACCACCACTCGTCGGGCCGGTTGTCCATCTCGACGCGCCACAGCACGCCGGAGGCGTCCCTCGCGAGGACGTCGGTGGCGCCGTTGTCCGTGTAGTCGTGCGGGTTGGCGTCGCGGGTCACCTTGATCCGGCTCTTCGCGGTGACCGGCTCGCCGGTGCCGTCGAGGAGCCTCGCCACGGCCTCCACGACGTACTCGCCGTTCGGCCCGTCCAGGCCCCCGGTGATCTCGCCGAACCAGCGGAGGGAGAAGCGTAGGCCGGAGTCACGGGTCCCCGCGTTCCTGGACAGCGTCTTGCCCGTGGCCACGTGCGTGATCGTGATCTTCAGTGAGGCGTCGCGGGTCGACAGAACCCATCCCATGTCCACCTCACCCTCGAGGACCTGGTCGAGGTTCACGGCCGCGGGGATCTCGACCCGGTCGATCCTCAGGGCGGCCGCCTGCTCCGCGTCGGCCACGGTGGTGACCTGAGTGGCGGCGAAGGCGGCCGGGGCGGCTGCCCCGGCTCCCGTGACCACCGCGAGGGTGACCGCGAGGGCGGTGGCGAAGCGTGTGGTGCGCGACTGCAAGGTGAACCCCCACGAGAAGATCCGGAAGATCCGGCACGAAAGTGTCATGCCGTCAGACTCGCGAGAACATCGCATGGTTGTACGAGACATTACGGAGAATTCGGCAGCCGTACGAGGCGCTCGGCCTTACGAGGCACTTGGCCGTACCGGCCCGCCCACCGCTACGGCTCGGCCGGCTTCCCGTCGCCGTACAGCCAGACCTTCCACAGTCCGGCGAGCTCCTCCTTCAGGCCCTCCCCCGCCACGCTCTCCACGTACGCCGTGAAGTCCTCCGTCGACGCGTTCGCGTGGCGGTACTTGGTGGGCCAGCCCTGGAGGATCTCGTCGAAGACCTTGTCGCCGACCGTCTCCCGCACCTTGTGCAGGACCATCGCGCCGCGCTGGTAGACGGGCGGGCCGAAGAGGTTCTCGGCGGCGGGCGGATCGGCGGGCGGGAAGGCCCAGTTGGCGTCCTGGGCGAAGGCGTCCTCGAAGCTGCTCCGGGCCGGGACGCCGTCGTGGTCCTCCGCGTACAGCCACTCGGCGTAGGTGGCGAAGCCCTCGTTCAGCCAGATGTCCTGCCAGCTCTCGGGGGTGACGGAGTTCCCGAACCACTGGTGGGCCAGTTCGTGGACGAGGGTCGGCCGGTCGAAGGAGGAGGCCGGGAAGACGGGCCGGGTCTGGGTCTCCAGGGCGTAGCCGAGGAGGCCGTCGGCGGTGACGACGGCGCCGGCCGCGCCGAAGGGGTACGGGCCGTAGCGTTCCCGCTGGTCGGCGAGGAGCGCGGGCAGTTCGGCGCGGAGCGCGGCGGTGGCGGCGGAGAGCGAGGGGTCGACGGCGGTGACGACGGAGATGTCGCCGAGCGCGGTGCCGGTGGTGGTCTCGTACCGGCCGATCATCACGGTGGCGAGGTAGCTCGCCATCGGTTCGGTCTGGCGCCAGACCGTGCGGGTGCGGTCGCCGGAGACGGGGTCGGCGGAGACCTTGACGCCGTTGGAGAGGGCGGACAGGCGGGTGGGGGCGGTCAGCGCGATCTCGTAGGACGCCTTGTCGGAGGGGTGGTGGTTGCCGGGGAACCAGGTCATGGAGCCGGCCGGTTCGCCGACCGCGACGGCCCCGTCGGTGGTGTTCATCCAGCCCTCGGTCGAGCCGTCGGGGTCGGTGAGCGGCTCGGGCACCCCGGAGTAGCCGACGGTGACGGTGAACTCGTCGCCCCGGCGCAGTTCGTCGCGGGGGCGGAGGGTCAGCTCGTCGCCGGCCCTGTTGGCGGAGGCGGGCGCGCCGTCGACGGTCGCCTCCGCCACGGTGAGGCCGGCGAGGTCGAGGTTGAACGCGGAGAGGTCCTGGGTGGCGCGGGCGGTGATCCGCGCGGTGCCGTCGAGGCGGCCGGCGGCCGGGTCGAAGGCGAGGTCGAGGGCGTAGTGGGTGACGTCGTAGCCGCCGTTGCCGAGCCGGGGGAAGTACGGGTCCTGGACCCCGGACGCGCCGGGCGTGCCCCGCACCCCTCCGGCCGCCGGGGTGCAGCCGCCGGCGAGGAGGGCGAGCGCGGCGAGGGCCGCCACCGTGACGGCGGCGGCCCCGGGGGACCGTCCGGTCCGGCCCGCCTCGATCGCCTCGGTCAGGTACGTCCCGCGCTTCACGCGCTTCGCATACGTCACATAAGGATCCTAGACAAGCCGGACAGAAGGTGACGGTGAAGGCGCCCGCCGGGGGGAGCCGGGCGCCTTCACCGGTCTGTGGGTTCAGCCGGGCGCCTTCACCGGCCTGTGGGTTCCCGGGGGAACACCCCGCGGGGGTTACTTCGCGAGCTCGGCGACACCGGCGCGGGCGAACTTCTCGTCCAGGTCGCCGGAGGGGGCGCCGGCCACGCCGATGCCGGCGATCGGGCCGCCGTTGGCGGTGACGGGGGCGCCGCCGCCGAGGAAGAGGGTGCCGGGGATGTCCTTCAGGTTCGGGGCCTGCTCCAGGCGCTTGGCGAGCTCGGAGGTCGGGGCGTTCCAGGAGACGGCCGTGAACGCCTTGCGGACCGCCGACTCGTAGGACTGCGGGCCGGCGCCGTCGCCGCGCAGGGTGACGATGGTGTTGCCGTTGCGGTCGACCACGGCCACGGAGACGCGCTGGTTCTCCTTCTCGGCGGCCTCCAGGACGGCCTCGGCGGCGTCGGTGGCGGCGTCGATGGTGAGGTGGGTGGTCTGGCGCAGGTTGCCACGGTCGGCGTCGGCCTTGGCGACGGCGGCGGGGGCGGCGGCCGGGGCGGTCGCGTTCGCCGAGACGGCGCCGAAGGTGCCGGCGGTCAGGAGGGCGGCGGCGGTGGCACCGAGAACGAGCTTCTTCTTCATGGTGGGCTCCCGAGGAGGTCGTGGCGGACCTGACCGGTCCGGTGGAGGAGGGCGTCGACGAGGGCGGTGAGGAGTCCTCGACGGGGCCGGTCGGGCGGCCTCCGGGAGGGTGTCTCCTTCGCTCTGCCTCCATCCTGGGTCCGTGTCCGGCACCGTACGGTCCACGGTCCGGCTGCCCTCCCGGCGCGCACCGGACGATGCCCGGGTCAGCCGATCGGCTGATGCCGGTGTGGTCCCCGCGGGTCAGCATGGATACGTAGACCCAGGTCAGCACGGTCGCACCGGACCGGCGCCCGGGTGGAGGGACCGCGAAGGAGGCGAGACGGTGGACCGGACCGGCCGGCACGCGCGGCACGCGCCGCACAGCCCGCAGCCCCGGGAGCCCCGGGAGCCCCAGGAGCCCGCGGAGGTCGCGTACGGCTCCGGCGCCCCGTACGACTCCGGTACGGCCTACGGCCCCGACGCGGCGTACGGCCCCGACCCGCGCGGCCGGGCCCACGACCCGGACGCCGGCTGGCTCGCGCGCGTCATGCACGTGGCGTTCTTCCTGCTGCTCGGCGCCTCCCTCGCGCGGTTCCTGCTGCGCCACGAGTGGGAGGACCGCAGCCCCTGGATCATCGCCCTCAGCGGCGCGCTCGCCGCCCTCTACCTGCTCGGCCCGGTCCTCGGCACCCGCGCCACCCCGCGCCGGATCGCCTGGCTGTGCACGGTCGTCGCCGTGTGGGTGCTGCTCGTCGTCCTCGCGCCCAGCTTCGCCTGGTGCGCGGTCCCGCTCTTCTACACCGGCCTGCGCACCCTGCCGGCGAGGGCCGCGATCGTCCTCGTCGCCCTCCTCACCGCCTTCGTCGTCTTCGCGCAGGTGCAGCTCTCGCACGGCGGCTGGGACCCCAACCTGATCGTCGCCCCGCCGGCCGTCGCCGCGATCGCCACCGGCGTCTTCGTCCACGCCGACCGGCAGGCGGCCCGGCAGCGGGCCCTCATCGACGACCTGATCCGCACCCGCCGCGAACTCGCCGCGATCGAGCGCCGCGAGGGCACCCTCGCCGAGCGGCAGCGGCTCTCCATGGAGATCCACGACACCCTCGCCCAGGGCCTGTCGAGCCAGCAGATGCTGCTCCAGGCCGCCGACCGCACCTGGGACACCGATCCGGGCACCGCCCGCCGGCACGTGCGGACCGCCGAGTCGATCGCCGAACGGAACCTCGCCGAGGCCCGCCGCTTCGTCCACGACCTGGCCCCCGCCGACCTCGCCGAGGGCGGCGGCCTGGAGCAGGCCCTGCGCGGGCTCGCCTCGCGCGAGTCGGCCGCCTTCCGGGTCGACGGCACGCCGGTGCCGCTGCCGGACCGCGCCCAGTCGGCGCTGCTGCGGATCGCGCAGGGCGCGCTCGCCAACATCCGCGAGCACGCCGCCGCCACCTCCGCCGCGCTCACCCTCACCTACCTCGACGACCAGGTCGTCCTCGACGTCGCCGACGACGGCAGCGGCTTCGACCCGGCCGCCCCCCGCGCCGACGAGGGCGTCCGCGGCCACGGCCTGCCCGCCATGCGCGTGCGCGCCCAGCAGCTGGGCGGCACCCTTACGGTGGAGTCGACCCCCGGCGAGGGCACGGTGCTCTCCGCCGCCATCCCCCTGGCACCCCCCGCGGAGGCCCGCCCGTGACCGTACGCATCCTCCTGTGCGACGACCACGTCGTCGTCCGCGCCGGGCTGCTCGCCCTCCTCGGCTCCACCCCCGACATCGAGGTCGTCGGGGAGGCCGGCAGCGGCGAGGAGGCCGTCGCGATGGCCGCGAAGCTGAAGCCGGACGTGGTCCTGATGGACCTCCAGCTGGGCCCCGGCATCGACGGGGTGGAGGCGACCCGCAGGATCGCGCCGACCGGCGTCCACGTCCTCGTCCTCACCACCTACGACACCGACGCCGACATCACCCGGGCCATCGAGGCGGGCGCCACCGGCTACCTCCTGAAGGCCGAGCGGCCGGAGGAGCTGTTCGCGGCGATCCACTCCGCCGCCCAGGGCCGCACGGCCCTCTCCCCGCCGGTCGCGAGCCGGGTCATGGACCGGATGCGGGGTGCGGCGGGCCCGTCCCTCACCGACCGGGAGCGGGACATCCTCGGGCAGCTGGCGCACGGCCTCGGGAACAAGGAGATCGCCCGCGCCCTCTTCATCAGCGAGGCCACCGTCAAGACCCACCTGGGCCGCATCTACGCCAAGCTCGGCGTCGACACGCGGGCCGGCGCCGTGGCGGTCGCGAAGGAACAGCGCCTGCTCCCCTGAGGCTGCTACCGTGCGCTGTCGTTCCAGTGCACAGCGTCACGCCTTCGGGGAGCACGTGTGAAGATCGCCGTCGTCGGTGGCGGGCCCGCCGGCCTCTACCTCTCGATCCTGCTCAAGCGCCAGGACCCGTCGCACGAGATCGCCGTGTACGAGCGGAACGCGGCCGGCTCCACCTACGGCTGGGGCGTCACCTACTGGGCCGGGCTCCTCGACAAGCTGCGGGCCGGCGACCCGGAGTCCGCCGCCGCGGTCGCCGACGCCTCGGTCACCTGGACCGACGGGCTCGCGATCGTCCGCGACGAGCGGACCGTGCACCGCGGCGACGCGGGCTTCGGCATCGGCCGCCGCCGCATGCTGGGCCTGCTCGCCGACCGGGCCGCCGAACTCGGCGTCGAGGTCGCGTACGAGCACCCGATCGACGGCCCGGACGCGCCCGAGCTGGCCGACGCCGATCTGGTCGTCGCCGCCGACGGCGTGCACAGCGTCCTGCGCGAGGCCCACCCCGGGCACCACGGCACCGCTTTCACGACCGGCCGCAACCCCTACATCTGGCTCGGCACCAGCAAGGTCTTCGACTCCTTCAGCTTCGCGTTCAAGGAGACCGAGCACGGCTGGATCTGGTGCTACGCCTACGGCTTCAGCGGCGAGCGCTCCACCTGCGTCGTCGAGTGCGCGCCCGGCACCTGGACCGGCCTCGGCCTGGACACCATGGGCGAGGGCGACTGCCTGGCGCTCCTGGAGAAGCTCTTCCACGACCTGCTCGACGGACACGAGCTGATCGGCCGTGACCGGGGCGCCGAACCCGCCCAGTGGCTCCGCTTCCGCACCCTCACCACCAGGAACTGGCACCGCGGCCGGACCGTCCTCCTCGGCGACGCCGCCCACACCACCCACTACTCGATCGGCGCCGGCACCACCCTCGCCCTGGAGGACGCCCTCGCCCTCGCCGACGCGCTCCGCACCCGCCCCGCCGACCCGGCCGCCCTCGACGCGGCCCTCGCCTCCTACGGCAGGCGGCGCCGCGGCGAACTCGTCTCCGCCCAGAGCGCGGCACGCCTCAGCGCCCAGTGGTACGAGAACCTGCCCCGCTACATGGGCCTGGAGCCGGACCGGATGTTCGCCCTCCTCGGCCAGCGCCACTCCCCCCTGCTGCCGTACGTCCCCCCGCAGCTCTACTACCGGATCGACCGCGCCGCCGGCCGCCTGGAGGCCCTGCGCCGCCTCAAGCGCTGGCTGGGCCCGAGGGTCGCCCGGGCGGTCCACCGCGCCTGACGCGCGGGCCGTACGAGGACGGCCCGACCCGCCCGTGGCGCACGGCGACGGCCGGCGCACCGGTCGGCGACGGTCCGCCGCACCGGTGGCGTACGAGGACGCCGGGGCCGTGACACCATCGGTGCGTGCTCGACATCGGCTACTCCCTCTCCCGGCGCTTCCCCGACCCCCCGCAGACCGACTACCGGCGGGCGGACGTGCACGCGCTGCGGCACGACCTCTTCTGCGGGGACGTCTACCTCGCGGACACCAAGGAGGACCGGGAGGTGTCCACAGCCTGGGGATGGGTGCCCGTCCTCGACTTCGCGTGGGCGCTCTGCGACATCGTCGAGCAGCTCGACCGCGACCCCCGGGGCAGCCGCGCCTCCCGCCCCCAGTACGCCGAGCTCGACTTCACCGAGTCCTCGGACCGGATGCTCTTCGAGCGCCGCTTCGGCTGGGTCGACGTCGAGGCCGACTGGATGCCCGGCGAGGAACCGCCGCTCACCTTCTCCCACACCGCGCTGCGCCGCGAGGCCCGCGACTTCCTGCACGACCTGATCGCCGACCTCACCGACATGCACGAGGGCCTCGCCGACAACCCGGCCGTCTGGGACCTCCAGGCCCGCTTCCCCCGCCTGCGATAGCCCCCGCACCCCCCGCCGGCCTCAGTCCTCCACCCGCACCCCCAGCCGCGCCGCGAACACCGGCGCCAGGTCCAGCAGCTGCGCCGAGGAGATCACCGCGCCCGCCAGCGACTCCACCCCGCGCGCGATCTCCAGCCGGCGCACCCCGCGCAGATCCACGTCGACCAGCTTCGCCCCGGAGACGTCCACCCCGGTCAGCTCGCAGTCCACGAACGAGACCCGCTCCAGCACCGCCCCGCCGAAGTCCGGCTCCACCAGGACGCAGCCCTCGAAGACCACGTCCCGCAGGGTCGCCGCCCGCAGGTTCGGATAGTCCCACTTGCCGCCCCGGACCAGCACCCGCTCCCACGCGGAGCCGTGCAGCTGCGTCCCCCCGAAGCGCGCGTCCACCACCTCCGCGTCCCGCAGCCGAGCCCGCGCCAGGTCGGTCCCCACGCCCCGTACCGCCTCCAGGCGCGAGTCCAGGAACCCGGCGCCCGTCAGCCGCGCCTCGTCCAGCACGCACTCCCGCACCGCGCAGTCCAGGAACCGCGCGCCCTCCCCCGAGGCGCCCGTCAGATCGAGCCCGGCCAGCTCCAGGCCGTCATAGTCACCGTCGGGCCCGAGCCCGCCCCCGTACGGCTCCAGGGGCGGCAGCCGCAGCTCCACCCGGCGGGGCGCCCTGGTCTTTCGCTTCATGCGCCCATCGTGGCGCACGCCACCGACAATCCACCGCGACCCGCCCTTGACCTCAAGGAAGCTCGAGGTACGAGGCTTGTGCCGTCAGCCCGCGAACGACGTCAGGGGAAACCGCCATGCACGCCATCCGCCTCCACGCCTTCGGACCCGCCGAGAACCTCGTCCACGAAGAGGTCCCCGACCCCGTGCCCGGCCCCGGCCAGGTCCGGATCGCCGTCACCGCCGCCGGCGTCCACCTCCTCGACACCGCCCTCCGCGAGGGCGCGCCCGGCCCCTTCCCCGTCCCCGCCGAACTCCCCACCGTCCCCGGCCGCGAGGTCGCCGGCACCGTCGACGCCCTCGGCGAGGGCACCGACCCCGGCTGGCTCGGCAAGCGCGTCGTCGCCCACCTCGGCATGAACCCCGGAGGCTACGCCGAACGCGCCGTCACCGACGCCGCCCGCCTCCACGAACTCCCCGACCACCTGGGCGAGGCCGAGGCCGTCGCCATGATCGGCACCGGCCGCACCACCCTCGGCATCCTCCAGTTCACCGCACTCGGCCCGGACTCGGTCGCGCTCGTGCCCGCCGCCGCCGGCGGCATCGGCACCCTCCTCGTCCAGTACGCCAAGAACGCCGGCGCCACCGTCGTCGGCCTCGCCGGCGGCCCCGCCAAGACCGCCCGCGTCCGCGAGAACGGCGCCGACCTCGCCGTCGACTACACCCGCCCCGACTGGCCCGCCGAGGTCCGCGCCTTCCTCGGCGACCGCACCGCCACCGTCGTCTTCGACTCCGTCGGCGGTGCCACCGGACGCGCCGCCGTCGACCTCCTCGGCAAGGGCGGACAGCACCTCGTCTTCGGCTGGTCCAGCACAGGACTCCACGACGGCGAACCCCTCACCTACACCGAGGAGGAACTCACCGCGCGCGGCATCACCTCCGGCTCCGTCCTCGGCCCCGTCATGATCCAGAAGGCCGGCGGCGACGTCCGCAACCTCGAACTCGCCGCCCTCGCCGCCGCCGCCGACGGCACCCTCCGCCCCGCCGTCCACCGCTTCCCCCTCGCCGAAGCGGCGAAAGCCCACCGCGCCCTGGAGACCCGGGGCACGATGGGCAAGGTGGTCCTGATCCCGTAGCGAGGGCGGCTCAGACGCCGAGCACGTCCCAGGAGTGCGCCTTGAACTCCTTGCGGAAGTCCTCGTGGTCCTCCCACATGCGGGCGATGGAGCGCAGCGCGTCCCAGTTGTGCTCCAGCGCCTGCTCCACCACCTGGCGCAGCTCCGGCGCCGTCTCCCGCTTCTCCACCAGGCCGGAGACCTGCGAAGCGGCCTGCACCGTGTAGCGCAGCGCCCGCAGGGCCCGGGAGGTGTCGTCCATGCCGAAACCGTGGTCGCTGCCGTTGTCGGGGTCGAAGAGCGGGGTCAGCCGGGCCTCGACGAATGCGGTGATCCGCCGGAAACGGGCCTCGACGCCCAGGTCGTCTGCGTGATCGCTGTGGTCGTTGCACATGAGGACTTCCTACACCGTCGCCGGGGCGCCCAGCGCCGCCAGGGCCCCGTCCGTCAGCCGGTACACCGACCACTCGTCCTGCGGACGGGCGCCCAGCGACTCGTAGAAGTCGATCGACGGCCTGTTCCAGTTCAGCACCGACCACTCCAGCCGCTCGTAGCCGCGCTCCACGCAGATCCGCGCCAGCTCGGTCAGCAGCGCCTTGCCGTGACCGCCGCCCCGCGCCTCCGGACGGACGTACAGGTCCTCCAGGTAGATGCCGTGCACCCCGCGCCACGTCGAGAAGTTGAGGAACCACAGCGCGAAGCCGACCGGCTCGCCGGCCGCGTCCTCCGCGAGGTGCGCGAAGGCCGCGGGCCGCTCGCCGAACAGCGCCTCGTGGAGCTGCTCCTCGGTCGCCCGGACCTCGTCGAGCGCCTTCTCGTACTCCGCGAGGTCACGGACCAGGGCATGGATGACCGGCACATCGGCCGGGGTGGCGGTACGGATCATGGGGTCAGCGTGCCAGCAGCGCCCGGGCGATGACCACCTGGTCCCCGTCCAGACCCGGCTCGCCGTCCTCCACGTCCCACAGCCCGTTCTGCAGCACCCGCCCCAGCGTCCACGCCAGCGCCCGCTCCCGGTCGAGGCCCAGCCGCTCGGTCAGCAGGTCGAAACGCCACCGGATCTCCGCCGGATCCGGATTCCACAGGTCCGTCAGCGCCGGCAGCAGCTCGAAACCGGGATCACCGGCGAGCGGCTTCGGATCGATCACCAGCCACGGCTCCCGCTCGGCCCCCAGCACGTTGTCGTAGTGCAGATCCCAGTGCAGCAGCCGGTCACCGGGCTCCCCGCTCACCTCCCGCACGGCCGCCGCGCAGTCCGCGAGCAGCGCCGCGTCCTCGTCGTCCAGCCGCGCCGCCGCACCGGGCACCTCCGCGAGCATCCCCGCGGCGACGTCCCCGAGCCGCCGCAGCCCCGCCGGCGCGGGCCGGTCGGACAGCCGCGCCAGCAGCCCCGCCAGGATCCGCACCGCCTCCCGCTCGTCCCCGAGCCGCGACAAGTGCCGCCGGTGATCGGCCCGTTCGAGGAGCATCGCGCCGGTCTCCGGATCGTGTTCGAGCAGCCGGACCACCCCGTCACCGCCCCACGCGCGCAGCGCGACCGGCTCGCCCTCGCTCTCCTCGTCCAGGAGCTGGAGCTTCAGCGCCGCCGGCGTGCCGTCCGTCCGCTCCACCGGCAGCACCAGCGACGCCACGCCGTGCATCGAGTCCCCGGCGAGCCGCAGCCCCCACCGGTCCAGGAAGTCCCGGGCCAGACCGGGCAGCGAGGCGATGAACGCCCGCCCCGCCTCGCCGTTGTACTTCGCCTGGGAGACGGCGAGTTCCCCGGGTACGTGAATGTCGACGGGTCCATGGTTCACGCCCCCGACCCTACGACCCCGTCACCCCAGCGCGCCGTCCAATATCCGCCCGAAGTCCCCCGCGTCGTACAGCCCGGCCCCGCCGTCCAGCGCCTTCCCGTCCACCAGCACCGACGGCGTACCGCCCACCCCCGACTCCTGGAACGCCCGCTCCGCCGCAGCCACCCACGCCTTGTGCGTCCCGCCCCGCACCGCCGCGTCGAAGGACTCGCCGCGCAACCCCTCCACCCCGTCCGCGATCCGCAGCAGGTGATCGGTGGTGAACGCGTCCGTCGGCTCGCCCGCCGGCTGCGCCGCGAACAGCGCCGCCTGGAACGCCGCGAACTTCCCCGGGCCCGCGTCCGCCGCCGCCCGCAGCGCGTTCGCCGCCCGCGCCGACGCCGTGCCCCCGGTCCGCCCGTCGAGGAAGGAGGCGACGACGTACTCGACCCTCACCTCACCCCTGGCGGCCCGCTCCGCGAGCACCGTGCCGCCGCTCGCCTCGAACTTCGCGCAGTACGGGCAGCGGGGGTCCGCGAACACCGTCACCGTGTGCGGGGCGCGCGCGTCACCGACGACGATCTTCGTGCTCTCCGCCCGCGACGGCAGCACGCTCAGCGTCCCCGCCTGCCCCGCGGGCGCCGCCGCGACCTTCCCCGCCGCGTCCGGCGACCCGCCCCCGCCCGACGAACACCCCACCGCCGCAAGGCCGATGAGACCCGCCGCCACCGCGACGGCGAGAGCACGCCCAGTCCTGCGCACAGCCATGGAGGGATCCTTCCGGAACGACGAGATCCGTAGCTCCGAACCTAGGCGCGGCCCCGGCCGCCGCCGCCCGCCGAAAGACCCGTATCCACGGGACCAACGCCCCCGGTAGCCTCCCGCCACGCACCGGGAAGAAGGACAGGGATGAACAGCAGCACGAGCAGCGCGGGCGGTACGGGCACGGGCGGCCGGGACACGGTCAACGGCGGCATCTCGTTCTGGTTCGCCCAGGAGGGCCTGCCGGACCCCCGCGAACCGCTGCCCGGCGACCGCACCGCCGACGTCTGCGTCGTCGGCGGCGGCTACACCGGCCTGTGGACCGCCTACTACCTGAAGAAGGCCGCGCCCTTCCTCGACATCGTCGTCCTGGAGGCCCGCTTCTGCGGCTACGGCGCCTCCGGCCGCAACGGCGGCTGGCTCTACAACGGCATCGCCGGCCGCGACCGCTACGCCAAGCTGCACGGACACGAGGCCGCCGTCCGCCTCCAGCAGGCCATGAACGCCACCGTCACCGAAGTCCTCGACGTCCTCGACACCGAGAAGATCGACGCCGACCAGCACCGCGGCGGCGTCCTGGAGGTCGCCCTCACCCCCGCCCAGCTCACCCGCCTCAAGGAGTTCCACGCCGCCGAACACGCCTTCGGCGAAGCCGACCGCGAGATCTACGGCGCCCGCGAGACCGCCGAACGCGTCCGCGTCGCGGGCGCCGTCGGCTCCTCCTGGACCCCGCACGGCGCCCGCCTCCACCCCGTGAAACTCCTCCACGGCCTGCGCGCCGCCGTCGAGGCCCTCGGCGTCACGATCCACGAGTCGACCCCGGTCACCGAGATCAGGCCCCAGCACGCCGTCACCCCCTACGGCACCGTCCGCGCCCCCTACGTGCTCCGCTGCACCGAGGGCTTCACCGCCTCCCTCGCCGGCCAGCGCCGCACCTGGCTCCCCATGAACTCCTCCATGATCGCCACCGAGCCGCTCAGCGACGCCCAGTGGGACTCCATCGGCTGGAACGGCCGGGAGACCCTCGGCGACATGGCCCACGCCTACATGTACGCCCAGCGCACCGCCGACGGCCGCATCGCCCTCGGCGGCCGCGGCGTCCCCTACCGCTACGGCTCGAAGACCGACAACGACGGCTGCACCCAGCCGCAGACCGTCCGGGCCCTCCACGACCTCCTCGTCCGCTTCTTCCCCCAGCTCGCCGGCATCGGCATCGACCACGCCTGGTCCGGCGTCCTCGGCGTCCCCCGCGACTGGTGCGCCACCGTCACCCTCGACCGCACCACCGGCATCGGCTGGGCCGGCGGCTACGTCGGCTCCGGCGTCGCCACCACCAACCTCGCCGCCCGCACCCTGCGCGACCTGATCCGGCAGGACTCCGGCCAGTCCGGCGCCACCGACCTCACCGCCCTCCCCTGGGTCGACCACAAGGTCCGCAAGTGGGAGCCCGAACCCTTCCGCTGGCTCGGCGTCCAGACCATGTACGCCGCCTTCCGCGGCGCCGACCACCGCGAGGCCACCCACCACACCGCCACCACCGACCGCGTCGCCGTCTGGGCCAACCGCATCGCCGGCCGCTGACCCCACGACGAAGGCCCCGGCCCCCTCACGGGACCGGGGCCCTCGCGCTCACCCGCGCGTCACCGGTCGTACGCGGAAGCCCCGCCCCCTCACGCCACGTCGATCCCGAAATCCCCCACCAGCTCGGCCAACCCGCCCCCGTACCCCCTGCCGCCCACCACGAAGTCCCAGTCCCCGCCGGCCCTCCGCCGGAACGACCCCAGGACCAGCGCCGTCTCCCCCGGCCGCCCGTCCGACACCACCAGCCGGTCCAGCTCCGCCCCCGCGTCGTCCCGCAGCACGATCCCCGCGTCCACGAACCCCGACAGATCCGCGTCCGGATTCGCCTCCGGGTCGATCGCCGCCACCAGCACCAGCCGGTCCGCCGCCGCGGGCAGCGCCCCGAACCCCACCCGGACCGCCGCCCGGTCACCGGCCGGCGCCGCCACCATCGCCACCGAACCGTCCGGCGTCGCCCCGTTGTTGTAGAACACGAACCACTCGTCCGCCAGCACCCGGCTCCCCGCGCACACCAGCGCGCACACGTCCAGGGCCACCGCCCCCGACCACACCATCCCCAGCACGTTGAAGTCCTCGTCGGCCTCCGCCGACCGCTCCACCGGCGCGGGCCCCGGCACCGGGCCCCCGGCCCCCAGCCGCCCGCGCAACCCGTGCCGGTGCAACAGCTCCACCAGCTCCGTGCCCGGGATCAGCGTCAGCGGCTTGCCGTCGGCGAAGGCGTACGACCCGGGGCCGAACTTCGACGTCGTGACCAGCACGCCCTTGTTGGCCCCCGCCCCCTGCACCGTCCCGAAGAGATCACGCACCGCGCTCGGCGGCACCGTGTTCCGGTACCGCTTCACCTGCACCACGATCGACCCGCCGCTGATCGGATCGGGATCCAGCGCCTCCACGTCCACACCGCCGTCGTTCGACCGGCGCGTCGTCACCGCCTGGAGCCCCCGCGCCCGGAACAGCTCCGCGACCAGCCCCTCGAAGGCGATCGGATCCATGGACAGCAGATCGGGCTCCTCCCCGTCCCCCTGGACCACCACCTCCGACCCGACCTGATCGGGAGACCGCAACGCCGCCACGGCGACCCGCTCCTCCGGCTTCCCGGACAACCGCCCCGACAGCGCCCCCGTCAGACACTCCACCCCGTCCACCAGACCCAGGTTGAGCCGGTCGAAATCCCGCCGCGCCACCACCACGGACGCCACGCACACCCGGGAGTCGAGCCCGGTCCCCGGATCGACCCCGCTCACGTACCCGTTGAGCGCGACGGACTCCAGAGCCCCGAAACGGTCCGCGGCGAACAGCTCCCGCACCGCGAGCAGCACGCTCTGGGCGAGGACGCTCCGGTACAGCGCCCGCCGCTGCGTCACCGGCCGCGGCACCTCCTTCTCCTGGTCGGTGCTCGGCAGGTACTTGATCCCCTTCACCTCGGGAACGACCTCGTACCCCGGCAGATCCCAGTCCAGGACGAAGCCGCGCCCGCCCCGGTCGTAGGCCGCCGACACCTCACGGGGAAACCCCTCCGGCCAGGCGCCGGACGCGAAGAGCACGGCGGAGAAGTACTCGACCACGGTCTCCGGCTCCCCGGCCGACAGGGCGTCACCGGTCCCGGCGACCCCCCGGTTGTGCTCCCTGATCTCGGCGATCCGGGCGGCCGCCCAGGCGTCGTACTCCCTCCGGTACGCGGCCAGCGACTCCAGGCGCCGCGCCTCGGCCGCCTGGGCCGCGTACCAGTCCTGCTCGAACCGCACCCGGCCGCCACCGCCGAGACCGTGGTACGACCGCTGGTCCGGCATCGGCACGGGCTGCCCCAGCGGCCCCGGCGCGAACGGCTCGACCTCCTCCGCCCGCCGCAGCGCGTCCACCCGGAACTCCGGCGCCCGGCACCCCGCCGCGAGCAGCCCCTCCAGCACCGCGACCCGCTCGTCGATCTCCCGCGTCCGCCGCAGGGCGTCCGCCTCACGATGCCGCCGGTACTCCGCCCGCTGCTCCCGCTGCATCCGGGACACGTCCCGCTCGTACGCCCGCTGCGCCCGCTCGGCGTCCCGCTGCTGCCGCAGCAACGCCTGCTGCCGCCCCTCCCTCTCCCGCTGCGCCACCCGCTGCTGCTCGGCCCAGATCCCGATCAGCCCACCGGAACGCCGACCCATCGACCGCACCCCTCCCCGAGAACCCCACGCCACGTACCCACCCCGTAACGCACAAGTGTCCCGGACCGCAGTGGTCCGGGACACGAGTTCGGCGGAGCCCCCTGTCGGATTCGAACCGACGACCTACGCATTACAAGTGCGTTGCTCTGGCCGGACTGAGCTAAGGAGGCACACACGCGTTCTCACGCGCGAGTGGCCCCCACTCTACACAGCGCCACCAACCACCCCGAAGGACTTCCGGCGCCCGCGGCCGGCCGCCCCGCCCCAGCCGGGCGGCCTCCGGAAATCTCCTCGTCTGCGACTACTGACAGACCCGACACCGCCAAGGTAGCGTCGAGCGGAGTTCACCCAGGTGGACTAGACCCATCCTTCCTTCCACTCGGATCGTCCGGCACGTTCCTGCCGGTGAAGGGATCTATCACCATGGCTTCTGTCACCTTCGACAAGGCGACCCGGATCTACCCCGGCGCCAAGACCCCCTCCGTCGACCAGCTCGACATCGAGATCGGCGACGGCGAGTTCCTCGTCCTCGTCGGCCCCTCGGGCTGCGGCAAGTCGACCTCGCTGCGCATGCTGGCCGGCCTGGAGGACGTGAACGCGGGCGCCATCCGCATCGGTGACCGCGACGTCACCCACCTGCCGCCGAAGGACCGGGACATCGCCATGGTGTTCCAGAACTACGCGCTGTACCCGCACATGACCGTCGCCGACAACATGGGCTTCGCCCTCAAGATCGCCGGCGTCAACAAGAGCGAGATCCGCGCCAAGGTCGAAGAGGCCGCGAAGATCCTCGACCTCACCCAGTACCTGGACCGCAAGCCGAAGGCGCTCTCCGGCGGTCAGCGCCAGCGTGTCGCCATGGGCCGCGCGATCGTCCGCGAGCCGCAGGTCTTCCTCATGGACGAGCCGCTGTCGAACCTCGACGCCAAGCTCCGCGTCTCGACCCGTACGCAGATCGCCGGCCTCCAGCGCCGCCTCGGCATCACCACGGTCTACGTCACCCACGACCAGACCGAGGCCCTCACCATGGGCGACCGCGTCGCCGTGCTGAAGGACGGTCTGCTCCAGCAGGTCGACACCCCGCGCAACATGTACGACCGCCCGGCGAACCTGTTCGTCGCCGGCTTCATCGGCTCCCCCGCCATGAACCTGATCGAGGTCCCGATCACCGAGGGCGGCGTGAAGTTCGGCAACAGCGTCGTCCCGGTCTCCCGCGACGCCCTGGCCACCGCCGCCGCCAACGGCGACACCACCGTCGTCGTCGGCGTCCGCCCGGAGCACTTCGACGTCTCGGGCCCGACGAGCAAGGACGGCGTGGCCGTCACGGTCAACGTCGTCGAGGAGCTCGGCTCCGACGGCTTCGTCTACGGCTCCACCCGCGTCGGCGGCGAGGACAAGGACATCGTCATCCGCGTCGGCGGCCGCGAGATCCCCGCGAAGGGCTCCACGCTGCACGTCGTCCCGCGCGCCGGCGAGCTGCACGTCTTCTCCAAGTCGACGGAGCTCCGCATCAGCGAGTGACCCCGACCTGAAACGGTCGGTGGCGAACGGCCCCGTATCCCTTGCGGATGCGGGGTCGTTCGTTTAAGCGGGCCAACCCCGGAAAACCCCGGCATTCGGGGCCCTCCCCACCGCCCCGCGTCAACACGGGATTCGAAAAGGCGCGTCGAACCATCCCTCGCGAGAGTGACTAAATGTCGCCATATCACTACCGCCCGCTACGCTCGCCGGTGTGACGCACACTGCCCGCCGAATCGGCCGCTCCCTCGCCCTCGTCCTGCCCGTCGTCCTGGTCCTGTCGGGAACGCTCGCGGTGTCCGCCGTCCCGTGGGCCGGCCAGGACGCCGAAGGCCAGATGCTGACCGCGTCCGCCGCGGACGTCTCCCAGCGCGCGAAGTCCCGCGCCCCGCAGGACGTCCTGCGGGACCGGCTCCTCGCCGAGCTCCAGGAGAAGGACCCGGGCGTCGCCCTCACCCACCTCCAGCGCGAGGTGGAGAACCGCCCCTCGCTCGCCGAGCACTGCGTGTCGATCGCCCGCGCCCTCGGCCGCGCCGCCGTCGAGCACTACGGCCCGTCCCGCGCCCAGGCCTTCTCCCGGCCGGTCTGCGACACCGCGTACGCGACCGGCGTGATGCGCGCGACGGGCTGAGCGCCGTCACCGCGTCCGCGCCCGCGGGGCACCTATCGTTCCCCGTATGCACACCACTCCGACGCAGGCCGTGGTCCTGGCGGGCGGCCAGGGCTCGCGGCTGCGCCCCTACACCGATGACCGCCCCAAGCCGATGGTCGAGATCCCGGGCACCGGGACCCCGATCATCGGCCATCAGCTTTCCTGGCTGGCCACCGAGGGCGTGACCGACGCCGTCGTCTCCTGCGGACACCTCGCCGAAGTCCTCCAGGAGTGGCTGGAGGAGGCGGACCTCCCGCTCAAGGTGACCACGGTCGTCGAGTCCGAGCCGCTGGGCCGGGGCGGCGGCCTCAAGTACGCCGCCGCGCACCTGCCCGCGCCGGACCGGCCCTGGTACGCGACCAACGGCGACATCTGGACCCGCTTCTCGCTGCGCGAGATGGCCGCCTTCCACGACGAGCGGGACGCCACCGCCACCCTGGCCCTGGCCCGTCCCCGGATCCCGTGGGGGGCCGTGGAGACCGACACCTTCGGCCACATCACCGACTTCGTCGAGGCGCCGCCGTCGCCGTTCCTCATCAACGCCGGCGTGTACGTCTTCTCCCCCGCCTTCACCGAGCTCCTGCCCGACCTGGGCGACCACGAGCGGACCACCTTCCCGCGCCTCGCCCGTGAGCGGCGCCTGGCCGGCTTCCCGCTGCCCCAGGGGGCGTACTGGCGGGCCATCGACACCGCGAAGGACCTCACGGAGGCCGCGAAGGAGCTCGCCGCGCAGGGACTCTGAAGCGGGACACGGGAAGAGGCGGGCCCCGCCCCCCGGGGGCGGGGGCGCCCCAGGGGGGCCCCGGCCGTCGCGGGTATTGGGGGGGGGGGCACCCCCCCCCGGGGGGGCCCGCCGCGGGGGCGGGGGGGGGGGGCCCGGCGCGGGGCGCCGGGGGGGGGCGGGGGGGGGGGGGGCCCCCGCCCGGGGGGGGGGGGCCCCGCCTCTGTCGTCCGCGGACGTACGAGGATCTTGCGGGTACGGCTCCGGGCTCAGCCCAGCAGGCCGCCGATCGGGTTCCGCGGAGCCTCGCCGCCGCCCGAGCCGGCCTCCTCGGTCGGCGTCTCCTGGCTGGGGGTACCGGTGGACGAACCGCCGCCGCCGGAGGAGGAAGAAGAGCCGCCGGTAGCCGTGGCGCTGGGGCTGTCGCTGGTGGCCGGCGGCGGGGCCGGCTCGGACTGGGCGGGGGTGCGCCCGCCGGTGCCGCCGGTGCCCTCGGTGGCGGTCGGGCGGCTGCTCTCCCGGGTGGGGGTGGAGGAGGTGCCGGAACCGGTCTCGGTCGGCCGGGTGGCCTCCTGGGTGGCCTCCCGGGTCTCCTCCTCCTCGCGCGCCTCGGTCGTGGCCGGCGCGGCGGGCTCGGTCCGCTCGCCGCGCGGCGACTCGGACGGGGTGCGGCGGCGCTCGGTCTCGGAGGGGAGCGGCTGGCCGGGCAGGTGGTTGATCGGGTCGTCGTTCGGGCCGGGGACGGTCACCATCTCGGTGGAGCGGACGGCGCCGCCGAGGACGGAGCCGACCAGCAGCGTGAGGCCGACGGCGACGGAGGCGAAGAGGAGCGAGCGGCGCATCACCCGGCGGCGCAGCTCCCACAGTTCGGCGCGCGGTCCGAGGGTCCGCCACGCCTCGCCGGCGATCCGTCCGTCGAGGGAGTAGACGGGGGCGCCGGCGATGATCAGCGGCGACCAGGCGGCCAGGTAGATGATGTCGGGCGCGTCGTAGACGGGGACGGTCCGCCAGCTCACGGTGAGGATCAGGGCGGCGGACAGGAGGGCGCCGACGACGGCGGCGACGCGCTGCCAGAGGCCGAGGACGGTGAGGACGCCGACGACGACCTGGAGGAAGGCGACGGTGAGTCCGGCGCCGACGGGGTGCTGGAGCGCGAAGTCCCGCAGCGGCTCGGCGAGCGGCCACGGGTGGAGCTGGGTGAGCCACTTGACCATGGAGCCGCGCTCGCCGCCGTCGAAGTAGACGGGGTCGCAGAGCTTGCCCATGCCGGCGTAGATGGAGATGAAGCCGAGGAAGACGCGCAGCGGCAGCAGCACCACGCCGAGGTTCATCCGGCGGCCCGGGTAGTAGGCGTGGCGGACCGGGTCGGTGCCGGGCCGCTGGGAGCCGGGGCGGGCCTCCTCGTACGCCTCGGGCTCGGGCCGCGGCTCGTACACGTCGTCGTAGGCGCCCTCGGCCCGTCGCATGGGCGGGAGGATCGGCGCGACGGCGTCGGCCGGGACGACGGGGGTGGGCATCGTGTCGTCGATGCGCGGGATGGTCTGGGTGGCCGGCTCCAGCGTGGAGACCGCGGGGCCCGAGGACGCGCGTACGGCCTGGAGGAGTCCGGTCGCGCCCGGCGTGGCCTTTCCGCTCCACACGACGGGTCGGCGGCGCGGCGCCCCCGCGCCTGCGGCGCCGGAGAGGGCGGCCACGCGGGGGTTCGCGGCGAACTTCGGCTGCTGGGCCGGCGCGAGCCGCACACGGAAGCTGGCGTGGTTCACGATCACCTGGGCGGGATCGGAATCCACTTTGACCATGCTCAGCGCGGGCTGGTCGTCGAACCCCGGCCGGGGCGTTCTGGTGTCCACACTCATCTAACCGAGTGACGCGCGGTTTGGACACTGCCTTGACATGCTCGGAATGTCCGAGGTCCGTCAAGATCACGGCCGGGGCGGGTCCCCCGTGCGGGTCAGCCCGTACGGGGGAGGCGGGTCAGACCATGCGGCGGCGGGCGGCCTCGTAGAGGACGACGCCGGCGGCGACGCCCGCGTTGAGGGACTCGGCGCCGCCGGGCATCGGGATGCGGACGAGGATGTCGCAGGTCTCGCCGACGAGGCGGGAGAGGCCCTTGCCCTCGGAGCCGACCACGATGACGACGGGGCCCGCGAGGGCCTCCAGCTCGTGCACCTCGGCCTCGCCGTCGGCGGCCAGGCCGACGACGGTCACGCCCGCCTTCTGGTACTCCTGGAGGCAGCGGGTGAGGTTGGTGGCGCGGGCCACCGGGGTGCGGGCGGCGGTGCCGGCGGAGGTCTTCCAGGCGCCGGCGGTCATGCCGGCGGCGCGGCGCTCGGGGACGACGACGCCGTGTCCGCCGAAGGCGGAGACGGAGCGGACGATCGCGCCGAGGTTGCGCGGGTCGGTGACGCCGTCGAGGGCGACGATGAGCGGGTCCTCGTGCTCGTCGTAGGCGGCCGCGGCGAGGTCCTCGGGGTGCGCGTACTCGTACGGCGGGACCTGGAGGACGAGGCCCTGGTGGTTCAGGCCGTTGGTCATCCGGTCCAGCTCGGGGCGCGGCGCCTCCATGATGTTGATGTTGCCGCGGCCGGTGGCGAGGTTGAGGGCCTCGCGCACGCGCTCGTCGTTGTCGATGAACTGCTGGACGTAGAGGGTGGTGGCGGGCACGCCGTCGCGCAGCGCCTCGAAGACGGGGTTGCGGCCGACGACCATCTCGGACTGGCCCTTTCCGCCGCGGCGGGCGACGGGCTTGCGCTTGGCCGCGTTCCTGGCCATCGCGTTGGAGACGCGGAACGCCTTGTGGCCCTTGCGGTCCTCGGCCTTGGGCGTCGGGCCCTTGCCCTCCAGGGCGCGGCGTCGCTTGCCACCGCTGCCGATCGTCGCGCCCTTCTTGTTGGACGTGCGACGTCCCCTGCGCTGGCTGTTCCCGGCCATGACTGCTACCTGTTCCTCTGGCGTACGTGCGGAAGCTTGTTAAGTGAAGTGTGCCGCCCGGGGCTCCGGGCGGCACATCATCGGGGTGTTCTATCGGTTGGCGATGGTCCAGCGGGGGCCGTCGGGGCTGTCCTCGACGACCAGGCCCGACTGGGTGAGCTGGTCGCGGATGGCGTCGGCCGTGCCCCAGTCCTTGCGCTCGCGGGCCGCCTCGCGCTGCTGGAGCACGAGCCGGACGAGGGTGTCGACGACGCCGTGGAGCTCCTCGCCGCCGCCGGACTCGTCGGCCCACCGGGGGTCGAGCGGGTCGAGGCCGAGGACGCCGAGCATGGCGCGGACCTCGGCGAGGCGGGCGATGGCCTCGTCCTTGTCGTCGGCGCCCAGCGCGCTGTTGCCCTGCCGGACGGTGGTGTGGATGATCGCCAGGGCGTGCGGGACGCCGAGGTCGTCGTCCATGGCCTCGGCGAAGGCCGGGGGCACCTCGGCGGCGGGCGCCACGGTCCGGCCGGCCTTCTCGGTGGCGCGCTGGACGAAGCCCTCGATGCGGCCGAAGGCGGCCTCGGCCTCGCGCAGGGACTCCTCGCTGTACTCGATCATCGAGCGGTAGTGCGGGGTGCCCAGGTAGTAGCGCAGGACGATGGGGCGCCAGTTCTTGACCATCTCGGAGACGAGGACGGAGTTGCCGAGGGACTTCGACATCTTCTCGCCGCTCATGGTGACCCAGGCGTTGTGGACCCAGTAGCGGGCGAACTCGTCACCGAAGGCCTTGGCCTGGGCGATCTCGTTCTCGTGGTGGGGGAAGATCAGGTCGAGGCCGCCGCCGTGGATGTCGAAGGCGGAGCCGAGGTACTTGTGGGCCATGGCCGAGCACTCCAGGTGCCAGCCGGGGCGGCCGCGGCCCCACGGGGTCTCCCAGTCGGGCTCGCCGGGCTTGGTCGCCTTCCACATGGCGAAGTCGCGGGGGTCGCGCTTGCCGGAGACGCCCTCGTCGGGCTGGCGGAGGTCGTCCAGGTCCTGGTTGGAGAGCTCCAGATAGCCGGGGAAGGAGCGGACGTCGAAGTAGACGCTGCCGTCGGCCTCGTAGGCGTGGCCGCGCTCGATGAGGCCGCGCATCATCTCGATCATCTCGGGCACGTGGCCGGTGGCGCGGGGCTCGTACGTGGGCGGGAGGCAGCCCAGGGCGTCGTAGCCGGCGTTGAAGGCGCGCTCGTTCTCGTAGCCGATGGACCACCAGGAGCGTTCCTGGTCGCGGCCCTTGGCGATGATCTTGTCGTCGATGTCGGTGACGTTGCGGACGAACGTGACGTCGTAGCCGCGGTAGGCGAACCAGCGGCGCATGATGTCGAAGTTCAGCCCCGACCGGATGTGTCCGATGTGCGGGGCCGCCTGGACGGTGGCACCACAGAGGTAGATCGAGACGCAGCCCGGCGTGAGCGGGGTGAAGTCACGGATCTGCCGGGCGTTGGTGTCGTACAGGCGAATAGTCACGGGGTCCAGGGTAGTGGTCGTGCGGTGGTGCCCCGCGACCGATTCCCGGTCGCGGGGCACGTTTTTCCGGTGTGTCAGCGGGCGACGGGGTAGACGAGCGCGGTCGCCAGGGCGGCGAGGCCCTCGGCGCGGCCGGTGAGGCCGAGTCCGTCGGTGGTGGTGCCGGAGACGGAGACGGGGGCGCCGGCGGCTTCGCTCAGGGCCTTCTGGGCTTCGTCGCGGCGCTTGCCGATCTTGGGGCGGACGCCGACGACCTGGACGGCGATGTTGCCGATCTCGTACCCCTCGGCGCGGACGATCCGGGCGGCCTCGGCGAGGAGGGTGACGCCCGAGGCGCCGGACCACTCGGGGCGGGAGGTGCCGAAGTGGGCGCCCAGGTCGCCGACGCCGGCGGCGGAGAAGAGCGCGTCGCAGGCGGCGTGGGCGGCGACGTCACCGTCGGAGTGCCCGGCGAGGCCGTACTCCTCCCCTTCCCAGAGGAGGCCGGCGCACCAGAGTTCGCGGCCTTTCTCGAAGGCGTGGACGTCGGTGCCGATGCCGGTGCGGGGCAGTACGGGGAGCTCAGAAGCCATCGTTGGCCCTCCTGCGGGCGAGTACGGCCTCGGCGAGGACGAGGTCGAGGGGGCGGGTCACCTTGAACGCCTCTTCGTGGCCGGGCACGACGACGACGGGCGCGCCGAGCCGCTCGACCATGCCGGCGTCGTCGGTGGCTCCCTCGCCGGCGAGGGCGATGGTGGCGTGGGCGTCGGCCAGGGTGTCGTGGTCGAAGCCCTGGGGGGTCTGGACGGCGCGGAGGCGGGCGCGGACGGGGGTGGCGACGACCTGCTCGGGGTCGCCGGGGGTCCCGGCGGGCTCGACCTCCTTGACGGTGTCGGCGACGGGCAGCGCGGGGACGACGGCGACGGCTCCGTCCCGGACCGCCTCGATGACGGCGTCGACGGTGTCGACGGGGACGAGGGGGCGGGCCGCGTCGTGGACGAGGACGGTGGTGATGCCGGCGGGGAGCGCCTTGAGGCCGAGGTGGACGGACTCCTGGCGGGTGTCGCCGCCGGCGACGACGAGGTAGTCGGTGCGCTCGGGGAGGGCGTGGGCGTCGAGGAGGTGCTTGACCTCGGTCACGCCGTCGGCGGGGGCGACCACGACGACGAGCTGGACCGCACGGGAGGCGGCCATGGCGCGGACGGCGTGGACGAGCATGGGCGTGCCGTTCAGCGCGCGCAGCGCCTTGGGGGCGCCCGGGCCGAGGCGTACGCCCCGACCGGCGGCGGGGATCACCACTGCGGTGCGGTGGGGACGCGCTTCGTCAGACATCGGTTGCACTCCGGCAGGTTTGTTTCCGCGGGCGACGTGGGTATGGCGTCAGCAGGTTTTTTCGTACGACGCCTCGACCGGGCCCTTTCCGTGACGACGGTCGGGGCGTCGCCATGCGGGAGCAGCCGGTCGCGTGCTCCATGGGGAGGGAAAAGAGGAGACGAACATGCCGCAGTGCCCGGCGACGGCGCTGTGGAATCGATGGTGTGGATCGATGATTCACAGCGTGTCGGCGGGCACCGCGGCATTGCTACTGCTGGGCATGGTGTGCGCCAGGCGTCAGGACGCGAGCACCTCGTCGAGGAGGGCCTCGGCCTTGTCCTCGTTCGTGTTCTCCGCGAGGGCCAGCTCGCTCACCAGGATCTGCCGAGCCTTGGCGAGCATGCGCTTCTCACCTGCGGAGAGACCGCGCTCGCGCTCGCGGCGCCAGAGGTCGCGGACCACTTCGGCAACCTTGATCACATCGCCGGAGGCGAGCTTCTCGAGGTTCGCCTTGTAGCGGCGGGACCAGTTCGTCGGCTCCTCGGCGTACGGCGCGCGCAGCACCTCGAAGACCCGGTCGAGCCCGTCCTGCCCGACTACGTCGCGCACGCCTACGAACTCCGCGTTGTCCGCCGGCACGCGAACCGTCAGGTCGCCCTGCGCGACCTTGAGCACCAAGTAGGTCTTGTCCACACCCTTGATCTGGCGAGTTTCAATGGCCTCGATCAGCGCGGCCCCGTGATGGGGATAGACCACGGTGTCGCCAACCTTGAACGTCATGTGACAGGTACCCCTTCCGTGGCTATCCAGGGTAACACGGAAACTGCTTCTTCTGAATGGCGTTTCCGCAGGTCAGGGCATATCTCGGGGCTTGACAAGTGCGTCGCCCCCATGCTGCGGAGGGCTTCCGGAAGGCGGTATTCGCAGGTCGGAGCGGCTACGTCGACGGAGAGAAACGCGCACGTTACACACATCCGGAGACCCCCGGAGGGTGCGGTATGTCCTGTTTCGTCCAGCCCCGAGTGGCCTCCTTCACGTACTCCGTTCGAGGATCGACCACCCGTACGGAGGGATCGCGCCGAGAATCCGGAATTGATCAGCGGGCACCCCGTCCGTGCTTTTCCGTAAGGGAAGCGATGCGGAATGCGACACGGCCGCCGGAATTGATCACGTCGGTTATGTGAACGCCGGGCCAATGGGATGTGTTCCGGCCACGCCCGGGGCGCCCGACCGGCCGTCCCCGTGGGGACCGCGCGTGCGGTGCGGGACGCTTAGGGGCGGGTCGGGTGCGGGACGGAGAGTGCGGCTCGGTAACCTAAGCGCGCTGACGCACCTTTAGCTGGTCCTTAGTACCCCTGGTACCGCTCCGGTACCTCTCCCGTCCGTACGTCCTAGGAGTTGCCGCCGCCGTGAGCCGCAGCCTTCGACGCGGCGCTCTCGCCGCCACCGCCGTCGTGTTCTCGATCGCCGCGCTGTCCGCCTGCGGGGCGGGCAACGACGCCCAGACGCTCGGCATCAAGCCGGACAACGCCGCCGTCACGGTGGACGACGTCAAGATCCAGAACGCGCTCGTCATCACCCAGCCGACCCCCGGCGCCAAGGGCCCGGCGGTCGTCTCGGCCACCGTCTTCAACAACGGCCGCGCGCCGCAGACGCTCCAGTCGATCGCGCTGCCCGGCAGCAACGCGGCGGTCGTCCTCAAGACCGCGCAGGGCACCGGCCCGATCGTGGTCCCGGCCGGCGGCTCCGTCGTGATCGGCGGCCCGGGCAACGCCTCCGCCACCATCGAGAACGGCCACGAGGCCGCGAAGAACGGCGACGCGCAGAAGGTCGTCTTCAAGCTCAGCGAGACCGGCGACGTCTCCCTGGAGGCCTTCGTCGTCCCGTCGACGAGCTACTTCAAGGAGTTCGGCCCGACCGAGATCCCGCTCCCGCCCTCCGCCACCCCGTCCGCCGACGCCTCGGCCGACGCCGGGGAGCACGGCGCCGAGCACGGCGGCGAGGAAGGCGAGCACGGCGCCGGGGACGGCGACGCCGGCGCGGGCCACTGAGCCCACGCTCGTACGCACGTGGAGAGGGGGGGCCCCCGCCCGGGGGGGCCCCCCCCCCCGGCCCCGCCCCCCCCCCCCGGGGCGCGGGGGGCCCCCGCCCCCCCGCC
>NZ_JBIAMB010000022.1:0-73203 GCF_042873895.1 Streptomyces sp. NPDC004435 | reverse complement strand
CGGGGGGGGGGGGGGGCGCGCCGGGGGGCGGGGGGGGGGGGCCGCGGGGGCGCCCCCCCCCCCCCCCCCCCGGGCGGGGGGGCGGGGGCCCCCCCGGGGGGGGGCCCCCCCCCCCCCCCGCCCACGGCCCTACAGCGCGGGCGCGCGGGATCCTACGGCTCGAACTTGTAGCCCAGGCCGCGGACCGTCACCAGATAGCGCGGGGCGCCCGGGTCGGGCTCGAACCCCGCCCCGCACGCGCCCCTCGCACCGCTCGGCCCCAGGGGCCTCCCGGGCATCGGGACGCTGTGCCGGACTCCGTCCGGCCTCGGCGCGGGCCCGGGATCCTACGGCTCGAACTTGTAGCCCAGGCCGCGGACCGTCACCAGGTAGCGCGGGGCTCCCGGGTCGGGCTCGATCTTGGCGCGGAGGCGCTTGACGTGGACGTCGAGGGTCTTGGTGTCGCCGACGTAGTCGGCGCCCCAGACGCGGTCGATGAGCTGCATGCGGGTGAGGACGCGGCCCGCGTTGCGGAGCAGCATCTCCAGGAGGTCGAACTCCTTCAGGGGGAGGTCGATCTTGCCGCCGGCGACCGTCACCACGTGCCGGTCGACGTCCATGCGGACCGGGCCGGCCTCCAGCGCCGCCGGGGTGACCTCCTCCGGCTCGCCGCGGCGGCGGAGCACCGCGCGGATGCGGGCGACCAGCTCGCGGGAGGAGAAGGGCTTCGTCACGTAGTCGTCGGCTCCTATCTCCAGCCCGACGACCTTGTCGATCTCGCTGTCCTTCGCGGTCACCATGATGACCGGGACGTTGGAGCGGCCGCGCAGCTGCCGGCAGACCTCCGTGCCGGGCAGGCCGGGCAGCATCAGGTCGAGGAGGACGAGGTCCGCTCCGTTGCGCTCGAACTCGTCGAGTCCGTCGGGGCCGGTCGCCGCCACGGCGACCTCGAAGCCTTCTTTGCGGAGCATGTACGACAGGGCGTCGCTGAAGGATTCCTCATCCTCGACGACAAGGACTCGGGTCACGGAAGGACCTCCGGTGCAGGAAGCGGTTCGGTCATGAGATCGGGGGTGAGGGAGGCGGGGGTCCGGCGGTCCCTCGCGGAGCCCGCCTCGGGCAGCCGCAGGGTGAACGTGGAGCCCTGACCCTCGGTGCTCCACACCGTGACCTCTCCGCCGTGCGAGGCGGCCACGTGCTTGACGATCGCGAGCCCGAGCCCCGTACCGCCGGTGGCACGCGAGCGTGCCGGGTCGACGCGGTAGAAGCGCTCGAAGATCCGCTCGCGGTCCTTCTCCGGGATGCCGATGCCCTGGTCGGTCACGGCTATCTCGATGAGGTCCCCGCCGGGGGCCGCGACGCGGCGGGCGGCGATGCCCACGCGGGTCCGGGCCGGCGAGTAGTTGACGGCGTTCTCGACCAGATTGCCGAGGGCGGCGGCGAGCTGGCCCCGGCTGCCCCAGACGAACAGGTCGGCGGAGCCTCCGGACGCCATGGTGATCTGCTTGGTGGAGGCCGGGTGGCGCGAGCGGTCGATCGCCTCGGCGACCAGTTCGTCCACGGACACCGGCTCGGAGTCCTCCAGCGGGTCGTCGTTCTGCACCCGCGAGAGGTCGATGAGCTCCTGGACCAGGTTGGTCAGCCGGGTCGCCTCGATCTGCATCCGGCCCGCGAAGCGCATGACGGCCTCGGGGTCGTCCGAGGCGTCCATGACGGCCTCGGAGAGCAGGGAGAGCGCCCCGACCGGGGTCTTCAGCTCGTGGCTCACGTTCGCGACGAAGTCGCGCCGTACGGCTTCGATGCGGCGCGCCTCCGTCAGGTCCTCGACCAGGAGCAGTACGAGCCGCGAGCCGAGCGGGGCGACCCGCGCGGAGACCGCGAGGGCCTCGCCGCGGCCGCCGCCGCGCCGGGGCAGGTCCAGCTCGACCTGGCGTATCTCCCCGTCCCTGCGCGTGTCGCGGGCCATGTTGAGCATCGGCTCCACGGCCAGCTTCCCGCCGCGGACGAGCCCGAGGGCGTACGCCGCCGAGCTCGCCTTCACCACGGAGTCGCTCTCGTCGAGCACGACCGCGGAGGAGCGCAGCACGGAGAGCACGGTGTCGACGCCGGGCGGCAGCACGGCGTCGGTGTGCAGGGAGGTACGGGTCGGTCGCGCCTGGTCGCGTTCGCTCCAGCGGAACGCCAGCATGGCGATCACGCCGGTGCACACGCCGGCGATCGCGGCCAATGCGGCGACCGCCGCGTTCACGTCCATGCCATCCAGGTTATGCGTGGTCACGGACACTCTCCCAGCCGTCCGAGTGGCTGCTCGAACACTCGTCGCTCAGAGTTCACCCTGGGGACGGGGGCGGTTCATTTGCCCCGCGGGGCATCGCCCCCCGCGTCGCCCAGAGTTCACCTTCAGGACCGGGGCGGTTCACGTGAGGGGATGGAGCCGGACGCACAGGGGGCCGAACGTGGGAGCGTGGGGTCCTGAGCGACCACCCGATGAAGAGAGCACTGCCGGAGAGAGGGACATCCATGCGGGACGCGTACCACGAGGAACTCGATTCGATCGGCGAGGGCCTGGTCGAGATGGCCCGGCTGGTCGGTTCGGCGATCGGGCGCGCCACCACGGCGATGCTCGACGCGGACCTGAAGCTCGCGGAGAGCGTGATCGCGGCGGACCAGAAGGTCGACGACCTCCAGCACGACCTGGAGGCGCGGGCGATAGCGCTGCTCGCGCGCCAGCAGCCGGTGGCGACGGACCTGCGGATCGTGGTCACCTCGCTGCGGATGAGCGCCGACCTGGAGCGCTCGGGCGACCTGGCCCAGCACGTGGCCAAGCTGACCCGGCTGCGCTTCCCTGACCGTGCGGTCCCCAACGACCTGCACGCGACCATCCTCCAGATGGGCCAGCTCGCGCAGCGCCTGATGGCGAAGGCCGCCGAGGTCATCATCACCAAGGACGTCGACCTGGCGATGCAGCTGGAGCAGGACGACGACGAGATGGACCTGCTGCACCGGGCGCTCTTCCAGCACCTGATGGACGACCGGTGGAAGCACGGCATCGAGACGGCCGTGGACGTGACGCTGCTGGGCCGGTACTACGAGCGGTTCGCCGACCACGCGGTGTCGGTGGCGAAGCGGGTCGTCTACCTGGTGACCGGTGAGCACGCGGACGAGCTCCAGCCGACGGACACGCCGGTCGAGGGCGCGTAGGGCGTACGCGGGTCCGCTGGGGCACTCGGGGGGCGCACAGGCGCGCGGGGCTTCCGTGCGCCGTTGATGCGCCGGTCCGTAAGGGCATGGAATGGGGGACGAGGGACGAACCGCGTCCCGCGAGGGAGGGACCCCCATGGCCGATTCCCCCATCACGACCGACCCCTCCGCGGAGGCCCCGCGCGAGCGGTCGCCGCTGCCCCTCCTGGGCGCCTGCGGCTGTGGCCCCGGCTGCGGCTGCGGCTGCCAGGCGGGGGCGCCGTGCCAGTGCGGCGGCTGATCCGGCCGCCGCGAGGGAGGGGGAGGGGTCCCGCCGGGCCCCTCCCCCGCCCCGCCCGTCAGAGGTCGAGGACGCCGACGGTCTGGCCGCCGCTCTCCTCGCCGGTGGTGCGGAATCCGAGCCGGCGGTAGAACTCCCCGGGCCCGTCCTCGCCGGGCTCCCAGGTGACGTACATCCGCCGGACCCCGCGCCGGCGCAGCTCCTCGGCGACCGCGTCGACCGCGAAGCGGCCGTACCCCGCGCCCTGCGCGTCGGCTGAGATGTTCAGCCGCCACAGCCCGCTGCGCCGGTCCGCCGGATCCTCCTCCTCGCGCCAGGCGATGTCGTGGAAGGCCATCACGAAACCGACGAGCCGGTCGCCGTCGAGGATCAGGCGGGGCCAGGCGGTCTCTCCGTACGCGTACGCCTCGGCCAGCGACTTCACGACGGGGGCGACGTTCTTCTCCTGACGGGGGTGGACGCGCAGGGCGAGGGCGGCGTCCACGGTGGCCGGGGTGACCGGCTCCAGGCGCGGTGATCGTGTCATGCGGGGGACGGTAGCGAGCGGCACGGGCCACGGCGTCCCCTTTTCGGCCCCCGCCGGCCCCTCGGACCCCCTCCACCTCGGATTACCGTCGGTCACCCCTGGGCATCGGCGGCTCCGCCCGACAGAATTGCGGCCATGCCCTCCGCGCGAGCGATCCTCCTGACAGCGGCAGCGGCCGGTACCGCCGCGCTGCTGCTCACGGGCTGCTCGGCGCCGCCGGCCGGGCTGACGGGCGTCTCGGTGGCGGAGGACGGCACTCCGCTCGGCGTCCTCCTGATGTGCCGCGACCACGTGGACGGGGCGACGCTCCATCCGGGCGGCCGGCCGCCTGAGTCCGAGGAGACCACGGGCGCCTGGCGGCACGACGGGCAGGTCACCGGCTTCACCAGCTGGCCGCTGCTGCCGACCGCGGGCGCGCCCACGGCCGAACGGTGGACGGCGGAGCGGGAGGCGACCCGGCTGGAGAAGGGCCGGGCGTACCGGCTGTACGGCTGGACCTCGGACAACTCCTGGTCCACGGTGGCCGTCGAGTTCACCCCGGAGGACCTGGCCCGCCTGAAGCCGGGCCAGGTGCGCTACACCGTGGACGACGAGATCCGCACGACCTCCCTCGACGACTTCCGCGACCTCGCCTGCGACGAGGCGGCCGGCGGCCGCGAGGAGCACTGACGCCGATGGAACGGCACGAGCTGCAAGCTCTGTTGGCCGGCGACGACAAGGCGTGCGCCAGAGCCCGGGCCGTCCTCCGCGCCGGCGGCGAGTACAGCGTGGCGGATCGGGCGAAGGATCCGAGGGAGCATGCCGGGGTCTTCCGGGGCCGGCTCCTGCGCATGCGGAAGCGGGGACACGAACCCGAGGGACTGGAGCAAGTGGTGCGGATCCTCGGCTCTCACGGCTTCCCCGTGCGCTCCGGCCTGATCACGTCCGCCGACCGGGCGTGGTTCTCGCTCTTCTTCCTCGACCAGGACGCCACCGCCCTGGTCGCCTGCGCCACCTGGCCGGTTCCCCCGATCGCGGCCCGTCACGAAGAAGCCCCCTCCCTGCGGGAAGACCGCGGGTAGGGGGCTCTTTCGTGGGTGAGAGCTACTTCTTGCCCTGGTTCTTGACGGCCTCGATGGCGGCCGCGGCGGCCTCCGGGTCGAGGTAGGTGCCGCCGGGGTTGAGGGGCTTGAAGTTCTCGTCCAGCTCGTAGGCGAGCGGGATGCCGGTGGGGATGTTGAGGCCCGCGATGTCGGCGTCGGAGATGCCGTCGAGGTGCTTCACCAGGGCGCGGAGGCTGTTGCCGTGGGCGGCGACCAGGACCGTGCGGCCGGCGAGGAGGTCCGGGACGATGCCGTCGTACCAGTACGGGAGCATGCGCTCGACGACGTCCTTGAGGCACTCGGTCTGCGGGCGCAGCTCCGGCGGGATCGTCGCGTAGCGGGCGTCGCCGGCCTGCGAGTACTCGGCGTCGTCGGCGAGCGCCGGCGGCGGGGTGTCGTACGAGCGGCGCCACAGCATGAACTGCTCCTCGCCGAACTCGGCGAGGGTCTGCGCCTTGTCCTTGCCCTGGAGGGCGCCGTAGTGACGCTCGTTCAGGCGCCAGGAGCGGTGGACCGGGATCCAGTGGCGGTCCGCGGACTCCAGCGCGAGCTGGGCGGTGCGGATGGCGCGCTTCTGGAGGGAGGTGTGCAGAACGTCGGGGAGCAGGCCGGCGTCCTTGAGCAGCTCGCCGCCGCGCGTCGCCTCCTTCTCACCCTTCGCGGTGAGGTTCACGTCCACCCATCCGGTGAACAGATTCTTCTCGTTCCACTCGCTCTCGCCATGGCGGAGGAGGATCAGCTTGTACGGTGCGTCGGCCATGCGTACGAGCCTAATGGACCGCTGACGATTGACGCGCGTCGTCAATTCGCTGGCGTCCGCCAGCCGAGATGCGTAAGTTTCGAGAGCCATCGGAGGGACTTACAAGACCGGAGACACTGCCTCATATGTCCATCGCTTCTCTCAGACGATCGGCACGCGCCACCGTCTCCGGCCTCCCGCAGGGCTTCTGGTGGCTCTGGCTGTCGACCTTGGTCAACCGCACCGGGGCCTTCGTCCTGACGTTCCTCTCCCTCTACCTGACGACCGAGCTCGGGCACTCCGCGTGGTTCGCCGGTCTGGTCGTCGCCCTGCACGGTCTCGGCGGTGTCGCCGGGTCCCCGCTCGGCGGTGTGCTGACGGACCGGTGGGGACGCCGGCCCACGATGGTCACGATGCACCTGGCGTCCGCCGCCTGCGCCGGCGCGCTCGCCTTCGTCACCAGCGCCTGGGGCGTGGCCCTGGTCGTGCTGCTGATGGGCGTCTCCATGCAGGCGGTCCGCCCCTCCATCAACGCGACGATCGCCGACATGGTCCCCGCCGACGACGTCCGCCGGGCGTACGCCCTCAACTACTGGGCCCTGAACCTGGGCTTCGCCGTCGCCTCCATCGCCGGCGGCGCCGCCGCCTTCCTCGGCTACCGCACGCTCTTCCTCGTCGACGCCGTCGCCACCACGCTGTGCGCGATCATCGTCTTCCTGCGGCTGCCGGAGACCCGCCCCGAGCGAGCGGCGGCGAAGGCCGGCGAGAAGGCGGCCGAGGAGCGGGTGTCGATGCTGGACGTGCTGCGCGACGCGCCGTTCCGCACCCTCGTCCTGCTCAACCTGCTGGTCTGCGTGGTCTTCACCGCGCCCTGGATCGGGCTGCCGCTCACCATGGCCGAGCAGGGCCTGCCGCCGTCCTCGTACGGCATGGTGATCGCCGTCAACGGCATCGTGATCGTCGGCTTCCAGCTGCTGGTGAACAAGGTGACCGAGCGGCGCTCCCCGGTCGTCCTGCTGACCGTCTCCTCGCTGCTCTTCGCCGTCGGCACCGGCGCGACCGCGCTGGCCGGTTCGTCCGTGGCCTTCGCCGCGACCGTCATCGTGTGGACGATCGGCGAGATGGTGCACGTGCCGACGAACGCCGCCGCCACCGCGCGGCTCGCCCCGGAGCACGCCCGCGGGCGCTACCAGGGTGTGATGGGCATGTCGTGGGCGGTGGCCGGCTTCGTCGCCCCGGTGATGGCCGGCGCGGTCGTGGACGGGCCCGGTTCGGACGTCCTGTGGGCCGGCACCTTCGCCCTCGGCGTCGTCGCCGCCGTCGGCTACACCCTCCGGCTCCGCAAGGCGCTGCGCGAGGAGGAGCCGGTGGTGGACACGGTGGTGGACCCCGCGGTGGAGGTGGTGGAGGCCGGGAAGGGAGGGGCCGTGGAGAAGGCGGTCAGTCCCGCTCCGGTGCCGGCTCCCGCTCCGGTGCCGGCTCCGGCGCCGTCGTCTCCCGCGTCAGGCTCCTGAAGGCGTCGAGGTTGCGCGTCGACTCCCCGCGGGAGACCCGCCAGGCGTACTCCCGCCGGATGGCCGACGCGAAGCCGAGTTCGAGCAGCGTGTTGAAGTCGCCGTCCGCCGCCTCCAGGACCGAGCCGAGCAGCCGGTCCAGCTCCTCCGGCGTGACGGCGGCCAGCGGGAGCTTGCCGGCGAGGTAGATGTCGCCGAGCGGGTCGATCGCGTAGCCCACCCCGTACAGCCTGAGGTTCCGTTCGAGGAGCCAGCGGTGGACGCCCGCCTCGTTCTCGTCGGGGTGGCGGACGACGAAGGCGTTGAGCGAGAGCGAGTGGCGGCCGAGGCGCAGCGACAGCGTCGTGGACAGCTTGCGGGTGCCGGGGAGCTTGACCACGTACGAGCCCGGTTCGGGGCTCTCCCACTCCAGCTCCGCCTCGTCGAGCGTGCCCTCGACGATCCGCCGTGCGTCCCGAGCGTCCTGAGCGTCAGCCATGGTGGGAGCGTACGCGACGGTGGTGCGCGCGCTGCCTGTGGTCGTGCATGGCGGCCGTGTACACGTCGGCGGTGGCCGAGGCGGCCGTGTCCCAGCCGAAGGACCCGGCGTGCCGGGCGGCCGCCTCGCCCATCCGGACGGTGAGCTCCGGGTCGGCGGCGAAACGCTCCAGCACGCGCGCGTAGTCCGCGGGGTCGTGCCCCTGCACCAGGAAGCCGGTCCGCTCGTCCCGTACGGCGACGGGCAGACCGCCCACCGCGGCCGCCACGACCGGCGTGCCGGCGGCCTGCGCCTCGATCGCGACCAGGCCGAAGGACTCGCTGTACGAGGGCATGACGAGGACCGACGCGGCCCGGAACCAGTCCGCGAGCCGCTCCTGGCCCACCGGCGGGTGGAAGCGCACCAGATCCGCGATGCCCAGCCGGGCGGCGAGCTTCTGCAGCTGCTCCGGCTTGGCGAGGCCGCTGCCGCTGGGTCCGCCGACCACCGGCACCACCATGCGGGAGCGCAGCGAGGGGTCGCGGTCGACCATCAGGGCGGCGGCGCGCAGCAGGATGTCCGGGGCCTTCAGCGGCTGGATGCGGCCGGCGAAGACGGGGACGAAGGCGTCCGGCGGGAGGCCGAGGCGGGCGCGGGCGGCGGCCCTGCCGTCGGCGGGCCGGAACCGGTCGAGGTTGACCCCCGGGTGGACGACCGCGATCTTGCCGGGGTCCGCCTCGTAGAAGCGGGCCAGCTCGTCGGCCTCCTCGGTGGTGTTGGCGATCAGCCGGTCGGCGGCGGCGACGATCTGCGTCTCGCCGATGACCCGGGCGGCGGGCTCGGGGGTGTCGCCCTCGGCGAGCGAGGCGTTCTTGACCTTGGCCATGGTGTGCATGGCGTGGACGAGCGGGACGCCCCACCGCTCGGCGGCGAGCCAGCCGACGTGGCCGGAGAGCCAGTAGTGCGAGTGGACCAGGTCGTAGTGGCCGGGGCGGTGGCCCGCCCACGCCTGCATCACGCCGTGCGTGAAGGCGCAGAGCTGGGCCGGCAGCTCCTCCTTGGCCAGCCCCTCGTACGGGCCGGCGTCCACGTGCCGCACCAGGACGCCGGGCGCCAGCTCGACCACGTGGTCGAGGCCGCCGGTGGTGGCCCGGGTGAAGATCTCGACCTCGATGTCGATCGCGGCGAGCCGCTTGGCGAGCTCCACGATGTAGACGTTCATGCCGCCCGCGTCGCCGGTGCCCGGCTGGTGGAGCGGGGAGGTGTGCACGGAGAGCATGGCCACCCGGCGCGGGGTCCGGGGGCGGCCCGGCAGCCACAGCCGGGACGGGGCTGCCGGGTGCCGGTGCCGGGTGCCGGCGAACCGGGACACGTACTGGCTCACTGCGGCGGTCCTTCCGCGAGAGGGGCCTGGCGTGCGGACATGACAGGCGGAGGGCGCGGTACACGTCCTCCGCCCCGCACAACACCGGAACGGTTCCTTTCATTTCCCCCGCCCCCGGCGCTTTGCCAATTCATTACGCGGAGGCCTCCTCGCCCTCCCGCTCCGTATCCTTCCTCCCATGGCCCCGCGCACCACCCGCCCCGTCGGCACCCCGACCCGCGGGACCACCAACCCGAACCGGCTGCGCCGCATGGACCGCTGGATCGCCGCCGTCCACGGCCCCGCCCTGCGCCGCTCCCCCGAACCGCCCGTCGCGGTGGACCTCGGATACGGGGCCGCCCCCTGGACCGCCGTGGAGCTGCTCGCCCGGCTGCGCGCCGCCGAGCCGCGGACCCTGCTGTACGGGATCGAGATCGAGCCGGCGCGGGTCGAGGCCGCGAAGCCGTACGAGGAGCGGCACGAGGGGCTGTCCTTCGTGCACGGCGGCTTCGAGGTGCCGGTGCCGGGCGCGCCCGCGCTGATCCGGGCCGCGAACGTGCTGCGCCAGTACGACGAGGAGCGGGTCACGGCCGTGTGGGAGCGGCTGTGCGGGCGGCTCGCGCCCGGCGGGCTGCTGGTCGAGGGGACCTGCGACGAGATCGGGCGCCGGCACGTGTGGGTGGCGCTGGACCGGGGCGGGCCGCGCACGGTCACCTTCGCGACCCGGCTCGGCTCCCTCGACCGCCCCTCCGACCTCGCGGAGCGCCTGCCGAAGGCGCTGATCCACCGCAACGTGCCGGGCGAGCCGGTCCACGCCTTCCTGCGGGACTTCGACCGGGCCTGGGCGGCGGCCGCGCCGTACGCCTCCCTGGGCGCCCGGCAGCGCTGGATCCGCTCGGTCCGCGACCTGGCCGGGGAGTGGCCGGTCGTGGACGGTCCGAAGCGGTGGCGGCAGGGCGAGGTGACGCTCCTCTGGGAGGCGCTGGCCCCGGGCGGCGGCTGAGCCGCCCGCGCCGCTCCCGGCACTCCCGGCACTCCCGGCGCCGGGTCGCCGCCCGCCTGACCTCCGGCGCCCGCGTGACCCCCGGACGCCCGCTTGACCCCCGGACGCCCACGGGTGACCCCCGGACGCCCAGGTGTCTCCCCGGTGTCCGGGGGGCCACCGGCGCACCACATTCCTCCCTCATGACCCCGGGACGGGAACGTCACGCGCTCATCGACCGTCACTCTGGCGGGGTACCTGTCGTTTTCCCGTTCCGCGTGGCACTATCGCCAGGACCACATAAGTTACTGACGGTAAATCAGAAAGTGGCCGAGGGGGAACCCGGTCACGAGGGGGAGCCAGTGGACCGACGACGCCGACGTCCGTACGCCGCCGCGGTCACCGTGGCCTGCGCCCTGGCCCTGCTGGCCGGCCCGGCGCTCACCCTCCAGGCCGCCGCCGCCCCGCTGCCGCCGCCCCCGCCGAAGAAGACCCTCGAACAGGTGCGTACGGAGATCGACGGTCTCTACCGGCAGGCGGCCGCCGCCACCGACGCGTACAACCTCGCCGAGGAGCGCACCGAGAAGCAGTCCGCCGAGATCGTCCGGCTCGCCCGCATGATCGAGGGCGGCCGCAAGCGGATCGACACCCTCAAGGCCCAGGCCGGCGCCACCGCCCGCGCCCAGTACCGCAACGGCGGCCTCCCCGACGGCGCCCAGTTCGCCCTCGCCGGCGACCCCCAGCTCTTCCTCGACACCGCGGGCCGGCTCCGCGAGGGCGCCAAGGCCACCACCGACCTCATCGGCGAACTCTCCCGCGCCCAGGCCGAACTGGACACCTACGCGAGCGAGGCCGGCGACCACTGGACCACGCTGGAGGCCGACCGCGTCCGGCAGGCCGAGGCGAAGAAGGAGATCAACGGCAAGATCGCCGCCGCGAAGAAGCTGGAGAGCGAGCTCGCCGCCGAGGAGCGCGAGCGGCTGCGCCGGCTGGAGGAACAGGCCCGGCAGCGGGCCCAGACGAAGTGGCTCGGCTCCGGCATCCTCGCCGAACTCACCACCGAGGCCACCCCGGAGAGCCGCAAGGCGATCGAGTCCGCCCTCGCCCAGGTCGGCAAGCCGTACGTGTGGGGCGCCGAGGGCCCCGACTCCTTCGACTGCTCGGGGCTGACCCAGTCCGCCTGGGGCGCCGCCGGCAAGCCGATCCCGCGCACCTCCCAGGAGCAGTGGCGGCTGCTCCCCCGCGTGCAGCCGAAGGACATGCGCCCCGGAGACCTGATCGTCTACTTCCAGGACGCCAGCCACATCGGCATGTACATCGGCGACGGGAAGATGGTGCACGCGCCCCGCCCCGGGCGGAACGTCACCGTCGCGGGCGCCGGCTCGATGGAGATCCTCGGCATAGTCCGCCCGTCCTGACGGCCCCGGGCGCCTCCCGCCCGGCCGAGCGTCCCACGCGGCGCCCCCGTCCAGGCAGCGGACGCCCGACCTGACACATCGCCCCGAGTGACCTTTCTCATGGGTCAGGGACCCACCCGTGCCTGCTCGGGGCGCAACTACCTCCCCTTCCGCGGCATATGCCAACGCGTGCCGGGCCGCCCACGGAGTGATCGCCATTCCGCTGCGCGCCGCACTGCCGCTATGGTCCCGGACGGGCGGGATGCCACCCGGCGCCCGGCGCACCCTCGGGGGAGGGAAGGAAACCCGAACCGATGCCCGTATCCGTACCGCGCCAGAGAATCGTCTCTGCTGCGGGGCAAGGCGAGACCACCGCCATGGACGCCACCGCTGTGACAGACACAGGAACAGGCACAGGAACAGGAACACCGGCCACCGCGGAAGCCCCCGCGACGGCCGACCGCGACCGCACCGACCTCACCCTCCTGGTCGTCGAGGACGACCCGGCGGGTGCCCTCGCCGTACCCGAACTGCTCGACGCGGCCGGCGCCTCCGGCACCCGGATCCGCATCCGTACCGCCCGCAACCTCACCGAGGCCGAGCGGCTCCTCACCGACGACGTGCACTGCGTGCTCGTCGACCTCTCGCTGCCCGCGCCCCGCGGCGCGTCCGGCGAGGACCCGCTCGCCGGACTGCGGCACATCCTGCGCCTCGCGCCCCGGCACGCCGTCCTCGCCCTGGCCCCCTCGGCCGACCCGGAGCTGGCCGCGGAGGCGGTACGGGTCGGGGCCCAGGACCACCTCTTCCGCGAGGAGCTGGACGGCCGGCTGCTGAGCCGCGCCCTCCGGTACGCGGTCGAGCGCAAGCGCAACGACGCCGCCAAGGTGAAGCTCGCCGAGTCCCGGCTGCGCGCCCAGGAGAACGCCCGGCTGGAGCGCGGCCTCCTGCCCACCCCGCTCCTGGAGGGCTCCGACCTGGCCTTCGCGGCGAGCTACCGGCCCGGCCGGTCCCGGGCACTGCTCGGCGGCGACTTCTACGACGTCGTCCGCACCCCGGACGGCACCGTCCACGCCATGATCGGCGACGTCTGCGGCCACGGCCCGGACGAGGCCGCCCTCGGCGTCGAGCTGCGGATCGCCTGGCGCGCACTGACCTTCGCCGGGCTCTGCGGGGACGAGCTGCTCTCCACGCTCCAGCAGGTCCTGGAGCACGAGCGGGAGAGCGAGGAGATCTTCGCGACGCTCTGCACGGTCGACATCGCGCCCGACGGGCGCCGGGCCGGGCTCTGCCTGGCCGGACACCCGGCCCCGCTGGTCTCCCAGCGGGGCGGGACGGCGCGGCTCCTGCCGTACGAGGACGGGGGCCCCGCCCTGGGCCTGCTGCCGCGGGCGCGCTGGCCTCGCCGGCAGGTCGAGCTGGGCGGGGCGTGGAGCCTGCTGCTCTACACCGACGGCCTGATCGAGGGCCGGACGGCCGGCCCGGGGTCGCCGCGGCTCGGGCAGGACGGCATGGTCGGGATGATCAACCGGCAGCTGGCCGGCGGACTGCACGGCGAGGCGCTCCTGGAGGCGGCGATGGCCGAGGCCCGGGCGCTGAACGGCGGCGAGCTCACGGACGACGTGGCGCTGCTCGCCCTGGAACGGGGCGGGGCCCGGGGATAAGTCCCCGGGCCCCGCCCGCCGTACCCGCCTCGCCTCCGGCGTCACCGGCGCCGTACGCACGCGCCGCCGGTGGTGTCACCGGCCGCCGTGCGCCCTCGCCGCCGGTGACACCCGCAGCCGTGCGCGCTCTCGCTCCGGTGTCACCGGCCGCCGTTGTAGGGGCCGTACGGTCCGTCGCTGCTGGAGCCGCCGCGCCGGCCGCCACCGCCGCCGCCCATCACCTGCTTGAGGGCGGGCCGCACGTCCACCATGAAGACGATCGCGGCGATCAGGCCGGCGATCAGGAGGAAGAGCAGCCCGGGCAGGAGGAGGTTCAGGGCGAGATTGACCCCGAGCAGGATCAGCCAGAACTTCTTCGTCTGCTTGTCCGCGGCCCGGTAGGCGTCCTCGCGGACCAACGCCGCGATGACGAACGAGGCGATCGCGAAGCCGGTGAAGACCAGGAACATCAGCAGGTTGAGGGTGTTGTCGAACCGGTCCATCAGCATGCTGAACACCGCCTAGGGGGTCATGGGGTACGTACGCCTCGCGGTCAACGTACCCGTTTCAACGCGTCGGGCCCCAGAAATCGTGCCCGGGTCCGCTATTCGGCCTCGGCGGAGGCGGCGGCCGGCTTCTTGGCGGGGGTCTTGCGGGCGGCGGGCTTGCGGGCCGGCGCCTTCTTGACCACCGGCTCCCCGGCGGCCTCCGGAGCCTCGGGGGCCTCGGACGTCACGGAAGCCTCGGACGCCACGGAGGCCTCCGGCCGCTCGTCCGCCGGCTCCGGCTCGACCACGACCGCGATCTCGGTGATCGTGTCCGCCGTCTCGCCGCGCCAGGCGCGGACGGTCTCCTCGCCGCGGGCGGCGACCTCCTCGTACTTCTCGCGCGCCTTGACCGCGTACTCGGCGGCCACGCCGACACCCCGCAGGGCCAGGTCCTGCGCGGTCTCGCCCAGCTTCTTGAAGTCGGTGTCGAGCGCCCCGACGACCTCGGCGACCTTCGCCTGGACGACGGACTGGGCCTCCTTGGCCCGGTCGGTCACCTTCTCCTGGACGGCCTTGGGGTCGGTGTTCCGGACGGCCTCGATCCGGCCGGGCGCCTCCGCGGCGAGCTGCTCGATCAGGCCGGGCACCTTCCGGGCCTGCTGCACGGCGAGCTCGGCGGTGCCGGCGGCGAAGTAGAGAGGGGTACGCAGTTCGTCGATGATGGCCATGCTGGTGGTCCTCCCGGTGGGCGTACGGTCTAGCGCGAAGGCGGCGTGGCATCGGAGGCGGCGCTCTCCGCCGCGTTCCCCGCGGCGTTCTCCGCCGCGTTCTCCTTGCGGAAGGAGTCGTAGATCTGGAGCAGCACCTGCTTCTGCCGCTCGCTGATCGAGGGATCGGCCAGGATGACGGCGCGCGTCTCCAGCTCCTCCCGCTCCCTCTCGTCGAGGATCCCGGCCCGTACGTAGAGCGTCTCGGCCGAGATCCGCAGGGCCTTGGCGACCTGCTGGAGCACCTCGGCGCTGGGCTTGCGCAGCCCGCGCTCGATCTGGCTCAGGTACGGGTTCGACACCCCGGCCGCCTCGGCGAGCTGCCGGAGCGAGAGCTGCGCGGTGCGCCGCTGCTCGCGCAGGTACTCGCCGAGGCTGCCGAGATTGCCGACGTTGAGCGATGCCATGGTGCGTACCCTGCCACCGCTTGCTAACTATTGCAAGCAAGTGCTTGCTGGAGTGTTCGCGGGGGCGGGGCGCCGGTACCGTGAAGGGCGTGACGACCCGCATACCGCTCGACGACCTCCGGCGCCTGCGCAAGGCGCGGGACCGGATGGACCGGGACTACACGCAGCCGCTGGACGTGCCGGCGCTCGCGCGGACGGCGCTGATGTCCGCCGGGCACTTCGCGCGGAGCTTCCGGAGCGCCTTCGGGGAGACCCCGTACAGCTATCTGATGACCCGGCGGATCGAGCGCGCCAAGGCGCTGCTGCGGCGCGGCGACCTGTCGGTGACGGACGTCTGCATGGAGGTGGGGTGTACGTCGCTGGGATCGTTCAGCTCGCGCTTCACCCAGTTGGTGGGCGAGACCCCGAGCGCCTACCGGGCGCGCGAGCACGGCGCCGACGCCGGGCTGCCCGCCTGCGTCGCCAAGGTGGTCACGCGACCGGTCAGGAACGGAGAAGCGCGGCCCGGCGGCGCTCCCTAGCGTGGAGCCCATGGACATCAACCTGCACCAGTGCTTCATCGCCGTCGACGACCACGAGGCCGCCCTCGGCTTCTACCGCGACGCGCTCGGCTTCGAGATCCGCAAGGACGTCGACTTCGGCGGCATGCGCTGGGTGACCCTCGGGTCGCCCGCGCAGCCGGACGTCGAGATCGTCCTCGAACCGCCGCTGGCCGACCCCGGCGCCACCGAGGAGGACCGCAAGGCCGTCGCCGAACTTCTCGCCAAGGGCCTGCTGCGCGGGGTCAACCTCCGCACGGCCGACGTGGACGCGGCCTTCGAGAAGGTCCGGGCGGCCGGGGCCGACGTGCTCCAGGAGCCGGTGGACCAGCCGTACGGCGTCCGCGACTGCGCCTTCCGCGACCCGGCCGGGAACATGATCCGGATCGTCCAGGCCTGACGTGACCCCACCCTGAGCCCGACTCGGAGCCCCCGCCCGTGAGCTCCGCCCCGAGCCGCGCCACGAGCCCCGTGAGCCCCGCCACGACCCCCGCCCCGAACCCGTCCCGTTCCGGACCGTCCGGAACGGATCGGTTCTGGCTACCCTGGCGGACATGACCGCCATGAGCCCCCGCCGCAGCGAGCCCGACCTCTCCTACCTCCTCGACCACACCAGTCACGTCCTGCGCACCCGCATGGCGACGGAGCTGGCGGAGATCGGGCTCACCGCCCGGATGCACTGCGTCCTCGTCCACGCCCTGGAGGAGGAGCGGACCCAGGCGCAGCTCGCGGAGATCGGCGACATGGACAAGACGACGATGGTCGTCACCGTGGACGCCCTGGAGAAGGCCGGACTCGCGGAGCGGCAGCCCTCCAGCACGGACCGGCGGGCGCGGATCATCGCCGTCACCGAGGCGGGCGCGCGGGTCGCCGAGGAGAGCCGGCGGATCGTGGACGGCGTCCACGCGCAGGCCCTCGACTCGCTCCCGGAGGAGGAGCGGGAGGTGCTGGTGCGCGCGCTGGGACGGCTGGCGGAAGGACATCTGAGGACGCCGGCCGAGGGGCCGGCGACCACGCGCAGGGCCCGCCAGAAGAGCTGAGACCCGCCCACGAATCGCCCACGACCCGCCCACCACCCACCCCCGCCCCCAAATTTCCTCTCCTAAAAAATAGTCTGTAACAAAACCTTCTGCTAGCGTCTCTCCTGTCGCCTCCACCGACAGGAGAGTTCCATGCGTGCCATCCGCCCCCGCGCACAGTCCCGCCCCGAGCCCCGCTCCCTCGCCCTCGCCGTCCTCGCGAGCGCCATGCTCATGACCGTCCTCGACGGCAGCATCGTCACCGTCGCCATGCCCGCCGTCCAGGCGGACCTCGGCTTCACCCCGGCCGGACTGAGCTGGGTCGTCAACGCCTACCTGATCGCCTTCGGCTCGCTGCTCCTGCTCGCCGGACGGCTCGGCGACCTCATCGGGCGCAAGCGCATGTTCCTCGCCGGGACGGCCGTCTTCACCGGCGCGTCACTCCTCGCCGCCGTCGCCGCCTCCCCCGCCGTCCTCATCGCCGCCCGCTTCCTCCAGGGCGCCGGCAGCGCGATGTCCTCCGCCGTCAGCCTCGGCATCCTCGTGACGCTCTTCACCGAGCCGCGCGAACGCGCCCGCGCCATCGCCGTGTTCAGCTTCACCGGAGCGGCCGGAGCCTCCCTGGGGCAGGTCCTCGGCGGGCTCCTCACCGACGCCCTCTCCTGGCACTGGATCTTCTTCATCAACCTGCCCATCGGCGCCGCCGCGATCGCCCTCGCCGCCCGCGCGCTCCCCGCCGACCGGGGTCTCGGCCTGCGCGCCGGTGCCGACACGCTCGGCGCGCTGCTGGTCACCGGGGGCCTGATGACCGGCATCTACGCGGTCGTGCGGATCGAGGAGTTCGGTGCCGCCTCCGCCCACACCCTCGGCCTGGGCGCACTCGCCCTCGCCCTGCTCGCCGGCTTCCTGGTCCGCCAGCGCCGGGCCACGACACCCCTGATGCCGCTGCGGATCCTCCGCTCCCGCGCGGTCGCCGGCGCCAACCTCGTCCAGCTGCTCATGGTCGCCGCCCTGTTCTCCTTCCAGGTCCTGGTCGCCCTCTACCTCCAGAAGGTCCAGGGGTACGGCGCCACCGCGACCGGCCTCGCCATGCTGCCCGCCGCCCTGGTCATCGGCGCCGTCTCGCTCGGCGTCGCGGCCCGGCTCATCACCCGCTTCGGCGAGCGCGCGGTGCTGCTCACCGGGATCACGCTCCTCGTCGGCGTGCTGGGCCTGCTGACCCGGGTGCCCGTGCACGCCTCGTACGCCGTCGACCTGCTCCCGGTGATGCTGCTCGCCGCCGGCTTCGGACTGGCGCTGCCCGCCCTCACCGCGCTCGGCATGTCGGGCGCCGACGAGGCCGACGCGGGCCTGGCCTCCGGGCTCTTCAACACCACCCAGCAGATCGGCATGGCCCTCGGCGTCGCCGTCCTCACCACCCTGGCCGCCGCCCGCACCGAGGCGCTCGACGCGGCGGGCAGGACCGCCGCCGAGGCCCTGACCGGCGGCTACCGGCTCGCCTTCGCCGTCGGTACGGGGCTGCTGCTCGCCGCCCTCGCCGTCGCGGCGACCGTGCTCCGCCCCCGGAAGACCCAGGACCCGACCCCGCCCCGGAACCAGAACCCGGCCCCCTCGTCCCCCGCCAGGTCCGGCATCACCACGGCCGCCTGACCGGCCTTCAGGAAGCGCGGCCCTCCACGAGGGCCGCGACGCCGTCCAGGATCCGGGCGAGACCGAAGCGGAACTCGTCGTCCGGATCATCGGCGTGGTCGAGGACCCCCGAGTCGATCACCTTCGCGACCTCCGGGAACGCCTCCGGGTCGACCAGCCTGCGCAGGGTGCGGCTGTACTGGAGCATGGCCTCCTGGGGCTCGGCCCCGGCGGCCTCCACCGCCTCGGCCAGCTCCGCCATCATCAGCGCCTCGTTCTTCACGAACCCGGCCAGGAGCAGCGTCACCGCCAGCTTCTCGCCCGCGTCCAGGCCCGTGCCGGCCATCGCGCGCAGCAGCTGCTCCCACCAGGCGACCCCGTTCGGGGTCGAGGGCGGCCCGGAGACCGGGACCCGCAGGAGCCACGGGGAGCGCCGGTAGATCTCGCGCAGCTCCCGGGCCACGCGCTCCAGCCCTTCGCGCCAGCCCGCCTCCGGGTCCACGAGCCCCTCCGGCGGGGCGCCCGTCGCCGCCTCCTGCATCAGCACGTACAGCTCCTGCTTGGCGGAGACGTACCGGTAGAGGGACATGGTGGAGACGCCCAGCTCCTTGGCGACCCGCCCCATCGAGACGGCCGCCAGCCCCTCCGCGGAGGCGAGCTCCACGGCGGCGGCGACGATCCGGTCCTGGCTCAGTCCGGGCTTGGGTCCCTTGGTGGGGCGCTCGCGCAGGCCCCAGACGGCCTCGATCGACGGCGGCAGATACGTCCCACCACTCTCCGGGGCCGCCCGTCCGTCCTTGTCGCCCGCCATCCGCGCCGCCTCCCGACCTCGCTCGCTTGACGCCCATCCTAGTAATGCGTAACCCTTACACAGTAACGCGTAGGGCATACGCAGTACGCCGCGAGCGCGGCAGAAGGGGACAGCCATGCCTCCCGCCATCGAAACCACCGGCCTGACCAAGACCTACGGAACCGTCCGCGTCCTCGACGCCCTCGACCTCAGCGTCGAGACCGGCACCGTCTTCGCCCTCCTCGGGCCCAACGGCGCCGGCAAGACCACCACCGTCCGCATCCTCACCACCCTCACCGCCCCCGACGGCGGGCACGCGCGCGTGGCGGGCCACGACGTCGTCACCGAACGCCGGGCCGTCCGCCGCGCCATCAGCCTCACCGGCCAGTACGCGGCCGTCGACGAGACCCTGACCGGCGCCGAGAACCTCCGCCTCGCCGCCCGCCTCTCCGGCCTCTCCCGCAAGGCCGCCGCCCGCCGCGCCGACGAACTCCTCGAACGCTTCCGGCTCACCGACGCCCGCGACCGGCAGTCCAAGACGTACTCCGGAGGCATGCGCCGCCGCCTCGACCTCGCCGCCGGCCTCGTCCGCGACCCCGGCACCACCAAGGTCGTCTTCCTCGACGAACCCACCACCGGCCTCGACCCGCGCAGCCGGCAGGAGCTCTGGGACGTCGTCCGCGAGCTCTCCGCCCACGGCACCACCGTCTTCCTCACCACCCAGTACCTGGAGGAGGCCGACCGGCTCGCCCACCGCATCGCCGTCCTCGGCGGCGGCCGCACCCTCGCCGAAGGCACCGCCCAGGAACTGAAGAACCGTTACGCGGGCCACCGCCTCGACCTCGTCGCCCGCGACCGCGAGGCGTACCTCCGGCTCACCCCGCACGCCACCGCCCACACCCCGGAGACCCTCACCCTCGGCGTCCCCACCGACGGCACCGCCGCCCACGTCCGCGCCCTGCTCGACACCCTCGACCCGCACCGCACCGACATCGAGCGCTTCACCCTGCACAGCGCCACCCTCGACGACGTCTTCCTGCACCTGACCAGCACCCCGAAGGAGCCGAGCCATGTCTGACCGGGCCGCCGGACCGCTCGCCACCACCACCGCGCTCGTCGGGCGCGGTGTCCTCCTCAGCCGGCGCAACCTCGACGCCGTCATCACCTCGCTGATGATGCCGGTGCTCCTGATGCTGGTCTTCGTCTACTTCTTCGGCGGGGCCATCGACACCGGCCACGACCAGTACGTCACCTACGTCGTCCCCGGCGTGATCGTCCTGTGCGCCGGCTTCGGCTCCGCCGGCGCCGCCGTCACCGTCAGCGACGACATGCGGCGCGGCACCGTCGACCGGCTCCGCACCCTCGACGTCGGCGGCATCCCCTTCCTCACCGGACACGTCGCCGCCACCGTCGCCCGCAACCTCCTGGCCACCACGCTCGTCCTCGGCGTCGCCGCCCTCATCGGCTTCCGCCCCGCCGCCACCCCCGCCGGCTGGCTCGCCGCGATCGCCCTGCTCCTCGCCTACATCACGGTGATCTCCTGGCTCTCCGCCGCGGCCGGCCTCCTCGCCCGCACCCCCGAAGCGGCCAACGCCTTCACCTTCTTCATGATGTTCCTGCCCTACCCGAGCAGCGCCTTCGTGCCCATCGACACCATGCCGACCTGGCTGCACGGCTTCGCCGAGCACCAGCCCGTCACCCCGCTCATCGAGTCCATGCGCGGTCTCCTCCTCGACCAGCCGGTCGGCGACGCGCCCTGGGTCGCCCTCACCTGGCTCGGCGGCCTCATGATCCTGGCCGTCACCGCCTCCGGCGCCCTCTTCCGCCTCCGTACCCGGTGACGGACCCGCGGGCACCGGAGCGGCGGACGACGGCTCAGAAGATGTCCGGGGAGAACGGCAGCAGCGGCGTGCGGAAGAGCAGCTCGGCCCGCGCCGCCGCACCCGGCACCGCCTCCTCGATCCGTCCGAGCAGCGCGAGGCGCACCGCCGACTCGTCCCCGAGGACCAGCCGGGACAGCTCGGCCACGTCCAGGACCAGATCCGCCGAGGCGGTCGTCGGGGCACAGGACGCGCCCTTCGGGGAGGCGTCGAGCCGGTACCGCCCGCCCGCGAACCCGCCCGCGTCCCGCACGTCGAGCACCAGACCGTCCGCCACCGGATACGTCCGCTCCTCCAGCACCCGCACCACGTCCAGGATCCGCAGCCACAGCATGTCCGCGTGCGAGACGATCCGCGCGGCACGCGGATCCGGCAGCAGCAGCGGCAGCGGGTCGTCCGGCGGCCGGTGACCGGTCCGGACCGTCACCACCCAGTCCACCGAGCACACGAACCGCCACAGCGCCCGCTCCGCGGCCGGCGTCACCGCGATCAGGTCCCGCACGGTCAGCGTGTTCTCCGGCTGCTTCGCGTCGCTCCACCGGTCGTCGCAGCGGTACGACACGAACCCCTCGGGCTCGCCCGAGGCCGAACGGTAGACCGCGTAGTACGGCTCCTTCCACGGCTCCAGCTGGTGCCCGAGGCCCGTACCGATGTCCCATTCGCGCCGGCCCCGGTCGGTGACACCGGCCCTGAGCGCGGCGAGCCCCCGGTGCAGGTCCGGGCCGATGCGGCGGATCTCCGCCCCGTCGGCCAGGTCGATCCGGCCGCCGTCCTCGGGGCCGCCGTCCTCGGGGCCGCCGCGGCGCGGATCGAGCCCCGCCCGGCGCAGGTCCACGCTCCACTCGGTCAGCCGGCTCGCGGGCCCGAAGCCGTACCGGCCGTAGATCGGGTACTCGGCGGCGATCAGGGTCGCGACCGCGTCGCCCCGCTCCCGCGCGGCGGCGAGGTCCCGCTCCATCAGCCGGCTCAGCAGCCCGCGCCGCCGGTGCGTCGGCGCCACCGTCACCTGGGTGATCGCGTCCGCGGTGAGACCACCGCCGCCGACCGTGCTCACCCGCTGCCGGAAGGAACGGAAGGTGGCGACCACCCGACCGCCCTCCACGGCGCCGAGGGTCCGGTCGAGATCGACATGGGCCAGCCGGTCGGCCACCAACTCGTCCGGGACCACCGGCTCGTTCAGAAAGCCCGTACGCAACGCCCGCAGCCACTCGGGGAATTCGGACTCGCTCACCGTGCGCAGTTCGACAGACATCCTCCGACCCTACGCACGCCCCGCCCTCCCGGCGCGGCAATATCCGGCGGCCCCGGCCGGTCAGGCGAGCAGGTCGTCGACCTGCGCCTCGCCCTCCCGGTAGCGGCGGGCGATCTCCGCCCCGCAGTCGTCGGCGGTCCGCTGGAGCGTCTGCCGGCGCCGCGAGATCTGCTGCTCGTAACCGGCCAGCCGCCCCATCGCGGTGTGCAGCTCGTCGTCCGTCCGGGCCGTCAGGTCCGACAGCTCGACCTCCGACAGCATCTCGGCCGCCAGCCGCCGGTACTCCTCCGCCCGGGGCGTGGACAGCGTCACGTGCCGGGCCGAGGTCCGCAGCCGGGACGGCACGTCGGCGAGGATCTCGGAGAGCCGGTCGAGCACCGGCGCCTCGGGATCGGTCCGGCGCGCCAGCTCGGCCCGCAGGATGTCGATCCGGCCCTGGAGCATCCGTCGCACATAGCTGAGATCGGCCTCGTCGCTCTGCGCGTCCCGCCGCAGCGTCCGCAGCTCGGAGAGGCGCAGCCCGCCGAGCTCCTGACCCGTGCGCCCGGAAGGAACCGCCTCGGCGGCCGTCCGCTGCACGGGCGGCCGCGCGACCGGACCGCCGGGCACCGCGCCCGCGGAGCGGATCAGCGGTACGGGGCCGGACGGCGTCGGCCCGGTGCTGGAAGCACTCATGAGAATCGTCCCCTCGACCGGTGCGGAGCCGCACCGCCTCCAGGCATGGTGCCACTCCCGCACACGCGCGTGCAGGCGCTCTGCACCCGTTCGGCCCCCAGAAATCCCCGATCGGTAGGTTGGGACGCATGCGAGCTGTGGTGCAGAGGGTGGACGGCGCGAAGGTCGTCGTCGCAGGGGAGACGGTCGGCGAGATCACCGGCGAGGGACTGTGCGTCCTGGTGGGCGTCACCCACGACGACACACCGGAGAAGGCCGCCCGATTGGCCGGAAAACTCTGGTCCGTCCGGGTGCTGGAGGACGAGAAGTCCTGCTCGGACCTGGGCGCCCCGCTCCTGGTGATCTCCCAGTTCACGCTCTACGGCGACGCCCGCAAGGGCCGCCGCCCCACCTGGAACGCCGCGGCCCCCGGCCCCGTCGCCGAACCCCTCGTCGACGAGGTCGTCGCGCAGCTGCGGAAGCTCGGCGCCCACGTGGAGACGGGCCGCTTCGGCGCCGACATGCGCGTCAGCCTCACCAACCACGGCCCCTTCACGGTGATCATCGAGGTCTGACGACCACCGCCGCCACGACTACGGCTCGACGACGGTCTCCTGCGCGGCGGCCGTCGTCCCCGCCACCAGCGGCGCGTCCACCGGAACGTTCCGCTTCACCAGCGCCAGGGCGATCGGCCCCAGCTCGTGGTGGCGCACCGCGGTCGTCACGAAGCCCAGCTGACGCCCGTCGGGACCGTCCGAGGCGAGCCGCAGCGGAGTGCCGTGCCCCGGCAGGACCACCTCGCTGCCGTCCAGGTGCAGGAAGACCAGCCGGCGCGGCGGCTTGCCCAGGTTCTGCACCCGGGCGACCGTCTCCTGCCCCCGGTAGCACCCCTTCTGCAGGTGCACCGCGGTGCCGATCAGGCCGACCTCGTGCGGGATCGTCCGGTGGTCGGTCTCGAAGCCGAGCCGCGGCCTGTGCCCCTCCACCCGCAGCGCCTCGTACGCGAGGACACCGGCGGCCGGCCCGTGCGCGGCGGCGAAGGACTCCAGCTCCGCGCGCGGCAGGAACAGATCACGGCCGTGCGCCGTCTCCCGTACGACGACGCCCTCCGGCGTCCCGGCGGTGGACCCGGCCGGCAGGTGCACGACGGCGAACGCGTCCGTCCGGTCGGCGACCTCGACCCGGTAGAAGAACTTCATCGACTCCAGGTAGGCGATCAACTCGCCCTGCGTCCCCGGCTCGACGTGCGCCCAGACCGTCTCGCCGTCGTCGACGAGGGAGAGCGCGTGCTCGATGTGCCCGTTCGCGGAGAGGATCAGCGCCTCGGTCGCCCGGCCGACGGGCAGGTCGCTGACGTGCTGGGTGAGGAGCAGGTGCAGCCAGCTCAGCCGGTCGTCGCCGGTGACGGTGACGACGCCCCGGTGCGACAGATCGACGAAACCGGAGCCGTCGGCGAGGGCGCGCTGCTCGCGGAACAGGTCACCGTAGTGGGCGGCGACGCCTTCGTCCCGCCCTTCGGCGGGAACGGCGCCGGGCAGGGACAGCAGGGAGCTCTTCATGGGAAAAGCCTACGACTCCCCGGCCGCGGCCTTCCGGGTGCAGCCCCCGCACCGCCCGAAGATCGCGAAGTGCTTCATGTCCGTGTCGAAGCCGAAGGTCTCGCGCAGCTTCCCGGTGAACTCGGCGGCCACCTCCACGTCCGCCTCGATCACCTCCGAGCAGTCCCGGCAGACCAGGTGCAGATGGTGGTGCCGGTCCGCGAGGTGGTACGTCGGCGCCCCGTGCCCCAGATGCGCGTGACTGACGAGCCCGAGCTCCTCCAGGAGCTCCAGGGTCCGGTACACGGTCGAGATGTTCACCCCGGAAGCCGTCTTCCGCACCTCGACGAGGATGTCGTCGGGCGTGGCGTGCTCCAGGGCGTCCACCGCCTCCAGCACGAGCTGGCGCTGCGGCGTCAGCCGGTACCCCCGCCGCCGCAGGTCGCTCTTCCAGTCGGTGCTCACCACGCCCCCCAGTCTAGGAGGGCGCGGCGCGACACCGAAGGCCCTACTTGAAGAAGGCGATGCCGTCGTCGGGCATGTCGGGGAGGTTGCGCGCCATCTCCGCGACCTCTTCCGGAGTGACGACCTTCTTCAGGTGCGCCGACATGTAGGGGCGGAGCGGGACCTCGGGGGTCGCCTTCTCGCCGACCCACATGAGGTCGCTCTTCACGTAGCCGTAGAGACGCTTGCCGCCCGAGTACGGGCCGGAGGCGGCGGTACGGGCCACGGCGTCGGTCGCCAGGTCGATCTGCGGCTTCTGGTCGGCGAGCTCGCCGTACCAGACCTCGACGACGCCGTCGTCGCGGACCATCACGACCTCGACCTTGCGGTCCTTGTCGATCCGCCAGAAGCCGCTCTCGCTCTCCAGCGGGCGGACCTTCTCGCCCTTCTCGTCGAGGACCCAGGAGTGCGAGTGGTACTCCAGGAAGTCCCGGCCGTCGTGGCTGAAGGTCACGGACTGGCCGAAGTTGCACTTCTCGGCGCCCGGGAAGTCGGAGACGCCGGCGCCCTCCCAGGTTCCGAGGAGGAACGCGAGCGGGACGAGGTCCGGGTTGAGGTCGGACGGGATCTGGATCATGGGCGGCTCAGACGATCTGTGAAGGGGGCCGGTGAACGAGGAGGGACCGGAAGGTCAGCGCTGACCCTGGTACAGCTTCTTCACGGCCAGGCCGGTGAAGGCGAGCACGCCGACGGCGACCAGGACCAGCAGGGTCTCGAAGAAAATGATCACAGGGTGCTCCTCGGCTGAGCGGTGAAGGCGGAACGGGCCGGACCCCAGCTTAGTGGGCGGGGGCCCGGCCCACTCGGTGAGGTGGGTCTCCCGTGATCGCGTCAGCCGAGCAGCTGCGCCTGGAGCGCGACCGTCTGCTGGAACGGCACCGTCGGCACCCCGTCCTTCCTGCTCAGCGTGATCACCGCGAGGGTGTCACCGGCCTGGACGAAGGACCAGCGGGTCTGCTCGGGGCCGTACGGCTCCTCCTCCTGGTACGCGTAGGGCGCGACGTTCGGCACGTCGATGTCCTCCGTGGACTGGTCGAGCACCGCCGACTCCACCCCGGCCGGCAGCCGCTCGCCCCGGAACAGCCCGCCGGTGACCTCGTCCCGGTACGCCTCCGAGAACGCCACCGACGAGAACCTCAGCAGGTGGATCCGGGTCGTGGTGCCGTCCGGCGTGGTCCAGCCGCGCGCGGCGACGTGCCGGAGCGCCGAGTCGGCCAGGTACTCCTTCACCTCGCGCCGGTCCTGCTCAGCCAGCATCGCCAGGTGCGAGTCGACCCCCACCCAGCCGCCGTCCAGCTTCGGGTCGGCCGTCGCCCCGGCCGGCGCGGGCAGCAGCAGCTTCCGCAGGTCGGCGTGGTGGACCTCGCCGTCGTTGCCGTCGGTGAACGGACGCGGGGCCCCGGCGGGCAGTGCCGGCAGGCTGAGCTCCGGGTAGTCCCACCGCCCGTCGGACTCGGTCGCGAGCCCCGGCACCTCGGTCCGCTCCATGGCGGTGATGCCCAGGGCGGCACCGGCCCCCGCACCACCGCAGACGAGCAGGGCGGCGGTCCAGCGGACGACCCCCCACAGCACCCGCCGCGGCTTCCGCGGCGCGGGGACGGGGGCGGGGACGGGGGGCTCGGCCGCCGGTTCCGGTTCCGGCTCCGCCGGAACCTCGGTCAGCGTCTGCGTCTGCGTCTGCACCTGCTCGCTCATACGTACTCCCCCGGGGATGCGATGTGGTCCATCTGCCGCTTCAGCAGCTTGGCCACGCGCGCCTTGTCGAACGGCTCGGCGCCGACCGCGGTCATGGTGACCACGACCTCGGAGTCGTACGCGAGGCAGATCATCGTCTCCAGTGCGCCGTCCTTCTCCGCCTCGTCCAGCGAGTCGTCCTCGGGCGCCAGGTAGCAGTCGGCCTTCTCGTGGCCCTCGACCTTCGGGCCCTTCGGGAACTTCAGCTGCTCGAAGAGCTCCGTGCGGATCCGGTGGCCGCTCCGGACCCGCTTCTCGTCCTCGATCCGCGCGACCTCGAACGTCACGACGACGGTGCTGTCCCAGTCGGCGAAGGACCGCACGGCCACGCCCCGGACACCGAGCCGGTCGACCTCCTTCTCGAAGGCCCTGCGCTTCTTCCCGGAAAGCCCCTTGCCCGACCGCTTGATCAGCGCGACGGCCTCCGCCGCACCGAGCTCGCCGTCGTTCCCGTACAGCCCCACATCGGGGCCGAACACGTACCCGTCGGGCAGCGGCAGCAGGAGCTTGCTCAGCGGCGTGTCGGCCCTGCCGCGCGCCCCGGCGGCCGCCGGGTCCTCGTCCTGCGGCTCCAGGTCGTCCCACAGCCGGGTCGGCGCGGCCCGGTCGGCGGAGTCCACGGTCACGGCGGTGTAGGCGACGCCGCCACCGATCAGGCCGAGCACGAGCACGGAGGGCAGGACGACGCCGAGCAGGATCCGCCCGACACCCCGCTTCCGCCGCTTCGGCTGCTCCTGCGCGACGGTCTCGGTCACGTCGTTCCGGTCCTCACTCACAGGCGCCCCAACTGTCGCTCGGCCAGCGAAGCGATCTCCTTCTCGGAGATCTTCTTCGAGTCGACGATGAAGATCTCCACCGCGATGTCACCGCGGTGGAACACGGCCCTGGCCTCGTACAGGTCCAGGTAGCCGGGCTTCCGGTCGACGGGGAACACGTAGGAGCGGCCCTCGGCGGACCCCTTGATCGGGCTCCCCTCCCCGTCCGCGTAGTCCTCGCCCGGCAGATAGGCGTGCTGGTCCTCGGCGAACCACTCCGCGCCGCGGGAGACGCCGCCCCGGTACTGGATCAACCGGATGTGGGTCCGTCTGTGCTTGCCGTCGGTCCAGGAGGTCGCCGCGATGCGGCGGATCTCGTTGCCGAGCTCACCCTTGAGGAGCCCGCCCGGATTCGTGAACATCCCGGCGAAGGTGTCCACCGACATCCAGCCGTCGACGTCCTCGGCGTACGGGTCCTTCTTCGCCCCGGCCGGCTTCGGCAGCAGCAGCTTGCGCAGGTCGCCCTGGGCCTTGGCCTGGCGGTCCTGGGAGGCCGGCAGGGGCGTCCGCTTCTGGCCCTTCGGGAGCGGCTTCGGGTACGCGAGGCCGGGCTGGTTCAGCGGCGGGAGCGGGGTCGGCTCGCGATCGGCCTGCACGCCGTAGCCGACGGCCGTGCCGCCGACGAGGCCGATGACGGCGGCGACGGCGATCAGCGCGAGCGTACGGACGGTCCCGCGGCGGCGCGGAGCCGGACGGGCGGGCGGTTCCGGCCCGGGGTCCGGCACGGGCGCCGGGGTGTTCTGAGCGGGTTCCACCGCTTCCGTGGCTTCCAAGAAAGTCCCCCCACGAGACTTGAAGGGCGGATTCCGTCATCCGCGCATCCAGCTGACCCGTGAGCCACGCATGAAGTTGCAGGCCGTCGCATTACAGTTCGGTATATGGCGAAGAAGCTCGTGATCAAGGTGACCGCCGGGGCCGACGCCCCGGAACGCTGCTCCCAGGCCTTCACCGTGGCCGCCGTAGCCGTCGCGAGCGGCGTCGAGGTGTCGCTGTGGCTGACCGGCGAGTCCTCGTGGTTCGCCCTGCCGGGCAGGGCCGCCGAGTTCGAACTGCCGCACGCGGCCCCGCTGCCGGACCTCGTCGACTCGATCCTGGCCACCGGGCGGATCACCCTCTGCACCCAGTGCGCGGCCCGCCGCGAGATCACCGAGAAGGACGTCCTGGACGGCGTCCGCATCGCCGGCGCCCAGGTCTTCGTCCAGGAGGCCACGGCCGACGACACCCAGGCGCTCGTCTACTGACCCTGCCGTGACCGGTCCCTACCGGTCCTACCGGTCCCGGCGCTTCTTGCCGTCGAGCTCGTCCCACCACTCGTCCGACTGCGGGTCGCCGGACGGATCGTCCCACCACCGGTCCTCCGGCCCCCGCCGGTTCGCCACCATCGCGGCCACGGGCGGAATCACCATGGCCACGACGCACATCCCGATGGCCACCGGCATGGAGAACAGCCGCACGACGGCCCAGGCCCCCACGAAGAGGACCAGGCAGGCCCCCATCATCCAGAAGTAGACGTGCCGACGCTTCGCGTACACCCCTTCAGCGTACGTCCGCACCGGCACGGGAGGCTCCTGGAAAAGCACAGACCGGAGGGCCGTGCCTCAAGTCCTGGTGTGGCGTCCAACCCCCCAGGAGGCACGGCCCTCCGGCCGTTCTGATGCGCGGGCTACACCGCGATGGCGACGTCCGTCAGGCTGCCCGTCTCGGTGACGACGACCTTGCGGTCGGCCTGGGCGCCGGGGACGAGGGCGCGGAGGGTCCACTCGCCGGTGGCCGCGTAGAAGCGGAACTGGCCGGTGGCGGAGGTGGGGACCTCGGCCGTGAACTCGCCGGAGGCGTCCAGCAGGCGCACGTAGCCCGTGACGGGCTCGCCGTCCTTGGTCACCTGGCCCTGGATGGCCGTCTCACCGGGCTTGAGGGTGCTGACGTCGGGGCCGCCGACCTGTGCTCCACACATGTTGTTACGTCCTGTCCTGTCGCGAGGGGGAGTCTTACTTGTTGGCGCCGAGCTCGATCGGCACGCCCACGAGGGAGCCGTACTCGGTCCAGGAGCCGTCGTAGTTCTTGACGTTCGGGACCTCGAGCAGCTCGTGCAGGACGAACCAGGTCAGCGCGGAACGCTCACCGATGCGGCAGTAGGCGACGGTGTCCTTCGCCAGGTCGACCTGCTCGGCCTCGTAGAGGGCCTTGAGCTCGTCGTCCGACTTGAAGGTGCCGTCGTCGTTGGCGTTCTTCGACCACGGGATGTTGCGGGCGGACGGGACGTGGCCCGGGCGCTGCGACTGCTCCTGCGGGAGGTGGGCGGGGGCGAGCAGCTTGCCGGAGAACTCGTCGGGCGAACGGACGTCGACCAGGTTCTGGGTGCCGATCGCGGCCACGACGTCGTCGCGGAAGGCGCGGATGGAGACGTCCTGGGCCTGGGCCTTGTACGCGGTGGCCGGGCGGGCCGGGACCTCGGAGCCGTCGACCAGGTCGCGGGAGTCGAGCTCCCACTTCTTGCGGCCGCCGTCGAGGAGCTTGACGTCCTGGTGGCCGTAGAGCTTGAAGTACCAGTAGGCGTACGAGGCGAACCAGTTGTTGTTGCCGCCGTAGAGGACGACCGTGGTGTCGTTGCCGATGCCCTTGGCCGAGAGGAGCTTCTCGAAGCCCTCCTGGTCGATGAAGTCGCGGCGGACCGGGTCCTGGAGGTCCTTGGTCCAGTCGATCCGGATCGCGTTCTTGATGTGGTTCTTGTCGTAGGCGGCGGTGTCCTCGTCGACCTCGACGATCGCGACGGCCGGGTTGTCGAGGTTGGCCTCGACCCAGTCGGCGTCGACCAGTACGTCGCTGCGAGCCATGCTGTTCTCCTCCGGGGCAGTGTGCGGCGGTGTGGTGCGGGGGTGGTGCGGCATGTGCGGGTACGCGTCGTGGCGTCCGCCCGACGGCGTGGTGCTGCGCGGTCCGGCCGCGGCCGAAAGGGGCCGGCGGGCCGTGGGGAATACGGGCGCGGAGCGCGTCCCGCTCAGACGGGGCGACAGAGCATGGCGGCGATGCGGCACAGGTCTACTGCCCGCCGCTTCGTGAGTTCCGCCTGTCGCTTCATGCCGTCGATCGTAGGGACGGACAGGCGACCGTGTCACCGACGTGTCGTATGGTGAGACGCTATCGTCCGAAAAGTGAGATACGAAAGGGGTCGGAGCGCGCTCCGACCCCTCGTCGACCGCCGTCCCGGCCCGTGTTTCTGCGGATCGGACGAGGCTGTCTCAGTATGTGAAAGTGAGCGGGGAAGCGGGTGCCTCCCGGGTGTCTCAGCCCGCCACGGCGACGTCCTTGCCGGTCACCGTGACCGCGAGCCCCTCCGGGCGCGGCTCCACCTCGGTCACCCGCATCCCGGCGACGCGGCCGAGCGGGCGCTCGAAGTCGGTGCGCTCGCGGATCATGTCCTCCACGAGCGGGATGCCCTCGCCGGGCACCTCATCGGCGCGGACCTTGATGGTGTCGCCGTCGACCAGCGTGACCGAGGAGACGACGGTCCGGGTCACCTTGCGGCCCAGGACCTCCGCGCTGCCCGTCACCTTCACCTTGCCGGGGCCGCCGTACTCCATGGCGGTGGCCCGCTCGGAGGCGGCGACCAGGTCCGCGTACGAGATGAGCGCCGTGCCGGTCGCGGAGGCGGCCCGGGCGCCGCTCCAGTCGCCGGTCACGGTCACGTCCCGCAGGTCGACGGTGAGCTCGCCGATCCGGACGGGCTTGCCTCCGGCCTGGGTGTGGACGCCCCGGGCGACCACCTCGACCTCGCCGAAGCGCTTGTCGGCGGCCTGGGTGAGGAAGGGGAAGCCCTTGATGTCCACCTCGACCGATTCGGTCCGGCCGCCCGCGAGCGAGGCGCGTCCCGCCACCTCGGACTCGGCCCAGGCGGCGGCGAGCCGGTCGGCCCCGACCAGGATCCCGCCCAGCACGACGGCCACCACCAGCAGGATCCGCAGTGCTCGCATGGCTGACTTTCCCCCATTGCCGAAGATGACGATGTACCGGAGTCGCCGCCGGACACATCGCCGGAGACGTGTGCCGGCCCCCCGACACGTGATCGACGTGTCGGGGGGCCGAGTGGTTCCCGGGTGCCCCGGCCGGTGCGGCCGGACCGGGGTCCGGATCCGCTCAGACCAGGGCGCGGCCGAGAAGGTACACGGCGGGGGCGGCCGCCGTCAGCGGCAGGGCCACGCCGGCCGTCATGTGCACGAAGCGGGACGGGTAGTCGTAGCTGGCCGCACGCAGGCCGACGAGGGCGCAGACGCCTGCGGCGAGGCCGAGCAGCGCGCCGGAGGTGCCCATGCCGCTCAGGGTGCCGGCGGCGATGCCCGCGCCGGCGGCGGCGAGCAGCGAGGCGACGAGGGAGACGGGGCCGGGCAGCGGGAGGGCGCGGGCGAGGACGGTCGCGGCGACGGCGGCCGAGCCGGCCACCACCGCGTCCGGTTCGGCGCCGAGGTGCCCGGCGGCGAGGACGGTGAGCGCGGCCGAGGCGACGGTGGCCATGAGGCCGTACATCCGCTCGTCGGGGTCGGCGTGGCTGCGGAGCTGGAGGACCAGGGTGAGCAGGACCCAGACGCCGAGGGTGCCGAGGATGGCGGGGGCGGCGTGTTCGCGGCCCGCGGCGAGGAGGGCGGCGTCGGCGACGAGACCGCCGAGGAAGGCGAGGGCGATGCCCTGGCGGGCGGGCCACATGCCGTTGAGCCGGAACCAGCCGGCGGCGGTGAGTCCCTGGAGCGCGACCAGCGGCAGGAGGAGCCCGTAGGTGCCGAGCGCGGCGCCCCCGGCGAGCAGCAGTCCGAGGACGGCGGTGAGGAGGGCGGGCTTCATGCCGGGCTCGATGATCGGCGACCGGCCCTCGGCACGCGCGCGCTGGGCGTCGGTGATGCGGGTGTTCCCGGAGGTCGTCGGCGAGGAGTACGCGGGCCCGGCGCCGGCCACCGCGCCGGCCTCCTGGGCGGGGGCGGGCGCGGGGGCGGGCGCGGCCTCGGGGGCCGGGTGCGCGAAGGGGGCCGGCGCGGTGGCCGGGGCGTGGGTCGCGGGCTGCGGCTGGGCGTACGCCTGTGGGTAGGGCTCCTGGGGGTAGGGCTCCTGGGCGTACGCCTGCGGGTGTCCGCCCTGGGGGTACGTCTCCGGGGCGTACGCCTGCTGCGGGTGGGCCTCGGGGGCGTACCCCTGAGGGGCATGAGCGGCATGGGGGTCCTGGGGCGCGTAGGGCGCCTGCGGGGCCGGGGCCGCCTGCCGGGGGTCCGTGTACGCGTACCCGGACCCGGTCCCGTCCCCGTACCCCTGCGCCTGCGCCTGCTGGTGCGCCTGCGCCTGCTCATGCGCCGGCCGGACCGCGGGCTGGTACGTGGTGTCCCAGGTCTGGCCCTCCCAGGTCTGGGTGACCGAGGGGTCGTACGCGTTCGGGTCGTACGACTGCCCGCCGTACTGCTGGTCATTGCTCATGCTCTGGGGTTCACCCTCCTGCGAACGGGGGGAGCACCTCGACCGTGCCGCCCTCGGCAAGCCGTACGGTCTCATGGCTCCGGGTGCCGACCGGGTCACCGTCGACGAGGAACGAGCACCGCTGGAGGACCCGGACGAGCTCGCCCGGGTGGTTCGCGCGGACGGCGTCCAGGGCCTCGGCGAGGGTCTCGGCGGTGTACGGCTCCTCGGCGATCCCCGCGGCGGCCTTGGCCGCGGCCCAGTAGCGGATGGTTCCCGCTGCCATAGCGGCGCTCCCTTCGTTCGTGTGCGCGCCGCCCCCCATGATGGGCTATCGGGGGACGAGCCAGGCGCCGAGCCGGTCGAGCAGCTCCTCCCCGGCGGCGTTCTCGGCGTGGCCCATGCCGGGCTCCAGCCACAGTTCGGCGCCGCCCGCGGCGGCCAGGGTGCGCGGATGGTCGAGGGGGAAGTAGGCGTCGCGGTCGCCGTGGACGACGAGCAGCGGGGTCGGGGCGATCCGCGCGGCGGCCTCGACCGGGGAGAGCGGGACGGGGTCCCAGGCGCGCCGGTCGATGCGGACGCGGAGCCCGTACCGGCCGACGAGCCGGCCGACCGGGCGGGTGACCACCCAGTGGAGGCGGCGCATCGGGGCCGTCCCCCGGTAGTACCAGCGGGCGGGGGCGGAGACGGCGGCGACCGCGTCGGGCGCGGCGTCCGTGCCGCGGTCGAGGGCGGCCTGCCGGAGGACGACGGAGCCGCCCATGGAGAAGCCGACGGTCACCACGCGCGCGTGGCCCAGCTCGCGGGCCCAGCGGACGGCGGCGGCGAGGTCCAGGACCTCGCGGTCGCCGACGGTGGAGAGACCGCCGGAGCCGCCGTGGCCGCGGAAGGAGAAGGTGACGACGGCCGCCGCGTGCCGGCCCAGGACCTCGGCGGCGCGCCGGACGGCGGGCCGGTCGAGGGAGCCGGTGAAGCCGTGCGCGACGACGACGGCCGTGTCGGCGGACGCCTGTGCGGCGGCGGACCCGGACGCGGTGGCGCTGCCGGACGGGTCGGTGACGGCGGCCGGGAAGGGCTCGTGCAACGCCTCGATGGGAACGCCGTCGGCCGTCCGCAGGATTGCGCGGCGAGGTCCGGAAGTGAGCGAGGAAACATCCATGATGTGAAATCGACCCTCTGCCTCGGAACTCATGTGGGCTATTCTCCTTGGCAGAGGATCCGGGCGACGTCGCCACCGGGTCCTTTTGCGTTTTCCGACCGTTGTTACGGACGGATGAACAAAAGCTCTCAGGGCGCGAGAGCCACAGGTGAGACCCGCACCACCCGAGCAGTACCGCAGCTGTCCTCGCAGGGACCGAGGAGGAACCGACGTCATGGACGAGCGTACGAAGCACGACCGACCGACGAGCCGGCCGACCCTGGCAGGGGGAGAGGCCCGATGAGCTCGCTGCTGCTGCTGACCAACGCACTTCAGCCGTCGACCGAGGTGCTCCCCGCCCTCGGCCTGCTGCTGCACAACGTGCGGGTGGCCCCGGCCGAGGGCCCGGCGCTGGTGGACACGCCCGGAGCGGACGTGATCCTCGTGGACGGCCGGCGCGACCTGCCGCAGGTCCGCTCGCTCTGCCAGCTGCTGCGCTCCACCGGACCGGGCTGTCCGCTGGTCCTGGTGGTCACGGAGGGCGGTCTGGCGGCCGTCACCGCGGACTGGGGCATCGACGACGTGCTGCTCGACACCGCGGGCCCCGCCGAGGTCGAGGCGCGGCTGCGGCTCGCGCTGGGCCGGCAGCAGATCGTCGCGGACGACTCCCCGATGGAGATCCGCAACGGCGACCTGTCGGTGGACGAGGCCACGTACAGCGCCAAGCTGAAGGGCCGGGTCCTGGACCTGACCTTCAAGGAGTTCGAGCTGCTGAAGTACCTGGCGCAGCACCCCGGCCGGGTCTTCACCCGCGCGCAGCTGCTCCAGGAGGTGTGGGGGTACGACTACTTCGGCGGCACCCGGACGGTCGACGTGCACGTGCGGCGGCTGCGGGCGAAGCTAGGCCCCGAGCACGAGTCGCTGATCGGCACCGTGCGGAACGTGGGCTACCGCTTCGTGACGCCCGAGAAGGTCGAGCGGGCCGCCGAGGAGGCCCGTGCCAAGGAGGCGAAGGAAGCGAAGCAGTCCGACGACTCCGCGGGGACGAAGGGGGCGGAAGCGGGACAGGACTCCCGGCAGGCGGCTCGTTCCGGCGCCGGAGTCAAGGACGCCACGGCCGATTCCACCCGTTAGGCGGACGGTAACGTGGCGTATGCCACAGTGCGACCTGCCGGTAGGTAGGTCACCCCGCGTAGACTTCCGCGCGTGGCCAAGGTGACGCGGGATGACGTAGCGCGACTGGCGGGTACTTCGACCGCGGTCGTGAGTTACGTCATCAACAACGGACCCCGGCCGGTCGCCCCGGCCACGCGCGAGCGTGTCCTCGCCGCCATCAAGGAGCTGGGCTACCGGCCCGACCGGGTGGCCCAGGCGATGGCGTCCCGCCGCACGGACCTCATAGGCATGATCGTGCCGGACGCGCGCCAGCCCTTCTTCGCGGAGATGGCGCACGCGGTCGAGCAGGCCGCGGCCGAGCGCGGGAAGATGGTCCTGGTCGGCAACTCGGACTACCGCACCGAGCGCGAGATCCACTACCTGCGGGCCTTCCTCGGCATGCGGGTCTCTGGGCTGATCCTCGTCAGCCAGGGCATGAGCGAACAGGCCGCGAGCGAGATCGAGGCGTGGGACGCGCGCGTGGTGCTGCTGCACGAGCGGCCCGAGGCGATCGACGACGTCGCCGTCGTGACCGACGACATCGGCGGCGCCCAGCTCGCCACCCGGCACCTCCTGGAGCACGGCCACCCGTACGTGGCGTGCCTCGGCGGCGTCCCCAACACCCCCGCCGTCGGCGACCCGGTCGCCGACCACGTCGAGGGGTGGCGGCGCGCCATGCTGGAGGCCGGCCGGTCCGTCGAGGGCCGGCTCTTCGAGGCCCCGTACAACCGCTACGACGCCTACCAGGTGGCCCTCAAGCTGCTGGCGGGCCCGGACAGGCCGCCGGCGATCTTCTGCTCCACCGACGACCAGGCCTTCGGCGTGCTGCGGGCCGCCCGCGAGCTGCGCATAGACGTACCGACCGAGCTGGCGGTGGCGGGCTTCGACGACGTGAAGGAGGCGGCACTCACCGATCCGCCGCTGACCACCGTCTACTCCGACCGCCCGGCGATGGCCCGGGCGGCCGTCGATCTGGTGCTCGACGACGCGGTCCGCGTGGCCGGCTCCCGCCGCGAGCGCGTCAAGCAGTTCCCGTCCGCCCTGGTGGTCCGCCGCTCCTGCGGCTGCCACTGACGGCCCCGGCCCGCCGCCCGGACCTCCCACCCACCACGTCCGGGCCTCTCGCCCGACCCCCGGTCTCCGGCCCCCGGGCCCCCGCCGACGCCTCCCGGGCGCCCCGGCGGACCGGGCCTCGCCCTGAGCGACCGGAATCGCCTGACGGACCAGGGGCTCCACCCTTATTTCGGGCATACAGGGTTCTGTCGGGCTTCTCAGCCGGTCCTCAGGCGGTTCTCATCTCCCGGACCGAGAGTCTGAGCCATGACGGACCACACGCAGCCCCAGCAGCCGTACTACCCGCCGCGCCCGCCGTACGAGCCGGTGCGGCCGATCACGACCGAGCCGGGCACCACCGTGTGGCCGTCCGGAGCAGGCGGCGGGCACACCCCTCCCCCGGCCGGGCCGTCGTACGCGACGGCCGGCCCGGCGCCCGCCGCCGCGCCCGTCTCCCGGCGCCGTGCCAAGCGCGGCGTCGGCCTGATGGCCGCCGTGGCCATCGCGGCCGCGGCGATCGGCGGCGGCACCGCGACCCTGGTGCAGCAGCTGACCGCGGACTCCCCCGCCACCACCGCGTCCTCCTCCGCGGTGAGCGGCACCAACGTCTCCGCGAGCAGCACCGGCACGGTCGCCGGGGTCGCCGAGGCCGTCTCCCCGTCGATCGTGGAGATCTCCGCGAGCTCCACCTCCGGCAAGTCCACCGGCTCCGGCGTGATCATCACCGGCGACGGCGAGATCGTCACCAACAACCACGTGATCTCGGGAGCCTCCGAGATCACCGTGCGGACCAGCGACGGCAAGACCTACCGGGCCGACGTCGTCGGCAAGGACCCCGACAAGGACCTCGCCCTCATCAAGCTCCGGGACGCCTCCGGCCTGAAGGCCGCCACCCTCGGCGACTCCTCCCGGGTGAAGGTCGGCGAGGAGGTCGTCGCCATCGGCTCCCCCGAGGGCCTCACCGGCACCGTCACCAGCGGCATCGTCTCCGCCCTCGACCGGGACGTCACCGTCGCCAAGGACCCCGAGGACTCGGCGGGCGGCGGCGGCCAGGACGGACAGCAGCAGTGGGACCCGCGACAGGGCTGGCCGTTCGAGTTCGGCGGACAGCAGTTCAACGGCGACACCGGCTCCTCGAAGACCACGTACAAGGCGATCCAGACCGACGCCTCGCTCAACCCGGGGAATTCCGGCGGCGCGCTGATCAATATGAACGGCGAGATCATCGGGATCAATTCGGCCATGTATTCGCCCAGTTCTTCGAGCGGTTCCACGGCCGGCAGCGTCGGCCTCGGATTCGCCATCCCGGTGAACACCCTCAAGGCCGATCTGGACGCCCTCCGCTCGGGCGGCGAGAGCTGAACGCATGGCACGCTGACCCCATGACCAGCGGGCAGCCGAACGCATCCGAACGCATCCTCATCGTCGACGACGAACCCGCCGTCCGGGAGGCCCTGCGCCGCTCCCTCGCCTTCGAGGGGTACGCGACCCGGGAGGCCGTCGACGGTGTCGACGCGCTCGCCGCCATGGAGTCGTACGCCCCCGACCTCGTCGTCCTCGACGTGCAGATGCCCCGGATGGACGGGCTCACGGCGGCCCGCCGGATCCGGGCCGCCGGCTCGACCGTGCCCATCCTCATGCTCACCGCCCGCGACACCGTCGGCGACCGGGTCACCGGCCTCGACGCCGGCGCCGACGACTACCTCGTGAAGCCCTTCGAGCTCGACGAGCTCTTCGCCCGCATCCGCGCCCTGCTGCGCCGCAGCTCCTACGCCGTCCCTTCGGCGGCCGCCGCCGGACCGGCGGACCTGCTCTCCTTCGAGGACCTGCGCATGGACCTGGCGACCCGCGAGGTCACCCGCGCCGGGCGCCCCGTCGAACTGACCCGCACCGAGTTCACGCTCCTGGAGATGTTCCTGGCGCACCCCCGGCAGGTCCTCACCCGCGAACAGATCCTCAAGGCCGTCTGGGGCTTCGACTTCGAACCCAGCTCGAACTCCCTGGACGTGTACGTGATGTACCTGCGGCGCAAGACCGAGGCGGGCGGCGAACCGCGCCTCGTCCACACCGTGCGCGGGGTCGGCTACGTGCTCCGCGGCGGAGGCGGCACCGAATGACCCGGCCCCGCACCCCCCTGGCCTGGTTCCGCTCCCGCCCGCTGCGCTCCCGCCTCGCCCTGCTCACCGCCTTCGCGGTGGCCGTCGCGGTCGCCGCCGTCTCCGCGGCCTGCTGGTTCGTCACGCGGGCCCAGCTGGAGAGCGAGATGGACAGGGCGCTGACCTCCACCCGGCTCGACCTGGGGGCGGTGCGGACCCTGTTCGACGCGTGCGTGCAGGACAAGGAGCCGCCGCCGGTCGCCGGTTTCACCATCCAGATCACCGACGCGGCCGGCGGCGTCTGCACCGCCGGCACGGCCCTCCCGGTCGGCGCGGGCGACCTGGCGGTGGCCCGGGGCACGCTCCCCGACGTCCTGCACACGGTGAAGGACGCCGACGGGCACGAGATGCGCGTCCACACCTACCCCCAGCGGCTCGGTCCCGCCACGGTCGCCGTCTCCGTCGCCCGCCCGCTCGCCGAGATCGACAACTCGCTCTCGACCCTGGGCTGGGTCCTGCTGCTGGTCTCCGGCATCGGGGTGGTCGGCGCGGGCGCCGCCGGCCTGTGGGTGGCGCGGACCGGCCTGGAGCCGGTGCACCGGCTGACCGGGGCGGTCGAGCACGTGGCCGCGACGGAGGACCTGACCGTACGGATCCCGGCCGAGGGCGACGACGAGATCGCCCGGCTGTCGCGGTCCTTCAACCAGATGACGGCGGCGCTCGCGAGCTCGCGGGACCGGCAGGCCCGCCTGATCGCGGACGCCGGGCACGAACTCCGCACCCCGCTGACCTCGCTGCGCACCAACATCGAGCTGCTCGCCCGCAGCGAGGAGACCGGCCGGGCGATCCCGCCGGAGGACCGGCGGGCGCTGATGGCCTCGGTCAAGGCCCAGATGACGGAGCTGGCCGCGCTCATCGGCGACCTCCAGGAGCTGGCCCGCCCCGACGCGGTGCGCCCGGGACCCCTGGAGGTCGTCCCCCTGCACACGGCGCTCCGCTCGGCCCTCGACCGGGCGCGGCTGCGCGGACCGGAGCTGACCTTCGAGACCGACCTCGCGCCCTGGTACGTGAGGGCGGAGCCGTCCGCTCTCGAACGCGCACTGGTCAACGTCCTGGACAACGCGGTGAAGTTCTCGCCGCCGCGCGGCACGGTCGAGGTGACGCTGATGCGGGGCGAACTGACCGTCCGGGACCACGGTCCCGGCATCGCGCCCGAGGAGCTGCCGCACGTCTTCGACCGCTTCTGGCGCTCCCCGTCGGCGCGCAGCCTCCCCGGCTCGGGCCTGGGCCTCTCGATCGTCGCCCGCACGGTCAAGCAGACCGGCGGCTCGGTCACCCTCGCCCCCGCCGAGGGCGGCGGGACCCTCGCCCGCCTCCGCTTCCCGGGCGCCCCGACCCCGCCACCGGAGCTGACGCCGTGACGGAGGACCCGCGTCGCTACTGTCCGACGCGGCCGTCGACGCGTTCGCGGAGGAGGTCGGCGTGGCCGCAGTGGCGGGCGTACTCGGTGATCTGCATGGTGAGGAGTTCGCGGAGCTGACCGCCGTCCGCGACCGGGGCGCCGAGGTCCGGCGCCGCCGCGACGAAGCGGTCCGTCGCCTCCGCCTCCTCCTTCCACCGCCGCCGCGCGTCCTCGACGACGGCCGGGTCGGCGACGGCGCCGGTCCAGTCGGCCTCGCGGTCGTCCGGGGTGCGGTAGATCCGGGGCGAGGGCTCTCCGGCGAGCCGGCGGAAGTGGCGTTCGTCCTCGGCCATGTGCCGGAGGAGGCCGAGCAGGGACATGGTGGAGGGCGGTACGGAGCGGCGGGCGAGCTGTTCGGCGTCGAGGCCCTCGCACTTCAGCTCCAGGGTGAGCCGGAAGTGGCGCAGGGCGTCGAGGAGCGCGCCGCGTTCGTCGGACACCTCCGTGCCGCTGTCCTCGCGGGGGTCGTCGTCGGGGTCGGCCCACATGTCGGGGTGGACGGTGGAGGTGGTCCACCGCTTCACGGTCGGGTCCGTCTCGCTCGTACTCATGCGGGCATGGTCGTACGGAAGGCCGTACGGCGCCAGGGAATTGCCCCCGCCCCGGGGTCGCGGGCGCACGAAAGGGGCCGCCCCGAACCGAACGGCTCGGGACGGCCCCCGTCTCCCCGTGGGGGCTCGAAGCCCCCGAGGACTACTGGATGACCGTGATGCGGCCGGTGGCCGGGGCCGAAAGCGGCTGGGCCGCCGAGGAGTTGGCCGTCAGGTAGGCGATGAAGATGTCGAGGTCCGAGGCGCCGACCAGCTTGTTCGCGCCGGTGGCCAGGACCGGGAAGCCGTCGCCGCCGCCCGTGAGGAACTCGTTCATCGCGACCCGGTAGCTCTTCGACGGGTCGATCGGCTCACCGTTCAGCCGCACCGAGTCGACCACGATCCGGTCGGCGCCCGCCTTCGTCATGTCCAGCGTGTAGGCGAAGTTCTTCGACACCTGGAGGATCTTCGGGGCGGCCAGGTTGGCACCGCTGACCTGCTGCTGGAGCGCGGTGACGAGCTGGGCGCCGGTCAGGTCGACCGTCGTCATCATGTTGGTGAAGGGCTGGACGGTGTACGCCGCGCCGTAGGTCACCACGCCGGTCTCGCCCTTGGTCAGCGGCGCGCGGACACCGCCCGGGTTCATCAGCGCGAGCTGGGCGCCGCCCTTGTCGGCCGGGGAGAGGCCCGCCAGCTGCGCGTCGGCGATCAGGTTGCCCATCGGCCTCTCGACCGCGTCGAGAGGGTTCTCGATGTTCTCGCCGATGTAGCCGACGGGCCGGTTCGCGATCGGCGCGGCCAGCGCCTTCCAGCGGTTGATCAGGCTGGTGATCTTCCAGTGCGCGGGCACGTCACGGGTCACGACGTGGTTCGCGGAGGAGACGGCGGTGCGGACGATGTCCTTCGTGCGCCGGTCGAAGGTGAGCGTCGTGTCGGTGTAGAGCCGGCCGAAGGAGGCCGCCGACGTCACCGTGCGCGGCTTGCCCGAGGGGTCCGGGATGGTGCACGCGTACGCCTGGTGGGTGTGGCCGGTGACCAGGGCGTCGACCTGCGGGGTGACGTTCTTGGCGATGTCGACGATCGGGCCGGAGATGCCGGCGCCGGCGCCCGGGGTGTCGCAGTCGTAGTTGTACGCGCCCGAGGCGGGCAGGCCGCCCTCGTGGAGCAGCGCGACGATCGACTTCACGCCCTTGCGCTCCAGCACCTTGGCGTACTTGTTGATCGCCTCGACCTCGTCGCCGAACTTCAGGCCCTTGACGCCCTCGGCGGAGACGATGTTCCCGGTGCCTTCGAGCGTGACGCCGATGAAGCCGATCCTGACGCCGTCCTTCTCCCAGATGAAGTACGGGTCGAGCAGCGGCCGGCCGCTCTTCTCGTCCGTCACGTTGGCCGTGAGGTAGGGGAACTTCGCGCCCTTGAAGCGCTTGCCCTTCTCGTAGCAGCCCTCGGTCGGGTGACAGCCGCCGTTCTGGATGCGGCTCAGCTCGCGGGCGCCCTCGTCGAACTCGTGGTTGCCCACCGAGCTGACGTCGAGCTTCATCGCGTTCAGGGCCTCGATGGTCGGCTCGTCGTGGAAGAGGCCGGAGAGCAGGGGCGAGGCGCCGATCATGTCGCCCGCGGCGGCCGTGATGGAGTAACGATTCCCCTCACGGGCCTGCGCCAGGTGCGTGGCCAGGTACTCGGCACCGCCGACGCCCTTGATCTCCTCGGTGGTGCCGTCCTCCTTCACCCGCTTGAGGTTGCCCGAGGAACCGGTCGGCGGCTCCAGGTGCCCGTGGAGGTCGTTGAAGGACAGCAGCTGCACGTCGACCATGCGCCCCCACCCGTGGCCGTGGCCGCCGTGACGCCCGTCCCCGCGGTCCTGACCGGCACCGGCCGGCATCGCCGCGACGAGCGCCCCGACCGTCGCCAGCCCCGCACCGGCGGCCAGAATCCGCCGCCCTGCCTTGCTCTTCCTGCGGTTCACAGCCATCTCTCCCGTGGTCCCCTTTTCCCCTTGCCCCGATTCGCGGCTTTGATCGTTCCCGCGTCTGCGCACGCAGCCTAGAGTCAACGCGCGTAGCGCAACAGGGGGGTGAGGACGATCGATTCCCTTTCGCGACCTCCCCGCGCGTGCCTGGCCGTGCCGCATGACCACGGCATTGCGTGCGCGCGGCGGACGCGTGACCTTCCCGTTCGCCGTTCGTTCATCCGTACGAGAATCACCCTCGACGGGTGCGGGCGCACGAGAGGACCGGGGGAGGTGACGGCCCGTGGCGCGCAGACGTGCCGGGCAGCGTGAGCCGCGACCGATCGCCGCCCCTTTCACGGTGGCCGCTCCCGCCGGGGCCCGGATCCGGGACCGCCTGCGTGTGACCGGAGGCGAGGCGGAGGTGGTGCGGCGGGTCGGCGAACACCTGGGCCGCCTCCACCGGGTCGATCTCGCGACGCGCGTCGGGATCGGGCGAGTGCCTGCCAGGGAGAACGGGCGGGCGGTTCGGAAACGCCGGCTCACGTCCGTGTCCTCCTCGCGGTGGGCGGGTGCGCTGACCCGTGCGTCGGAGGACCAGTACCAGCTGTCCTTGCGCTGTCTGCACGACGAACGGGCCTCGCTGCGCCGGGCCGTGCGCGCCCTGGAGACGCGGCTGGCGGTGCCGTGCGGGCGGCGCGAGGGCCGGGTGCGGGGGTACGCGGACCAGGCGGAGCGGTGGGCCAAGCAGCGCCGCCTCTCCGTGCTCAAGGCCCGTCTCACCCGGGTCGAGGCCAGGATCGAGTCCGGTCGGCCGGGCATCGTCGTCGGTGGCAGGCGGCTGGCCAGGGTGCGCCACCGCCTCGCCGATGCCGGGCTCACGGAGGAACGGTGGCGGAGGCGGTGGGAGGCTGCGCGCCTGTTCCTGACAGCCGACGGCGAGTCCGGTGCCCCGTACGGCAACTACACGATCACCGTCGCCCCGGACACGGGCGAGGTGACGCTGGTGCTGCCCGGACCGCTGCGTCATCTGGCGAACGCCCCCCGGGGCCGCTACCGGCTCGCCTGCGCGGTCGGCTTCTCGCACCGGCGCGAGGAGTGGCTGGACCGGGTGACCGCGAACCGGGCGGTCCGCTACGACATCGTCCACGACCCGCAGCGCGACCGGTGGTACCTCGACGCGTCCTGGGCCACCGACGCCACCACCCTGCCCACCCCGGCCGAGATCCGGGCCCACGGCGCACGCCTGCTCGGCGTGGACCTCAACGCCGACCACCTCGCCGCATACGCCCTCGACCCGTACGGCAACCCGGTCGGCGAACCCGTCACCGTGCCGATCGACCTCACCGGTCCCGCGTCCCGGCGGGACGGCCGTCTGCGCGCCGCGATCACCCGGCTTCTCGCCATCGCCAGGCAGCACGGATGCGCGGGGATCGCGATCGAGAACCTCGGCTTCGACGACGCCCGCGCCACCTGCCGCGAGACCATGGGCCGCGGCCGTCGCGGCAAGACGTTCCGCCGTACCGTGGCCGGAATCCCCACCGCCCGCTTCCGTGAGCGCCTGCGATCGATGGCCTTCCACTCCGGCTTCGTGGTCATCGCGGTCGACCCGGCGTACACCAGCGCCTGGGGCGGAAAGTACTGGAAGACCCCGCTCCGGCAGAACAACCCGCAGACCACCGTCACCCGCCATCACGGCGCCGCGGTGGCCATCGCACGACGCGCCCTCGGACACCGGGCACGGCGTCGGCCAGGTGTGACCGCCCACGACCGGAGGATCGTGACGCGGAGAGCTGCCGGCCAGGCCGTCCCCGCCCCCGGGGCACGTGGGACCGCGAGCCCGCCCAGGACGGCGAGCACACCCGCACCGGGTGGCGAGACTCGACCGGGCCGAGGTGACCAGCTCGCGCTGTTCCCCGACCTCGAAGACCGTTCGCGAGGTCACCGGGCCACCGCCTGGCCCGGTCGCGACAGTCCGGCCGGGCACGGCCGACCACGCCAAGAGCGGTTACAAGACAGTTGCCTCCGGTCGGCGGAAGGTTCGCCGTAGGCTCGCACCATGACTTCCGACGCGGCGCCCGCCCTCGAACCGGGACGGCAGATCCAGACGTACGACGAGCTCAGCCCCGAGCAGGTCCAGGAGGTCATGGACCTGCTCGTGGCCGCGGACCGCGCCGACGGCGTGCACGCGGTGTCCGAACAGGGGCGCCTCTACCTCCGCCACGGCCGGCGGGAGGGGGTGCGGCACTTCCTCCTCACCGTCGGCGCCCGCCTCCAGGGTTACGCCCAGCTGGAGGAGACCGACCCGGTCGAGGCGCCCGCCGCGGAACTGGTCATCCACCCCGACCAGCGCGGCCGCGGTCACGGCCGCGCCCTCGGCAGCGCCCTCCTCGCCGCCTCCGGCAAGCGGCTGCGGGTCTGGGCGCACGGCGGCAAGCCGTCCGCCCGTCACCTCGCCCAGGTCCTGGGCCTCACGCTCTTCCGCGAACTGCGCCAGCTGCGACGGTCCCTGACGCCCCTGGACATCCCCGAGCCGGTCCTCCCCGAGGGGATCACCCTCCGCACCTTCGTCCCCGGCCGGGACGACGCGGCCTGGCTCGCGGTCAACGCCGCCGCCTTCGCCCACCATCCGGAGCAGGGCTCGCTCACCCAGCGCGACCTGGACGACCGGATCGCGGAGCCGTGGTTCGACCCGAAGGGCTTCTTCCTCGCGGAGGACGCCGACGGCCGGCTCGTCGGCTTCCACTGGACCAAGACCCACGCCGAGGAGCGGATCGGCGAGGTGTACGTCGTCGGGATCCTGCCGCAGGCGCAGGGCGGCGGCCTCGGCAAGGCGCTCACCGCGGCGGGCCTGCGGCACCTGGCGGCGGAGGGGCTGCCGACGGCGATGCTGTACGTCGACGCCGACAACTCGGCGGCGGTGCGGGTCTACGAGGGGCTGGGCTTCCGGACGCACGAGGTGGACCTGATGTACCGCTCGGAGTCGTAACAGCCACAACACGCGTCACGGAGGGGGCGGTTGACACCGCCCCCTTCTTTGCACCACCCTTTCACTACTTGATTAGTGAAAGGGTGGTGGAAGGACATGGTCGAGTACCGCATCGACCGGCGCAGCGGTGTCGCCACCTACCTCCAGATCGTCCAGCAGACGAAACAGGCCCTCCGGATGGGCCTCCTGGAGCCCGGCGACCGACTGCCCACCGCACGCGAGGTCGTCGAAGCGACGGCCATCAACCCGAACACGGTCCTCAAGGCCTACCGCGAGCTCGAACGCGAGGGCCTCGTCGAGGCCCGGCGCGGCCTCGGCACCTTCGTCCGCGCCACGCTCGGCGCCGGCGCCCCCGCCGACTCCCCCCTCCGGGGCGAGCTCGACGCCTGGGCCCGCCGGGCACGCGCGGAGGGAATGGACCGCGAGGACATGGCGGCGCTCTTCACCGCCGTACTGACACAGCACTACGAGGGGGACGACGAGAAGTGACCGCGAACGTGGCCCTGGGAGCAGAGCTCCTGGGCAAGAAGTACGGCGGACGGAGGGGCGGTTGGGCCCTCAGGGAATGCGACTTCGCCCTCCCCGCCGGCCGGATCTGCGCCCTCGTCGGACCCAACGGCGCCGGCAAGTCCACCCTCCTCGCCCTCGCCGCCGGGCTCCTGCGCCCCACCGAGGGCACGCTCACCGCCCCGGCCCGCGAGGACCTCGCCTACGTCGCCCAGGCGAAGCCGCTCCACCCCCGGCTCACCGTCGCCGACACCCTCCGGATGGGCCGCGAGCTCAACCCCGGCCGCTGGGACGACGCCGCCGCGCGCCGCGTCGTCGAGGGCGGCGGCTTCTCCTCCGACACCCTCGTCCACCACCTCTCCGGCGGCCAGCGCACCCGCGTCGCCCTCGCGCTCGCCCTCGGCAAGCGCGCCGGACTCCTGCTCCTGGACGAGCCGATGGCCGACCTCGACCCGCTCGCCCGCCACCAGCTCATGGGCCTGCTGATGTCCGACGCGGCCGAGCACGGCACGACGGTCGTCATGTCCTCGCACATCCTCACCGAACTGGAGGGCTCCTGCGACCACCTGATGCTGCTCTCCGGCGGCCGCGTCCGCCTCGACGGCGCCGTCGACGACCTGCTCGCCGCGCACACCCTGCTCCGGGGCCCGGTCGCCGACCTCGCCCCGCACACGGTGGTCGACACCCGCACGACGGGCCGTCAGCTCACCGCCCTCGTCCGCCGCGAGGGCCCGGTCGAAGGCCCCTGGGAAACCTCGGAGCCGTCCCTGGAGGAGCTCCTCCTCGCCCACCTCCGCAACCCCGAAGGAGCCGCCGCATGAGCACCCTCGCCCTGAAGGGCTCCACCTGGGTGACGGTCCGCCAGTACCGGCGGACGCTGTGGCTGGTGACGGCGGCGGCCGTCGGCGCCCTCGCCGTGATCGGCGTGCTGCGGATCTGGGACGCGCAGTACCCGGACGTGCGCACGGAGGACGGGTACCTGCAACTGGACCCGTTCAACAGCGGGAACCCCTGGCTGCGCGGCGCGATGCACTCCTTCTCCGAGGGCATCCTGGGGATCCCGTTCCTCGTCGCGCTCTTCGTCGCCGGGCCGATGGTGGCGCGCGAGTTCGAGTCGGGGACGTACCAGCTCTCGCTCACCCAGTCGGTGAGCCCGGTCTCCTGGCTCCGCTCCAAGCTGACCGTCGCCACCGCCACCACCCTCGGCGCGGTCCTGGTCCTGACCGGCGCGTACGCGCTCGGCTGGGCACGGGTCGGGGACTCGTACAGCCTGCTGCGGACGGACGCCGGACCGTACCTGGTCCTCGGCACCGTCCTCGTCTCCTACACGCTCCTCGCCGTCGCCGTCGGCGCGCTCGCCGGACTGCTGATCCACCGCACCCTGGTCGCCATGTCCGCCGCCGGCCTCTTCGTCGGCGTCACCCTGCTCACCCTCCACGCCTTCCGCTGGGACTTCCTGACGCCGGTCACGATCACCGGCGAGGCGGTGGAGGACGCTTCGACCCTGATGGCCCCCGACGGCGCCCTGATCCTGGATCAGGGGCTCATCATGGCCGACGGACGGCGCGAGGCGGGCTGGTTCTGCGGCGACTCCGGCGGCGCCTGCCGTCCCGACGAGCCCGTCACCGCCCAGTACCTCGACTACCACCCCGTCTCCCACGTCCTGCCCACCCAGCTCATCGAGACCGGCATCGTCCTCGCGATCGCCGCCCTCGCGGCCCTCGCCGCCTTCCGGGTGCTCCGCGCCCGCCACCCGTAGCGCCGGCGCACCCGCAGGAAACCGGCACCCGTGGCGACCCCTCACCCGGACGGGTGAAAATGGGGGCGGGGCCCGACACAGGCCCCGCCCCCGATTCCCGCACGACATGTCGTCGTCACCCGCCATTCAGACGCGCTTGCGACGCTCACGCAATGAAGCGATCCGTGACCACGCCCGGCGGGGTGATCTCCCCGGGAAGGCTTCCCAAGGGAAGACTGCCCTCCCCCACGGCCCGCTCCGACGCGCCCGAGGACCCCTTCGCGCGGAAGAATGGGTCCATGAGCCAGCAGCCCGCCGAGGTCCCGGTCCAGACCTCCGCCACCGCGTCCCCGCAGCCGTCCCTGGGTTCCATAGCGGCCCACCGCCCGCGCACCGTGAACGGCGGCGGAGGCGGGAGCGACCTGGAGCCCGACCTCGACTCCGACCTCGACGCGTATGAGACGTACGCCGAGGACGGCGACGGCACCGACGGCGAGCTGCCGCACGGCCGCTTCCTCGACCGCGAGCGCAGCTGGCTCGCCTTCAACGAGCGCGTCCTCGAACTCGCCGAGGACCCGACGACCCCCCTCCTCGAACGGGCGAACTTCCTCGCGATCTTCGCCTCGAACCTCGACGAGTTCTTCATGGTCCGGGTCGCCGGCCTCAAGCGCCGCATCGCCACCGGCGTGGCCACCCGCTCCGCCTCCGGCCTCCAGCCGCGCGAGGTCCTCGACCTCATCTGGACCCGCTCGCGCGAGCTCATGGCCCGGCACGCCGCCTGCTACCAGCAGGACGTCGCCCCCGCCCTGGCCGACGAGGGCATCCACCTGATCCGCTGGCCCGAACTCACGGAGAAGGAGCAGGCGCGGCTCTTCACCCTCTTCCGCCAGCAGATCTTCCCCGTCCTCACCCCGCTCGCCGTGGACCCGGCGCACCCCTTCCCCTACATCTCCGGACTCAGCCTCAACCTCGCCGTGGTCGTGCGGAACCCGGTCAGCGGCCACCGCCACTTCGCCCGCGTCAAGGTGCCGCCGCTGCTCTCCCGCTTCCTGGAGGCGTCCCCGCAGCGGTACGTGCCGCTGGAGGACGTCATCGCGGCGCACCTGGAGGAGCTGTTCCCCGGCATGGAGGTGCTGGCGCACCACATGTTCCGGGTGACCAGGAACGAGGACCTGGAGGTCGAGGAGGACGACGCCGAGAACCTGCTCCAGGCCCTGGAGAAGGAGCTCATGCGGCGCCGCTTCGGCCCGCCGGTCCGCCTGGAGGTCGAGGAGTCCATCGACCCGTACGTGCTCGACCTGCTCGTCCGCGAGCTGAAGGTCTCCGACGCCGAGGTCTACCCGCTGCCCGGCCCGCTCGACCTGACCGGGCTCTTCGGGGTCGCCTCGCAGGACCGGCCCGAGCTGAAGTACCCCAAGTTCGTCGCCGGCACCCACCGGGACCTCGCCGAGGTCGAGTCCGCGTCCGCGCCCGACATCTTCGCGGCGCTGCGCGAGCGGGACGTGCTGCTGCACCACCCGTACGACTCCTTCTCCACCTCCGTCCAGGCCTTCCTGGAGCAGGCGGCGGCCGACCCGGACGTCCTGGCGATCAAGCAGACGCTGTACCGGACCTCCGGCGACTCCCCCATAGTCGACGCGCTCATCGACGCCGCCGAGTCGGGCAAGCAGGTCCTGGTCCTCGTCGAGATCAAGGCCCGCTTCGACGAGCAGGCCAACATCAAGTGGGCGCGGAAGCTGGAGGAGGCCGGCTGCCACGTCGTGTACGGCCTCGTCGGCCTCAAGACCCACTGCAAGCTCTCCCTGGTGGTCCGCCAGGAGGGCGAACTGCTGCGCCGGTACTCGCACGTGGGCACCGGCAACTACCACCCGAAGACGGCCCGGCTCTACGAGGACCTCGGCCTGCTCACCGCCGACCCTCAGGTCGGCGCGGACCTCTCCGACCTCTTCAACCGGCTCTCCGGCTACTCCCGCCGCGAGACCTACCGGCGCCTGCTGACCGCACCGAAGTCGCTCCGGGACGGCCTGGTCTCCCGGATCACCAAGGAGATCGCCCACCACCGGGCGGGCCGGCCCGCGTACGTGAAGATCAAGGTCAACTCGATGGTCGACGAGGCCGTCATCGACGCCTGCTACCGGGCCTCCCAGGCCGGCGTCCCGGTCGACATCTGGGTCCGCGGCATCTGCGCGGTACGGCCCGGCGTCCCCGGCCTCTCGGAGAACATCCGGGTCCGTTCCGTCCTGGGCCGCTTCCTGGAGCACTCGCGGGTCTTCGCCTTCGGCAACGGCGGCGAGCCCGAGGTCTGGCTCGGCAGCGCCGACATGATGCACCGCAACCTGGACCGGCGCATCGAGGCCCTGGTCCGGGTCTCCGACCCCGCCCACCGGGCGGCACTCACCCGGCTCCTGGAGACCGGGATGTCCGACACCACCTCCTCCTGGCACCTCGGCCCGGACGGGAACTGGACGCGCCATGCGACCGACCCCGAGGGCAAGCCGCTGCGGCACGTGCAGGAGATGCTCATCGACGCGCGGAGGCGCCGGCGTGCACAACCTTGACCCCACGCAGTCCGCGCAGTCCCCGTCCGCGCACTCCCTCCAGGACGTGACCGCGGGCGAGGTCCTGGCCCCCTACCTGCACGCCCGGGCCGCGGACTTCCTCCGCGGCCTGCGGCAGCACGGCGAGAGCGGCGCGGACACCTCCGGTGCGGAGGAGGCCGCCGGTACGCTGCGGGCGGCCGCCCGCCGGATCAGCGGCAGCCTGCACACCTTCCGGCCGCTGCTCGACACGGCCTGGGCCGACCAGCTCCGCACCGAGCTGGCCTGGCTCTCCGGCACCCTCGCCCTGGAGCAGGCGTGCACCTCCCGGCTGGTACGGCTCATGGACGCGCTGAACCGGCTGGCCGGCGGCGCGGGACCGGTGCCGGCCGCCCGCGGCTCCGAGAGCGCCGGGCTCACCGTCGGCGCCGCCCGGGCCGGCGCCCTCCTGGAGCGGCAGCTCACCCTGGCCAGGACCAGGGCGCACTCGGCCGCCCTCCAGGCCCTGGGCTCCTCCCGCTTCCACGCCCTCGCCGACTCCGTCGCCCTCCTCGCCTCCGAGGTGCCGCTCGGCCCGGCCGGATCCGCGCCCGCGCCGGAGGTCCTCGACGCCTCCGCGTCGGTCGCCCGCCGCCGCCTCCTCGACGCGGTCGGCACCCTGCCGCTGACCCGCGCCGCGCACCCGTACAACGCGGAGGCGCTGGCCCTGGCCGCCGGCGAGAACCAGGACGCGCCCTGGCACCACACCCGGCTGCTGCTCCGGCTCCACCGGTACGCGACCGAGGTGACGGCCCTCGGCGCCGCACCGGACCCGCCCCTGTACGAGGCGGCCCGGGCCCTCGACCGGCACCGCGACGCCGCCGAGGCGGCGGGGGCCGCCTCCGCGGCGGCCCGTACCCCCCGCATCGCCCCGGCCACCGCGTACGCCCTCGGCGTCCTCCACGCCGACCAGCGCCACGAGGTCGAAGCCGCCCGCTTCGCCTTCCAGCACGCCTGGCACACGGTCGCCGTCCCGGTCCCATGACCTCCCCCGATCCGAAGCCGATCCTGGCGGCGGGCTGCGTCCTGTGGCGCCCGCCGCCGTCCGGACACGGCATCGAGATCGCCCTCGTCCACCGGCCGAAGTGGGACGACTGGTCCCACCCCAAGGGCAAGCGCAAGCGCGGCGAGAGCGCGGAGGCGTGCGCGCTGCGCGAGGTCCTGGAGGAGACCGGGCAGCACTGCGAGCTCGGCGCCCGGCTCCCCACCGTCCACTACCCGGTCGACGGGCGCCCCAAGGAGGTCGTCTACTGGGCGGCCCGCGCCCTCGGCGGCGCCTTCGTCCCCGGCCACGAGATCGACCGGCTGCTCTGGCTGCCGCCCGCCGCGGCCCGTACCCGCCTGACCCGGCCACGCGACCGCGAGCTGCTCGACGCCCTCCTGGCGACGGCGGCGCCCCCGGGACGACAGCCGGACGACGCCTCCTAGCCCCCGGCGTCGCGTGCCGTGCGGGCGCGCCGGACCGGCACCCCGTGCCGAGCCGCACCGTGGCTTACGGCACGGTTCACCTCGCGTTCACTCTCCACGGCTGACCGCTTCACCTGATCTGCCTAATTTCGGCCTTACGCGGTGCACGGAGCCTGACGATGCACCCACAACCCGACACGCGCCGCCCTCGAAGCGACGGACACCCGGTCCGGAACACGGCGGCTTCTGGAAGGAACCTCCGAAAGTGAAGCTTTCGCGCAAGAACGGGCTTCGCGCCTCCGCGATCGGTGCCCTCGTCGTCTCCGGTGCGCTGGTCCTGTCGGCGTGTGGCTCCGACGACAACACCGAGCCCACCAAGGGCGGCGGCGGGCAGACCTCGGCCGCGGCGTCGAACATCAAGTGCGACGGCGCCAAGGGCCAGCTGCTCGCCGCGGGCTCCAGCGCGCAGAAGGGCGCGATGGACCTGTGGGTGAAGAACTTCCAGGCCGCCTGTGAGGGTGTCGAGGTCAACTACCAGGCCATCGGGTCCGGTGGTGGCATCACCAAGTTCAACCAGGGCCAGGTCGCCTTCGCGGGCTCCGACTCCGCCCTGAAGGACGAAGAGGTCGCCGAGTCGAAGAAGATCTGCAAGGGCGGCACCGGCGTCAACCTGCCCATGGTCGGCGGCCCCATCGCCATCGGCTACAAGCTGGAGGGCGTGGACAACCTCGTCCTGGACGCCTCCACCCTCGCCAAGATCTTCGACAACAAGATCACCAAGTGGAACGACCCGGCGATCGCCAAGCTGAACCCGGGCGCCAAGCTCCCGGACAGCAACATCCAGGCCTTCCACCGCTCGGACGAGTCCGGCACCACCCAGAACCTGGGCAAGTACCTCTCCACCGCCGCACCGGCCGACTGGAAGCACGACCCGAAGACCAAGTCGTGGCCCGCCCAGGGCGGCCAGGCCGCCAACGGCTCCTCCGGCGTCGCGACCGCCGTCAAGGACGCCGAGGGCTCCATCGGCTACTTCGAGCTCTCGTACGCCACCGCGAACAAGATCTCCACCGTCAGCCTGAACACCGGCGCCTCCGCCCCGGTCGCGGCCACCTCGGAGAACGCCTCCAAGGCCATCGCCGCCGCCAAGGTCAAGGGCACCGGCAACGACGTCGCCCTCTCCCTCGACTACGCCACCAAGGCCGAGGGCGCCTACCCGCTGATCCTCGTCACCTACGAGATCGCCTGCGACAAGGGCAACAAGGCGGAGACCCTGCCGACCCTGAAGGCCTTCCTCAACTACACCGTCAGCGAGGAGGGCCAGAAGGTCCTCGCCGACGCCGGCTACGCCCCGCTCCCGGCCGAGATCGCGGCCAAGGTCCGCTCGATCGTCCCCACCCTGTCCTGAACCCCGGCCGGGGGCGGCCCCTCACCTCCCGTGGGGAGGCCGCCCCCGGCATCCGGTGCACCGCCGCCAGGAGCCGTACCCCGTACGGCTCCGCAGACCGGAGAAACCGATGGTTACCACGACACCACCCATAGACCCGAACAGGAGCAGGCGCGCCACGAGCGCGGCCCGCCCCGGGGACCGCATCTTCAGCGGCCTCTCCCGCGGCTCCGGCATCACCCTGCTCGTCATCATGGCCGCGATCGCGGGCTTCCTGACCTACCGCGCGGTCCTCGCCATCTCGAAGGACAGCACCAACTTCTTCACCACCTTCGAGTGGAACCCGGCCGGCACCCCGCCGGTCTTCGGCATCGCCGTCCTCGCCTTCGGCACGATCGTCTCCTCGATCATCGCCATGCTCATCGCCGTGCCGGTCGCCATCGGCATCGCGCTCTTCATCTCGCACTACGCCCCGCGCAAGCTGGCCAAGCCGCTCGCGTACGTCGTCGACCTGCTCGCCGCCGTGCCCAGCATCATCTACGGCCTCTGGGGCGCGATCTTCCTGGTCCCGTACCTGGACGGCCTCAACAAGTGGCTCGACCAGTACCTGGGCTGGACGTACATCTTCGACAAGTCCAGCGACGGCGTCGCCCGCAACATGTTCACCGTGGGCATCCTGCTGGCGATCATGATCCTCCCGATCATCACCAACGTGACCCGCGAGGTCTTCCTCCAGGCCCCGAAGATGCACGAGGAGGCCGCGCTCGCCCTCGGCGCCACGCGCTGGGAGGTCGTCCGCATGGCCGTCCTGCCCTTCGGCCGCTCCGGCATCATCTCCGCCTCGATGCTGGGCCTCGGCCGCGCGCTCGGCGAGACGATGGCCGTCGCCGTCGTCCTCTCGCCCAGCTTCGTCCTCTCGGGCCACCTGCTCGACCCGGGCGGCGGCACCTTCGCCCAGAACATCGCCGCGAAGTTCAACGAGGCCAACGAGTTCGGCCGGGACGCGCTGATCGCCTCCGGCCTCGTCCTCTTCGTCATCACCCTGCTGGTCAACGGCGCCGCGCGCATGATCATCGCCCGCCGCAAGGAGTACTCGGGGGCCAACGCATGAGCCACGCCGTCCAGGATCGCCCCGTGGCGGTCGCCAAGCCCCGCGGCCCCCTCTCCCACGCCCGCCTCCCGCGCTGGACCCCGCTCGCCGTCGCGGCCGGCTCCATCGCCGCGGGCGTCGGCATCGGCGTCGCCGCCGGCTGGCACAGCAAGGTGCAGTGGGGCCTGGTCTCCGCGCTCCTCTTCGTCCTGGTCACCTACGCCGTCACCACCAAGGTGGAGGGCTCCCGCCAGGCCAAGGACCGCGTCGCCACCAGCCTCGTCTGGGTCTGCTTCGTCCTCGCCGTCGTCCCGCTTCTCTCGCTCGCCTGGGTGACGATCAGCAAGGGCATGGAAGTCCTCGACGGCTACTTCCTCACCCACTCGATGAACGGCGTCCTCGACGCCGAGGCCGGCGGCGGCGTCTACCACGCCCTCCTCGGCACCATCGAGCAGGTCGGCATCGCGACCCTCATCGCCGCGCCGATCGGTCTGCTCACCGCGGTCTACCTGGTCGAGTACGGCACGGGGAAGCTCGCCAAGGCCGTCACCTTCTTCGTCGACGTCATGACGGGCATCCCGTCGATCGTCGCCGGCCTCTTCATCCTCGCCACCTGGAACCTGATGCTGGGCTTCGGCCCCTCCGGTTTCGCCGGCGCGATGGCCCTCGCCATCCTGATGATGCCGGTCGTCGTCCGCTCCACCGAGGAGATGCTCAAGCTCGTCCCGAACGAGCTCCGCGAGGCCAGCCTCGCCCTCGGTGTCCCGAAGTGGCGCACGATCCTGAAGGTGGTCCTCCCCACCGCGATCGGCGGCATCACCACGGGCGTCATGCTCGCGGTCGCCCGCATCACCGGTGAGACGGCCCCCGTCCTGCTCCTCGTGTTCGGTACGAAGCTCATCAACCCGAACCCCTTCGAAGGCGCCCAGTCCTCGCTGCCGCTCTACGTGTACGAGCAGTACGCGGTCGGCACCGACGCCGCCGTGGCCCGCGCCTGGGCCGCCGCGCTCGTCCTGATCGCCTTCGTCATGATCCTCAACCTGGTGGCCCGCGGCATCGCCCGCTGGAAGGCCCCGAAGACCGGCCGCTGACCGCGGCGACTGGATGTGAACTGATATGGCCAAGCGAATCGACGTCAGCGGCCTCTCCGCGTACTACGGCAGCCACAAGGCGATCGACGACATCTCCATGACCGTCGAGCCCCGCTCGGTGACGGCCTTCATCGGCCCCTCCGGCTGCGGCAAGTCCACCTTCCTGCGCACCCTGAACCGCATGCACGAGGTCACCCCCGGCGGCCGCGTCGAGGGCAAGGTGATGCTGGACGACGAGAACCTGTACGGCTCCGGTGTCGACCCGGTCGCGGTCCGCCGCACCGTCGGCATGGTGTTCCAGCGCCCCAACCCCTTCCCCACCATGTCGATCTTCGACAACGTGGCGGCGGGCCTGCGGCTGAACGGCAAGTACAAGAAGGCCGAGCTCGCGGAGATCGTGGAGCGCTCCCTCAAGGGCGCGAACCTGTGGAACGAGGTCAAGGACCGCCTCAACAAGCCGGGCTCCGGCCTCTCCGGCGGTCAGCAGCAGCGCCTGTGCATCGCCCGCGCCATCGCGGTCGAGCCGGACGTCCTGCTCATGGACGAGCCCTGCTCGGCCCTCGACCCGATCTCGACCCTCGCGATCGAGGACCTGATCGGCGAGCTGAAGGAGCGCTTCACGATCGTCATCGTGACGCACAACATGCAGCAGGCCGCCCGCGTCTCGGACCGCACCGCCTTCTTCAACCTGGCGGCCGTCGGCCAGCCCGGCAAGCTCATCGAGCTGGACGACACCGAGCGCATCTTCTCCAACCCGAGCGTCCAGGCGACCGAGGACTACATCTCGGGCCGCTTCGGATAAGACTCGTCTGCGGTGCTGCATGGCGGTGCCACCGCAAGACGAAGGGCCCGGCTCCCCCGAGGGGAGCCGGGCCCGACCATTTCCAGCCACCTACCGCCTCGGCCAGGGCGACCGAGGCGGCCACCTCAGCCGAAGAACAGCTGCACCACGTAGAAGCTCAGCGCCGCGACGATCGCCGCCGCCGGCATCGTGATGAACCAGCCGAGGATGATGTTCTTCGCGACGCCCCAGCGCACCGCGTTCACCCGCTTCGTCGCGCCCACGCCCATGATCGCGGAGGTGATGACGTGGGTGGTGGAGATCGGCGCGTGGAAGAGGAACGCCGAGCCGAACATGATCGACGCGCCGGTCGTCTCCGCCGCGAAGCCCTGCGGCGGGTCCAGCTCGATGATCTTGCGGCCGAGGGTCCGCATGATGCGCCAGCCACCCGCGTACGTACCGAGCGAGAGCATCACGGCACAGGCGATCTTCACCCAGACCGGGATGTCGTCGCCGGCCTGCTGCACATCGGCGATGACCAGGGCCATCACCACGATGCCCATGGTCTTCTGCGCGTCCTGGAGGCCGTGGCCGAGCGCCATGCCCGCCGCCGAGACCGTCTGCGCGATGCGGAAACCGCGCTTGGCCTTGTGCGGGTTGGCCCGGCGGAACATCCACATGATCGCGCACATCACCAGGTAACCGGCGACGAGGCCGACGACCGGCGAGATGAACATCGGGATGACGACCTTGTCGAGGACGCCGCCCCAGATGACCTCGGTGCCGCCGGCGAGCGCCGCGCCCACCATGCCGCCGAAGAGCGCGTGCGAGGAGGAGGACGGCAGACCGAAGTACCAGGTGACCAGGTTCCAGATGATCGCGCCGACGAGCGCGGCGAAGAGGATGCCCATCCCCTTGTCGCCGTGCGGCGTCTCGATCAGGCCCTCACTGACCGTCTTGGCGACCCCGCTGCCCATGAAGGCACCGGCGAGGTTCATGACCGCGGCCATCGCGAGCGCGGCGCGCGGCGTCAGCGCCCGCGTCGACACCGAGGTGGCGATCGCGTTGGCCGAATCGTGGAAGCCGTTCGTATACGTGAAGCCGAGCGCGACACCGATGGTCACGATCAGGGCGAAGGTGTCCACGAAGCCTCAGGACTCCTTGACCGCGATGGTCTCCACCGTGTTCGCCACGTGCTCGAAGGCGTCGGCCGCCTCCTCCAGCACATCCACGACCTGCTTCAGCTTGAGCACCTCGATGGCGTCGTACTTGCCGTTGAAGAGGTGGGCGAGCAGCTTGCGGTGGATCTGGTCGGCCTGGTTCTCCAGCCGGTTGACCTCGATCCAGTACTCGGTGAGGTTGTCCATCGTCCGCAGGTTCGGCATCGCCTCGGCGGTCAGCTCCGCCGCCCGGGCCAGGACCTCGATCTGCTGCTCGACGCCCTTGGGCAGTTCCTCGATGTTGTAGAGGACGACCAGGTCGACGGCCTCCTCCATGAAGTCCATGATGTCGTCGAGGGACGAGGCGAGGGAGTAGATGTCCTCACGGTCGAACGGCGTGATGAAGGAGGAGTTCAGCTGGTGGAAGATCGCGTGGGTGGCGTCGTCGCCGGCGTGCTCCGCTGCCCGCATCCGCTCCGCGATCTCGGCCCGGGCGGAAGGCTCCGCCCCGAGCAGTTCCATCAGGAGCTTGGAGCCCGTGACGATGTTGTCCGCGGACGCGGCGAACATGTCGTAGAAGCTCGTCTCCCTGGGGGTCAGACGAAATCGCACGTGAGGTCCTCGGGGTGCTGGGTTTCGGTCAGGCTGATGCTAGGTGCATCATCCGGCCACGGCTAACCGGCGTCCTCTCAGTGTCGCCCATCAGGCACAGTGATCTGCACGAGGCCCCCGCCCTCTATCGGCGGGGATCGGTACCATATACCCACGAGGGGTATACACCCCCTTTTCTGGACAACGGGAGGACGCGATGACGACCACCGAGGCGGACCAGGTCACCCCCGAGGCCGTCGAATCCGTCGAGCCGGCCGACCACGCCCACGGGGTGCACGGCTACCACAAGCAGAAGGACGAGCACCTCAAGCGGCTGCGGCGGATCGAGGGCCAGATCCGCGGTCTCCAGCGGATGGTCGACGAGGACGTCTACTGCATCGACATACTCACCCAGGTCTCGGCCTCGACGAAGGCGCTGCAGTCCTTCGCGCTCCAGCTCCTGGAGGAGCACCTGCGGCACTGCGTGGCCGACGCGGCCGCCCACGGCGGCGACCTCGACGCGAAGGTCGAGGAGGCCACCAAGGCCATCGGCCGGATGCTCCGCACCTGAGCGGACCGCTGCCGGCGGCTAGCCGCCGGCCGGTTCGACGCGGAGGACCTCGTCGATCAGGTCGGCGCTGAGCCGTTCCCCGTCCGCGGCCGAGGCGGCGATCATCAGTTCGCCGCACAGCTCTATCTCGGCAAGGGCGACGCGGTCGGGGTCAGCGGTCGCGGTTGCGGTACCGGGCGGAGCCACGCGCATTCACCTCTTCCTGCCGGAGTCGGTGTCCCAGCGTAGGGATCGCGCCACGGATGGCGCATGACACGGACGGACCATTTGGCGATGGTCCGAACCCGCGCGCCGGTCCGGCGGGCCTCAGACCTCGACCTTGCCCGCGTAGATGTCGCGCCCGTCCGGCAGGGTGACCGCGACCCGCGCCCCGAAGCCGTACAGCAGCGTCGTCGACGCGACGGCGACCGTGCGCCCCTGGTTGCTGAAGCTGAACTGGTGGCGGACCTTCCGCAGCCGGCCGGCGCCGTCGAGGTACGCGTCGAAGGGCACGGCGTCGGTGGTGAACCCTTTCGCCGCCGCGGCGAGCGCGCCCCTCAGCTGCGGGGCGGCGACCTTCGCGGCCGCGCCGATGTCGGCGACCCCCCGGTAGTGCCGGACCCTCACCCCCGCGAGCTCGGTCTCCCCCGCGTAGGTCACGTCCCGCGCCCCGCGCAGCAGCTCGGCCGCCGCGCCCGGGTCGGTGGCCCCGCCGGTGACCAGGTTGCCGTCGTCGAGGGCGGTGGTGTCGACCCGTACCCACTTGTCGGCGGGGACGCCGGCGCCGCGGTTCTTCATGTAGAGGGCGCCGGGCGTGAGCAGCTCGGTGATCGGCCGGTGCCCGCTGGTGCCGGCCGGGTCCTTGGGGAGCACCACCTGGAGGTGGCCGGTGCGGCGGCGGAAGTCGTAGCCGCCCTCGCCGCGGATGGTGACGCGGGTCCCGCCGGCGGCCATCTCCATCGCGGTCGACGCCTTGGAGGTGCCGGCCCTGACCAGGGCGTCGGCGGCACCCAGTACGGCGCCGGTGGGGTCGGGCAGCGGCTCGGGCTCCTCGCCGGCGGCGCAGCCGGTGACCGCCGCGGCGACCAGGGACGCGGTGACGGCGAGCGCCCCGCCGCCGAGCCCGCGCGGACGCGCGTACCGCTGCACCACCATCGCCCGTCGACCCCCAAAGACCTGGATTCCCGATGCGGATAACGACGGCACGGGCGAGCCGTCACGCGCAGTACGGTGGGGGCGTGCATGAGCAGCCCGCGACCGGTCCGCATCACACGACGACGCAGGAGCGGGGCTCCTTCGCCCTGGCCCGCTGCAGCTGCGGCTGGTCCGGCCCGGCCCGCCGCTCCCGGGACCGCGCCCGCACCGACGCCGCCGAACACGCGGACACCGCGCGCCACGAGGGAGTACGCCCCTAGGGCCTGTCGGACTAGGCCGCGAGGCCCTTGCCGTCCTGGCCGTCCTCGGCGGCTCCGCCGAGGCGGGGTTCGGGGATCCCGAAGGTCTCGGTCCGGGCGGCGGTGGGGGTGTCGGCCCGGCGGGAGCGGACCAGCCAGGCGCCGCGGCGCGACCGTGCGACGGCGGAGACCAGCGGGGTGAGCAGCGCCAGGGTCAGCGGCGCGAGGAGCAGGGCGACGGCGGTGCCGAGGGCGAAGCCGCCGATGACGTCGGTGGGGTAGTGGACCCCCATGTAGACGCGGGCGAAGCCCTCGGCGAGGGCGAGGCCGATCGCGGCGATACCGAAGCGGCGGTGGGCGACGAAGAGGGCGACGGCGATCGCCATCGCCATGGTGGCGTGGTCGCTGACGAAGGAGTAGTCGGTCTTCCCGTCGACCAGGACCTCCAGGCCGTCGTGGTCCTCGAAGGGGCGGGGCCGCTCGACGAAGCCGCGGATGGGGATGTTGACGAGGAGCGCGACGCCGGCCGCGAGCGGGGCCCAGACGATGCCGGCGACGGCGGAGACGGAGTCCGCGAGGGTGTCGCGCCGGCGGACGCTCCACCAGCACCAGAGCACGACGAGGACCATCGCCAGCATGATCCCGTACTCGCCGGTGAACTCCATGACCCGGTCGAACCACGGGGGAGCGTCCTTCGCCAGCCCGTTGATGTCGTACAGCAGGCCGACATCGGGACTCGAACCGTCCGATGCGAGTTCAGCCATCTGCCGCGGCCCCTTGCTCTCGTGTCTGGTTGCCAACCCCCGTGGTCAGACGTGGTCGGAGTCTTCGGTGGAGGAACGAACCCGCTGAGGCACGCGTTCCGTCCCCGCCCGTGGATCATGATGACGTTACCTAAGAGTGACGCTCCCCCGCAGCTCAGGGCCTACGCCTGACGGAGAGTTCCGGACAGGCGGTCCGTCAGTTCACGCCCGGGCACCGGGAGGACGGGTGGGCAGCGCGGCGGCGCCGTCCTTGGTGACCCGGGTCGCCCCGAAGTAGTCGGGCGTGTCGATCCGGGTGAAGCGGATCACCGCACCCGTCCGCGGCGCGTCGATCATGTAGCCGCCGCCCACGTAGATGCCGACGTGACGGATCGCCCGCGAGTTCGTCAGGTCGTCGGAGAAGAAGACCAGGTCACCGGGGAGCAGCTCGTCGCGGCGCGGGTGCGGACCCGCGTTGTACTGGTCGTTCGCCACCCGCGGCAGCTCGATCCCCACCTCGCGGTACGCCGCCTGCGTCAGGCCCGAGCAGTCGAACCGCCCGCCCTGCGCCGCCGTTCCCGTCCCGCCCCACAGGTACGGGGTGCCCAGCTTGCCCTGGGCGAAGTGGATCGCGCCGGCCGCCTGCTGCGAGGGCGCCACCCGGCCCTGCGGGCGGGCGAAGCTCTTCTCCAGGGACCGGATGATCCGTACGTAGTTCCGCGTCTCGTTGTACGGCGGAACGCCCCGGTACTTGATGACGGCGTAGGCGCCCGCGTTGTACGCGGCCAGCATGTTGCTCGCCGGATCGCCCGGCACCTTCTTCACGTAGCCGGCCAGCGCGCAGTCGTACGAGGCGGCCGAGGGGATCGCGTCCTGCGGGTCCCAGATGTCCTTGTCGCCGTCGCCGTCGCCGTCGATGCCGTGGCTCGCCCAGGTCCCGGGGATGAACTGCGCGATGCCCCGCGCGTCCGCCGGCGACACCGCCCGCGGGTTCCAGCCGCTCTCCTGGTAGAGCTGCGCGGCGAGGAGCGCGGGGTTGATGGCCGGGCAGAGGTTGCCCCAGCGCTGCACGAGCCCCTGGTACATGGTCGGCACCGCGCCCTTGGCGAGCGCCACCGTGCCGGTCGCCGCCGTACCCGCGCCGCCGAGGAACCCGGCCGCCGCCGCGTACGTACCGACCAGCAGCAGGGCCAGGAACCCGGCACAGAGCCCGAAGGCCCCGCCGGCCAGCAGCCACGCCTTGCCCGCCCTACGCACCGTCAACCACCCCTCGGTCCCTGGCAGTACGCCCCGGACGCCAGTCTAGGCGGGGCGCCCCCTCCTGGGGACGGCGCGTGGACGACGCGGCCCCAAGAGTGCAACAACGACAATCATTGCCCGGAGTCACCCTCCGTGATACACAGAGTGACCATACGCTTCTTCGTATCGAATCCGGCCGAACCACCGCAGGTCAAGACGGTCAGACCGGTCAAGTGTGCGGGGATCGGGTAAAGAGAGCCGTCAAGCCGTCACACGCGAGCGGTTTCATCAGCGAAGATAGTGGCGATGCCCCATGCCGTCCGGCAGGGGTGACCAACGACCCGACAGGGGCGGTGAGTTCTATGAACCTGGCGGCCGAGAAGGGCGACATCACCACCATCATCGGTGGAATCGCCCCGAACTGGGGCCCTTTCGGGGGCATCGGCGCCGAGGCCAAGATCATGATCGAGGTCGTGATGGCGGTGGCCATCCTCCTCTGCCTCGGCATCGCCATCTGGGGTGCGGCCAAACAGCGCATCGGCGCGACCGCGCTCCGCGACACGTTCAGCGCCGAGCAGGGCAAGGGCCTGATCGTCGCCGGCCTCACCGGCGTCTTCATCATCGGCTCCCTCGGAACCCTCTTCACCATCGTCTACGGAATGGCGATCTGACCGGACGTCTCCTGACGCACGGTCATCCAGCACCACTGTCGTACCCGCGAACGAACGAGGGGGCGTACCCGGCATGAGTCCCGGCGACGAGCACGACGGCTACGGCGGCTCGGGCCAGACCCGTACCCGCCTGCCCGAGGGCAACACCGGTGACGTCCACGGCGGCACCCGACGCCCCGCCCGCGGCTCCCGCTCCCTGCTCACGGGCGTGGGCGTGGTGGTGCTGCTCGTCGCCGCCATCGCCTTCGCCAACCGCGGCGGCGGCGACCCGGCCGGCTCGTCCCCCTCCTCCGGCACCCCCGGCAAGACCGGCGCCACCGCCCCCACCGGCACCCGCCCGGTCACCGGCACCGACGGCACCGTCCCCACCGGCTACGCCCACGACGAACAAGGCGCCCAGAGCGCAGCCGCCAACTACGCGACGGCCCTCGGCTCCACCGACATGTACCAGAAGGGCCCCCGCGAGGCCCTGATCCGCGCGGTCTACGCCCCGGCGGTCGTCGACGACCTCCTGAAGCGCCTCGACGACTCGTACTCCCCCGCCCTCATGGCGAGCGCGGGACTGGAGCCGAACGGCACCGCGCCGACCGGACTCACCTTCGTCGCCCGCACCGTACCGATCGGCACCAAGGTCACCGGCTACTCCAGCGACAAGGCCACCGTCGAGGTCTGGTACGTCAACCTCACCGGCCTCGCGGGCGAGGGCTCCACGAAGCCGGTCACCTCCGCCTGGTTCACCAGCACCCAGAACCTCACCTGGACCGCGCAGGGCTGGAGGCTCACCTCGACCTCCGAGCACGAGGGCCCGACCCCGGTCAACGGGGACAGCCGGGCCTCCGTCGCCGAAGAGATCGCCGAGGCCGTCGAGCAGTACGGAGGGTTCACCTATGCCCGCTAACCACAGCCGGGCAGGACGCGTGAGGGCGACGCTCGCCACCACGCTCCTCACCCTCCCCGTCCTGCTCGCCTCCCCCGCCCAGGCGGCACCCACCCCCACGCCCTCGGCACCCACGCCGTCCCCCACCCCCACCAACGACGACTGCAGCCTCCTCTTCGGCCAGGCCCGCCAGATCTGCGAACGCGGCCAGGCCGGCACCGGCACGGGCGGCACCGGCGGCGGCACCGGGGACGCCCCCGCCTCCGCCCTCGACCCCCTCTCCTCCCTCGCCCGCGGCTGCGCCGACGCCGCCGTCGCCGTCGTCGACTACCTCTCCAAGGCCGTGAAGGAGACCGCCGAGGTCGACTTCACCAACACCGAGTTCCTCTCCCGCTACGCCGTCGTCTTCGCCGCCGCCACCTTCCTCACCGTCCTCCTCTGGCTGCTCGCCGTCGCCAAGCGCGCCATGCGCGGCGTCCCGCTCACCACCGCGCTCTCCGAGGCCGTCGGCTTCCTCTGGCTGACCGTCCTCGCCTCCGCCTTCACCCCGCTGGTCCTCTACACCGTCGTCAACGCCACCGACGCCATCACCGAGGTCATCGCCTCCGGCACCGGCCAGCAGACCGACGTGTTCTTCGGCGCCTTCAAACAGGCCCTCCAGAAGGGCGACAGCATCAGCGGCGGACCCATCATGCTGATCATCGTCAGCCTGGTCACCGTCCTCGCCGCCGGCGTGCTCTACCTGGAGCTCTTCCTCCGCGCCGTCCTCCTCTACGTCGGCGCCCTCCTCGGCGTCGTCGTCTACTCCGGCCTCGTCGACAAGAACATGTGGGGCCACGTCCGCCGCTGGGCCGGCATCATGATCGCCGTCATCCTGGTCAAGCCGATCATCGTCATCGTCCTCGGCCTCGCCGGCGCCCTCTCCTCCGGCACCGGACCCGACTCCTTCTCCGCCGTCGTCTCCGGCCTCGCGATCATCCTGCTCGCCATCTTCGCCTCCGCGATGATCTACCGCTTCGTGCCCGGCTTCGGCGACGAGATCGTCGCCTCCCGCAACAACCGCATCCACCGCGCCGGGGAGAACGCGGCCGCCGCCGTCATCTCCTCCCCCGCCTCCCTCGTCTCCCAGGGCATCAAGACCCACAGCACCCGCGACAGCGGCTCCGGCGGCGGGCAGGCCACCTCCTCCGCCGCCCCCCGCCCCGCGAACCAGCTCTCCGGCGGCGTCGCCGCCCACAGCAGCCGCACCCCCCAGGGCAACGGCGCCACGCCCCCGCCCCGCAGCAGCAGCCCCACCGCGGGAACCCCGCACAGCAACCGCAAGAACTCTGGAGGTGCAGGGCGTTGACGACCCAGTCCCAGCCGGTCACGCCCCGCCGCACGTATCTCATCGGCCGCGCCCGGCCGAACGCGATCGTCGGCAAGAACCGCGAGACCGGCGAGATCGCCCTGATCGTCGCCGGCGCCTTCCTCGGCATGATGAGCGGGCTCCTCATCCCCCTCCTCCCCCTGCGGATCGCACTCCTCGCCGGCCTGCCCATGCTCGCGATCGCCGCCGTGTACCTCCCGTACAAGCAGCGCACCTTCTACAAGTGGTTCGAGATCAACCGCAGCTACAAGCGGATGCTCAAGCGCGGCACCGCCTACCGCTCCGCCGCCGCCGAGTCCGGCACCCGCCTCGACGGCCGCGAGGTCGAGGTCGGCCCGCCGCCCGGCATCGGCCGCGTCAGCTGGCTCTCCGCCCCCTTCGGCCCCGACGAGATCGCCGTCCTCCTCCACGCCGACCGCCGCACCGTCACCGCCGCCATCGAGATCGAGGGCCCCGGCGTCGGCCTGCGCGACAGCGAGGACCAGGAAGCCCTCGTCGACCGCTTCGGCACCCTCCTCAAGCACGTCGCCAACGGAGACGGCTTCGTCACCCGCCTCCAGATGCTCGCCCGCACCCTCCCCGCCGACCCCGACGCCCACGCCAAGGACGTCGCCCAGCGCGGCGACGCGGGCGCCCCCGGCTGGCTCCAGGAGTCGTACGACCAGCTCCAGTCCATGGTCTCCACCTCCAGCGAGCAGCACCGCGCCTACCTCGTCGCCTGCATGCACTACACGCGCGACCTCGCCGCCGAGGCCAACGCCATGGCCCACGCCACCCGGCACGCCACCGGCACCCGCCGCCTCGACCGCGACGGCGGCCTCGCCATCGTCATGGCCCGCGAGCTCACCGACATCTGCGCCCGCCTCACCGAGGCCGACATCCGCGTCCGCCAGCCCCTCGGCCAGTCCCGGCTCGCCTCCCTGGTCCACTCCATGTACGACCCGGACCACCCGATCGACCACATCCAGGCCATGACGAAACGAAACGCTTGGCCCGCCGAACTCGACGCCATGGAAGCCACCTACCTCCAGGCCAAGACCCGCGAGTCCTCCACCCGCGCCCCCTGGTGCCACGCCACCGCCTGGGTCAAGGAGTGGCCGATGACCCCGGTCGGCGTCAACTTCCTCGCCCCGCTCCTCGTCCACACCCCCGACGTCATCCGCACCGTCGCCGTCACCATGGACCTGGAACCCACCGAGGTAGCGATCGAGCGCATGCTCACCGAGAAGACCAACGACGAGGCCGAGGCCTCCCGCCAGGCCAAGATGAACCGCACCGTCGACCCGCGCGACATCGCCGCCCACGGCCGGCTCGACCAGCGGGGTGAAGATCTCGCCAGCGGCGCGGCAGGCGTCAACCTCGTCGGGTACATCACCGTATCGGCGCGCTCGCCCGAGGCCCTGGCCCGCGACAAGCGCACGATCAGGGCCTCCGCCGGCAAGTCGTACCTCAAGCTGGAGTGGTGCGACCGCGAGCACCACCGGGCCTTCGTGAACACCCTCCCGTTCGCTACCGGCATCCGCCGCTAAGGCCGAAGGGGCACCGACCGATGCGAGACCCGCTGTCCGTCCTCACCGACGCCTTCACCTCCTTCGTCCTCGGCAAGGTGGAGACCACCCGCCTGCCCGTCCGCACCTCCACCGGACAGGCCCAGGCCGTCTACCTGCCGACCGCGGCCCCCGGCCTCGGCGACTCCGGCGTGATCATCGGCCGCGAGGTCTACAGCGGCAAGGGCTACGTCTACGACCCCTTCCAGCTGTACGGCCAGCAGCTCCCCGCCCCCCACTGGCTCGTCCTCGGCGAGTCCGGCAACGGCAAGTCCGCGCTGGAGAAGACGTACGTGCTCCGCCAGCTCCGCTTCCGCGACCGGCAGGTCGTCGTCCTCGACGCCCAGGGCGAGGACGGCGTCGGCGAGTGGAACCTCATCGCCCAGGAGCTGGGGATAACCCCCATCCGCCTGGACCCCATGGTCGCCAACGACTCCGGGATCCGCCTCAACCCGCTCGACCCCGCCATCACCACCACCGGCCAGCTCGCCCTGCTGCGCACCATCATCGAGGTGGCCATGGGCCACGGCCTCGACGAGCGGTCCGGCTTCGCGCTGAAGGTCGCCCACGCCCACGTCAACGAGCACATCAGCGAACGCCAGCCGATCCTCACCGACATCGTCGAGCGACTGCGCCACCCCGAGGCCGAATCGGCCGAGGCGATGAACGTCGACATAGACGACGTACGGGCCTGGGGCCTCGACGTCGCCCTGGTGCTCGACCGGCTGGTCGACGGCGACCTGCGCGGCATGTTCGACGGGCCGACCACCGTCGGCATCGACCTCGACGCGCCCCTGATCGTCTTCGACCTCTCCCACATCGACCGCAACTCCATCGCCATGCCCATCCTCATGGCGATCGTCGGCGTGTGGCTGGAACACACCTGGATCCGCCCCGACCGGAAGAAGCGCATCTTCCTCGTCGAGGAGGCCTGGCACATCATCAACAGCCCCTTCGTGGCCCAGCTGTTCCAGCGCCTGCTCAAGTTCGGCCGCCGCCTCGGCCTCTCCTTCGTCGCCGTCGTCCACCACCTCTCCGACGTCGTCGACGGCGCCGCGGCCAAGGAGGCGGCGGCGATCCTCAAGATGGCCTCCACCCGGACCGTCTACGCCCAGAAGGCCGACGAGGCCCGCAACACCGGCCGCGTCCTCGGCCTGCCCCGCTGGGCCGTCGAGATCATCCCGACCCTCACCCCCGGCATCGCCGTCTGGGACGTCAACGGCAACGTGCAGGTGGTCAAACACCTCATCACCGAGCGGGAACGCCCGCTCGTCTACACCGACCGCGCCATGACCGAGTCCTCCGGACCCGCCGATCCGGAACTGGAGTGGGAGACCGAGCAGCGCGCCCTCCTGATGGAGCGGCAGATGGACGACAACCCCCGGTCGACGGTGGCGTGACGTGACGGAGGCACGGCAGAGGCAGGGCGGTGGCGGCGTCTCGGACGGGTTCCTGATCGGGCTGTTCGCCCTGATCCTCGGCCTGTCCCTGCTCGTCTGGTCCGCGACCGGACTGGCCGGGCTCCTCGCCCACGGCGCCTGGCCGGACGGGGTCGCGCTCACCCGCACCCCGCCGGCCCTCCGCTCCCTGGTCATCGCCCCCACCGACCTGGCGGCGGCCTGGCCGGCCACCCCGCCCGGCCAGCTCTCCGGCTACGGCCTCTTCTGGGGCCTGGTCATCGGCCAGGCGATGATCCTCGGCGTCCTCACGTTCTTCCTCCTCGGCACCTTCGTCCGCTGGCGCGCCGTCCGCGCCCACCGCAAGGCGGGCGCCTACCCCGGCCGGACGCACCCGGCACACCACCCGGCTCCGGCCCAGGGGCCGTCACACCACCCGGCTCCGGCTCCGGGGCACGACACCCCCGCCCACGCCCCGGAGCAGCCCGAACCCACCCCCGTACCGATACAGAAGACCGCTCCCCCACCGCGGCCCCCGGCCGCGGCCTCGACCCCGGCGCAGACACAGACTCCGCCGCACACCCCGGCCCCTGAACCGCACCCCGGACCCGACCCCGCCGCCGCCGGCCCCGACGTCGACGCGGTCCCCGCCCCGGTCCCCGCCCCCGCGCCCCGGCCGGAGGCCGGCCGCACCCTCTACGGCCCGCCCGAGACCCGCCGTCCCCTCGCCATACAGGCCGTCCGCGACGCCGAGGGCCCGGTGCTGGTGGTCACCTCAGACCCCACCGTCTGGACGGACACCAAGGACGTGCGCGGCAAGCTCGGCCCGGTCCTCGTCTACGACCCCGGCCACCTCTGCGACACCCCGGCCCGCCTCCACTGGTCCCCGGCCGAAGGCTGCGCCGACCCGGACACCGCCCAGGCCCGCGCCGCGGCCCTGCTCGCCCCGGTCCGCCCGCACGCCCGCCTCGACGCGGCCACCGCCACCACCGCCGAAACGCTCCTGCGCTGCTGGCTGCACGCCGCCGCCGTCGACGGCCGCCCCTTCCGCCAGGTCCACCGCTGGGCCCAGGGCACCGACGCCCACGAACCGGTACGCATCCTCCGCGGCCACCCCAAGGCCGCCTCCGGCCTCGCCGGACTCCTCGAAGCGGCGCTCACCGCCCACCCCGAGAGCCGCAGACTGGCACAGGAACTGACGGCCCGCGCCTTCTCCGCCTTCTCCTCGGTCCACATCCGCGAGGCGTGCACCCCGAATCGAACGGATTCGCTGGCCCTGGCATCTTTCCCCGCGGAAGGGGGCACCCTCTACGTGGTGGGCGAGCCGATCGAGGACCCGCGCACCCACCCGGGCGCGATGCCCCTCCTCACCGCGCTCGCGTCGCACGTGGTCGAGCACGGCCGCCGCATGGCCGCACGGTCATCCGACGGTCGGCTCGACCCACCACTCACGCTCGTCCTCGACGACGTCGCCGCCGTGGCCCCGCTCCCGGACCTCCCGGCCCTCCTCGCGGACGGCGCCGCCCGGGGACTCCCCACCCTGGCCCTGATGCGCTCCCCCGAGCAGTCCCGCACCCGCTGGCCCGAGCCCACCGGACGCTACCGCTAGGCCACCGCCCTCACACCGCCGGCAGCAGCTCGTACTCGTCCTCGTACGCGCCCGTGTCACCCGGCATCGGCACCCGCTCCCCCGTCGGCGCGAAGCCGAAGCGGCGGTAGAAGGCGACGGCCCGCGCGTTCTCCTCGTGGACGTACAGCCGGACCCGCCGGATCCCGTCCACCGCCCACGACCACTCCACGGCCGCCCGGAACAGCGCGTCGATCACCCCGCCGCCGCGCGCCTCGGGCCGGACGAAGACGCCCACCAGATGCGTCTGGTCGACCGTGGCCGCGCCACCGAACCCCGCCTCGTCCGCGGGCCGTTCGACGAGCACCGTCACCGTGCCCAGCCAGCGTCCGTCCGGCGCCTCGGCGACGAACTGCCGCACCCGGCCCTCGCCCGTCGCCGACGCGGCCGCGGTCCGCTCCCGCCAGAAGTCGTCCGGACGCGCCACCGCGTCCGCGTGGTTGTCCAGGAAGGCGAGGTGCGCGACGGGGTCCCGCAGCGCGGCGAGCCGCAGCTCGCGCGCCTTCTCCCACTCGTCGGCCAGGACGGAACGGATCTCGTAGTTCATGCCCGGCATCCTCGCCGCCCCCGCCCTCCGCCCACAAGGGGAATTCGCAGCTCAGCGCCGTGTGTCGTACCACGGTACGACGCCGTCCCGCCGGCTGCCGACCACGGTCGGACGCCCCCGCCCCGCCGTCTCCGTAGCGTCGACCGCATGATCCGAGCAGAGCGACTCATCAAGCGGTACGGCGACCGCACCGTCGTCCGGGACCTCTCGTTCACCGTCCGCCCCGGCACCGTCACCGGCTTCCTCGGCCCCAACGGCGCCGGGAAGTCCACCACTTTGCGCATGATCCTCGGCCTCGACGCCCCGACCCACGGCACCGCCACCGTCGACGGCCGCTCGTACTCCGCCCACCCGGCGCCCCTCACCCGGGTCGGCGCCCTCCTCGACGCCCGCTCCTTCCACCCGGGCCGCACCGCCTTCCACCACCTCATGGCCCTCGCCCACACCCACGGCATCCCGCGGACCCGCGTCGAGCACGTCCTCGGCCTCACCGGGCTCGCGGACGCCGCCGGCCGCCGGGTGAAGGGCTTCTCGCTCGGCATGGGCCAGCGCCTCGGCATCGCCGCCGCGCTCCTCGGCGATCCGGCCACCGTCGTCCTCGACGAACCCGTGAACGGCCTCGACCCCGAGGGCGTCCGCTGGGTCCGCACCCTCCTCACCTCCCTCGCCGACGAAGGCCGTACGGTCCTCGTCTCCTCCCACCTGATGAGCGAGATGGCGCTGACCGCCGACCGGCTCGTCGTCATCGGCAAGGGCCGGCTCCTCGCCGACACCACCGTCGCCGACCTGGTCCGCGACGCGGGCGCGGCCTCCGTCCTCGTCGTCACCCCCGACGCCGACCGCCTCCGCACCCTCCTCCCGGCACCGGCCCACATCACCGCCGAGGCCCCCGACACCCTCCGCGTCAACGGCCTCGACGCCCCCGCGATCGGCCGCCTCGCCGCCGCCCACGCCGTCGAACTCCACGCCCTCACCCCCGAGACCGCCTCCCTGGAGCAGGCGTTCATGGACCTCACCCACGACTCCGTCGAGTACCAGGGAGCAGCGGCATGACGACCACCACCGCAACCGCCCCGACCCCCTACGGGGTCACCCTGCCCCGCGTCCTGCGCTCCGAGTGGCACAAGCTGCGGACGCTCCGCTCCACCTGGATCAGCGCCCTGTCCGCGGTCGTCCTCGTCCTCGGCGTCGGCATCCTCATGGGCACCACATACACCTCCGACGGCGGCGACTCCGACGTCGACACCGTCGTCCTCACCCTCTACGGCTCGCAGCTGGCCGGCATCGCCCTCGCCGTCCTCGGCATCCTCGTCACCGCCGGCGAGTACTCCTCCGGCCTCGCCCGCGCCACCTTCACCGCCGTCCCCGCCCGCACGCCGGTGCTGTGGGCGAAGGCCGCGGTCCTCGGCACCACGGTCCTCGGGCTGAGCCTCCTCACCAACCTGACGACCTTCCTCACCGCCCAGGCGTTCCTCGACGACACCGACCAGGCCGCCGCCCTCACCGACGACGGCGTCCTCGCGGCCCTCGCCGGCAACGCCGCGGGCCTCTCCCTGCTCGCCCTCCTCGCCCTCGGTCTGGGCGCCGCCCTCCGCTCGGTGCCCGGCGCGCTGGGCGCGTTCATCGGCGGCGTCCTGGTCCTGCCCGAGGTCATCGGGATGCTCCCGTACGACGCCGTGGACACCGCGCTGCGGTACTTCCCCACCCAGGCCGCCGGCGTCCTCGGCTCCGCGACCCCGCTGCCCGGCGCCCCCTCGGCCGGCGCCGCCCTGCTCGCGCTCGTCCTGTGGGCGGCGGCGGCCCTGGCAGTCCCCGCGTTCCTCCTCCGCCGCCAGGACGTACGGGGATGATGACCGAGTGACGACGGAGACGACGGCGCCCAGCCGGTACGCGCACCAGCTGATCACCCGCGTCCGGGCGGCCGACGCGGCCCGCCCCTGGCTCTGGGACGGCGCGCTCACGCTGGGCTGGACGGCGGCGGCCCTGGTGGACGCGGCGGGCGGCTGGCGGAACGTGGCCCGGGACCCGTCCCTCCCCGCCGGTCTGGTCGTCGCCCTCAGCCTCGCCCTCGTGCTCCCCCTGTACGCGCGGCGCCGCCACCCGACCTCGGTCCTCGCCGTGATGACGGCGGCGGCCTTCGTCAGCGAGGTGTCCGGGGCCTTCCTCCAGGCCGCCTTCCTCCAGTTCCTCCCGCTGTTCCACATCGCCCTGACCCGCCCGCCGCGCCGCCTCCTGTGGGCTTTCGCCCTGCTCCTGGCGCCGATCCTGACGGGCGCGCTCCGCTTCGACGGCGACGACTGGGACCTGCACGTCGTCCCCACCCTGTGGGCGTACGCCCTCGTCGCCCTGGTCGGCATCACGGTCCGCTCCCGCCGGGACCACACCGCGAGCCTCGTGGACCGGGCCCGCCGGCTGGAGGTCGAGCGCGACCAGGAGGTCCGGCTGGCGGCCGCGGGCGAACGGGCCCGTATCGCCCGGGAGATGCACGACATCATCGGCCACAACCTGTCGGTCATCACCGGCCTCGCGGACGGCGGCCGGTACGCGGCGGCGAAGAGCCCCGAGCGCGCCGCCCAGGCTCTGGACGCCATCGGCACCACGAGCCGCCAGGCCCTCGACGAACTCCGCCGCCTGCTGGGCGTCCTGTCGGCCCCCGACGACGGCACCCCTGCCGCCGCCCGTACCCCCCAGCCGACCCTGGAGGATCTGGACTCCCTCCTGGAGGGTGTACGGAAGGCGGGCCTGCCGGTCGCCGCGGAGCTGCCGTCGCCGCTCCCGTCCCTGCCGCCCGGCGCTCAACTGACGGTCTACCGTGTGGTCCAGGAGTCCCTGACCAACACCCTCAAGCACGCGGGTCCTGCGGCCAGGGCCACCGTCCGGCTCGCGGCCGGCCCGGACGCCGTCCTGGTCACCGTCACCGACACGGGCCTCCCGTCCGCCACTCCCGGCCAGGGCCAGGGCCTCACCGGAATGCGCGAGCGCGCGGCGCTCTACGACGGCACACTCGACTGTGGTCCCCTGCCGTCCGGCACCGGCTGGCGGGTACGGCTCCGCATCCCCACCGCTCCCTCGCCCGCTCCCGCTCCGGAGGAATCCCACCCGTGACGACGGTTCTGATCGCCGACGACCAGCCGATGCAGCGCTTCGGTTTCCGCATGCTCCTGGAGAGCCAGGACGACATGACGGTCGTCGGAGAGGCCGCGAACGGCGCCGAGGCCGTCCGCCAGGTCGCCGACCACCACCCGGACGTGGTCCTGATGGACATCCGCATGCCCGGCCTGGACGGCATCGAGGCCACCCGCCGCATCATCGCCGCGGGCGCCCGCACCCGCGTCCTGATCATCACCACCTTCGACCTGGACGAGTACGCGTACGACGGTCTCCGCGCGGGTGCGAGCGGCTTCCTGGTGAAGGACGCCCAGCCGGAGGAGCTCCTCTCCGGCGTCCGCGCGGTGGCCGCCGGCGACGCGGTCGTCGCCCCCGGCCTCACCCGCCGTCTCCTGGACACCTACATCCACCACCTGCCTCCGACGCCCTCGTCCCCGTCCGCGCCCGTGCGGCAGGACCCCCGTCTGGCCTCCCTCACCGACCGGGAGCACGAGATCCTCACCGTCATCGGCCAGGGGTGGACCAACCTGGAGATCGCGGACCGTCTCCACCTCGCGGAGTCCACGGTGAAGACCCATGTGGGCCGCATCCTGGCGAAGACGGGAGCGAGGGACCGCGTCCAGGCGGTGATCCTGGCCTACGACACGGGCCTGGTGAAGCCGGCCTAGTCCGGGAGAACGTCCCGTGAACGCAGAAAAGCCCCGCACCAGAAGGTGCGGGGCTTTCCCACAATGATTGTTCGGCGGCGTCCTACTCTCCCACAGGGTCCCCCCTGCAGTACCATCGGCGCTGAAAGGCTTAGCTTCCGGGTTCGGAATGTAACCGGGCG